>JAYZCA010000181.1:0-10763 GCA_036339235.1 Candidatus Latescibacterota bacterium | reverse complement strand
GTACGATCCGCCGCTAAAGCGGCTGCTTGAGTTCCTGTGTGCCCTGGGGTTCCGGGATGCCCGAGTATTGAGACGCGAAGATCGTCGAGTCGAACGAACCGATGTCCGGGTGCTGGAGCCGATGACCGGGGTTGAACCGGTGACCTCGTCCTTACCAAGGACGCGCTCTACCAACTGAGCTACATCGGCCAAGTCTTTCCAGCCGGCGAACTTGGAGCGGGAAACGGGACTCGAACCCGCGACATCGAGCTTGGAAGGCTCGCGCTCTAGCCAACTGAGCTACTCCCGCCCCGATTCGCCTCCTCCTTGCAACCCATTCGCCGAGGCTACAGAACTTCTGTCTGTGTGTGCCCGCCGGATACAGATCCCGAAAGCTACGTCAGGCCTTCAAATGTGTCAACACTTGGCGGCAGTTGTACATACGCTGAGCCCCACCGGGCACGGGACAACTGTGGGGTGAGGCTCACGAAACCACTCACGCGGCGGCGCGCTTCAATTCGTGTGCGGCTGCGCCCTGCCTGCGGGGGAGATAGTACTCGCTCATATAATG
Source organism: Candidatus Latescibacterota bacterium (assembly GCA_036339235.1). Taxonomy (GTDB): domain Bacteria; phylum Latescibacterota; class UBA2968; order UBA8231; family UBA8231; genus UBA8231. The sequence continues at coordinate 10,213 of JAYZCA010000181.1, read as the reverse complement.
GCGCTTGCAGAAGCCACGGGATGAGTGCCTTTCGGCACAATCCGAAACACGACAACTGGTCCGCCCGTAGGCACGCTCCCGCTCCGGGATCAGTCGGCCGTAGCGCCGAATTTGCTGATAGTGACGGAAACACAGCCCTTTGGCGATCTGCGCCTTGCCGCAGGCGCCGACTTTGCACACCCCACCCCTGCTACGATACTCTCGTTCAGGGGTTAGGCGACCGTGCCGGCGAATCTGCTGATAATGCCTAGGGCAATACCTCGCGGTCCTCGCGACCCGGCCACACTTCGGGGCCCGACAGGTTTCGTTCCCCCCCATTTTAAGAATTCTGATCCATGACTCTGCATTCCTCTTGAATTTTTCGGCGCCGGTTGAATTTTTCGGCGCCGGGACCAACGCTCTGGGCGCGGAAGAAATCCTGCACCCCCAAGCACATAGCAACTCCAATGCCATCGCACACTCTCAATCGACTTCATTCGATACGTCAATTGCATTTGAAACAATAACTTATGAAAGTTCACGGTGCTTCCCTGACGTCTCCGGAGCCAGATTCCTGGCTGACATTACGTCTCTTTTTTGCGACGTCACCACAGAAAGGTGAACATAAGGACTCGAATAACTGACGGGTTGATCACAACGTAGACAGATCCGTCTCAATTTCGCGTTTCAAATCTCACGCGGGGGACTTCATCGGTGAGCCCGTATTTTCGCAGATGGCGGTACAGGGTCGCCCGGCTGATTCCAAGCAAGTGGGCTGCCCGTGGTACGTCACCCCCGCCCTCCTTGAGGGCTTCGAGGTACAGCTGCTGCTGGGCCTTCTCGTAACCGCGTCGAGCTTCCACCAGCCCGACCGTGCCTGGCGGTTCCTTGCCCAGAGCGGATCTCCTCAGAGACTCCGGCAGATCAGCGATACCGATCAGTCGACCACGAGCCAGCGCCACGGCATGCTCGACGACGTTTTCGACCTCGCGCACGTTTCCGGGCCAGTCGTAGCCCGTCAGTAGGCTCAACGCCTCTGGCTGGATACCCTCCACGACCTTGTGATTGCGTTCCGAATGGATGCGGATGAACCGCTCGATAAACAGCGGCAGGTCACCGGTTCGTTCGCGCACCGGGGGCAGATCGATGGAGATGACATCGAGTCGGTAGAGGAGGTCCTGGCGAAAACTGCCCTCGGCGACGGCGCGGTGGAGGTTCCGGTTCGTCGCCGCGATCAGACGACAGTCGACAGGGATCGTCCGGTCGCCGCCGACGCGGACGATGGCCTTCTCCTGCAGCACACGGAGCAGCTTGACCTGCACTTCCGGCGGGATCTCGCCGATTTCATCCAGGAACAACGAGCCTCCGCTGGCCAGTTCGAACTTTCCGAGCCGTCCCTTGCGGCTGGCACCGGTGAAGGCACCTTCGACGTAGCCGAAGAGCTCGCTCTCGATCAGGTCACGCGGCAGAGCGGCGCTGTTGACGGCAAGGAAGGGACCATCGGCGAAGGCGCTGGCATTGTGGATCGCCTGCGCGAAAACCTCTTTTCCGGTTCCCGTTTCGCCGCCGATAAGGATGTTCGAGGAGGTGCCGGCCGCGATACGAGCCAGTTCTTTGCTCTTGTGAATCGCCGGGCTCTCGCCGAGGATGTCATCGAAGTTGAAGGTTCGCTCCACGCCGATCACACGATTGACGAGACGGCCCACCTCACTCATCTCGCGGAAGGTCAACACGGCACCTACGGGGCCGTGCTTGTCGTCGAGGAAGGGTTGCAGGTTGGCCATCGCCGCAACGCGCCCGTCCGCCGTCTTCAGGGTGATAACCCTGCTGCTGAACTGCTCGCCACGAGATACCCAGGTGAGGATGGGGGGCTTGTCTTCGACCAGGTCGGCGATACGGCGTCCTTCGAGTTCACCCTGGGGGCGACCGAGGATACGGCGGGCCACCGAGTTTACCTCTATTACCACACCGTTGTCGTCGACGGCGAGAAGCCCATCCGAGATCGACTCGAGCAGGGCACGTGAACGGTCGTAGAGCGTGCGCAGCTGCCTGCCCTGTTTCTGCTCGGTACGCACCAACTCCTGGAGACGCTTGGTCAGGCGGATGTCCTCGATCTCGGCTGCGATCTGGCTCGACAGCGCAAAGAGGGTGTTCACGTCGTCGTCGGTGAAGATGCGCCGGTCGCGTCGTTCGGTAGTGATCTTGTCGAGCAGGGTCAGAGTGCCGACCACGCTGTCTTCGAGCACGAGAGGCACGCACAGCAGTGACGAGCCGAGCACGTGAGGCTCTTCGTCGGTGCGAAGATCGTCGATAAGAATCGGCTCACCGGTGGCGGCGACGAAGTCGGCGATGCGCCTTTCGTACGTCGAATCGATACCCTCGGCCGACTGAGAATACAGCGTCGCCAGAGCCAGTGTGCCATCGGCCACGAAGAGACGGATCGCCGATCCCTTGGCGCCCAGAGCCTCGGCGGCGCGCGCGGCGATCAATTCCAGCGATTCGTCGAGGTCGAGGCCGGAGTTCATCGCCTGCCCCAACTCATTGAGTGACTGGATCTGCGCGTTGCGGCGGGCCAGGTCCTCGCGCGAGCGCGCCGTCGTCACCATAAGGGCGAGCAGGGGGCGTATGGTCGACTCCAGGAAGGTGACGTCGTCCGCGGAGAAGTGCCGCTCCTCGAGCGTCTGCAGGGTGCAGACACCGATGAGCTCATCCCGCTCGACGATGGGCACCGCGATGAACCCCCGGTACTCGAGATCATGGCCGAGATCGACCGAGCGGGGGTCTCTCCCCATGTGCGGCACCTGGATCGTGCGCTGGCCGCTGGCCGCCAGCCCGGTGAGGCCGACTCCCAAACGGAGGCGCACCTCGGGCGCAGAACGACCCGGCCTGTCGACCTGCAGGGTGAGTTCGTCAGTGGTCCGATCGTAGAGCAGCACGGCGCAACGGTCGACCCTCATGTGCTCGCTGGCGAGGGCCGCCATGCGTGCCAGACCTGTCCCCAGCGGCAGAGCCTGAGAAATCAGGTCGAGAGATCGACGCCACATGGGCGGGTCCTGATGCCGCCGTGGATGACGGCAATAAGGTAGGTCAGTGGCGACTGATCCGATCAGTCACGACTGATTTTTAGGATCTTGTAGTGCAGGGTACCGGCGGGGACGGTGATCTCCACCTCGGCACCCTCCTCCTTGCCGAGCAGGCCCTTGCCGATAGGAGACACCGTCGAGATTTTGCCCTCATCGAAATCCGCTTCTTCCGGCGACACGAGGGTGTAGGTCAACTCGCCGCTCTTGGCCAGATCCTGCAGTTGCACGGTGGCACCGATGTAAACCTTGTCGTCCGGAATGTTCTCGTTCTCCAGCAAGGTCGCACGACTGAGGGTCTCTTCGAGCTTGTTGATGCGGTTTTCGAGAAACAGCAACCGCTCCTTGGCCGCAGAGTACTCGGCGTTCTCGGAAAGGTCACCGAACTCCCGGGCACGCTGAAGGTCCTGACGTACGATCGGGCGCTCGGATGTCTTGAGCTCCTTCAACTCTTCCTGGAGCTTCCGAATACCGTCGCGCGAAAGGTAGACCTCGCTCATGTGATCGATCACTCCTGACTCTGAATACAAAAAGCGGAAGCATGGCTAGTGCGCCGCTTCCGCTCGACCGAGCTGAACCTCGACTACACACATAAACATAGCGACGCGCCACCGGCTGGGCAAGCAGCAGGATGCCGTGCGTCCAGGGGGGGAGATCTCCTTAAAATCTCCCTTTCGCGGGTTTCAGGCGCTCCATACATTGGCTTGGAGTGTCCCGAAGGCCGGCTTCCCCCACTCCCCACCAGTTGCTCCCCGCATTTCGCTTCTGCGGCCTCCCCGGCAGACCGGTGCCCCTTACCGGAATCTCCAACCGGCCACCATCACCTGATATCTGGGCACCTGATGCCTGGAAGGCGAAGACGGACGTGCATCTGCTCCATTTTGCCGATCTCCATCTAGGGATCGAAAACTACGGCCGACTCGATCCGGCTACGGGCCTGCATTCACGCCTGCTCGACTTCCGGGATCGTCTGGCGACGATCTTCGAAACCGCCATCGAGCGTGGCGTCGATGCTGTCCTTTTCGCCGGGGATCTGTATCGAACGCCGACTCCGAACCCCACATGGCAGCGGGAGTTCGCCCTGCAACTGCGCCGTCTGCAGCAGGCCGACATCCCCATCGTTCTCGTCGTCGGCAACCATGACACTCCAGCCGCCTTTGGCCGAGCGACTTCGGTGGATGTGTTCAACGCCCTGGACCTGGCCGGCACGCATGTGGTTCGCGCTCCCCTCTTGTTCACCCTGCCGACGAAGAGCGGGCCGCTGCAGATCGCTGGCCTGCCCTGGCCGACGCGCCACTACCTGCGCACCCACGAAACCTACCGCCAGCTCCCGCAGGAGGACCTGCTGCGTGAGATCAGCCGCCTGTGCGCTCGGCAGATCCGGGACCTCGCCGACCGTCTCGATAAGGACGTACCCGCCGTCCTCGTCGCCCATGTGGCTGCCGCTGGGGCCATTTTTTCCGGCTCCGAACGCTCGGCGCTGATCGGCTCCGACCCGACGATTCTGACCAGCGACCTGGCCAACCCGGCCTTCGATTACGTTGCACTGGGCCACGTCCATCGCCACCAGGATCTCAATGCCGGGGGGCATCCAGCCGTCGTGTATAGTGGAAGCAGCGAGCGCGTCGACTTCGGCGAGGAACGCGAGACCAAAGGCTTCTGCTTGATCTCCATCGACGGCAGTGGCGGGCGACGTTTGACCTCGTACGAATTCGTACCGACCGCCGCCCGCCCCTTCGCCACGCTCGATGTCGACGTTGCTGGCGCCGAGGACCCCACGGCGGCGGTTCTGGAAGCCGTCGGGCGGGCGACCCTCACCAACGCTGTGGTTCGCGTTCGCTACACGGTCGACGCCGGACAGCGTGTCGATACCGACTGCGTACGCCGAGCACTGGAGGCGGCTGGGGCCCACTACGTGGCAGCCATCGCTCCTACCGCCGTACCGAAGGAGCGGTTGCGCCGTGTCGCCGTCCCCCAGGACGCCTCGACCGCCTTTGCCCTCGAGCGTTTCATCGACAATCGGCCCGACCTCGAGCCCCATCGCGAGATCCTCACGCGCTACGCCCTCCAGCTGGAGCGCGATCTGAGCGTGGCCGATTCCGGAGGCAACTCGTGATCCCCCTGCGACTCGTCCTGCAGAACTTCCTCAGTTATGGCGAGGAGGCCCAGTGCCTCGATTTTTCTCGCTTCCACGTGGCCTGCCTGTCCGGCCCCAACGGCCACGGCAAGTCCGCCCTCCTCGACGCGATTACCTGGTCACTTTGGGGTCAGGCGCGCAAGGGTCGGCACGACCGCAAGCCCGATGAGGGTCTGCTGCGTCTCGGGGCGCGGCAGATGCGTGTCGAATTCACCTTCGAACTCGACGGCGGTACTCATCGCGTCATCCGCAGCTTCCGGCGCCGGCCGAGTTCGAATGTGACTGAACTCGAGCTGCAGATGCTCGACCCCGAGACCGGGGTCTACCGTCCCCTGTCTGAAGCGGGAGCCGTCGGGGTCACCCAAGATCGCATCGACCGCTTGTTGTCGATGGATTACGAGACCTTCGTCAATTCTGCTTTTCTGCTGCAGGGCCACGCCGACGCCTTTACAAGCAAGGGTCCAAGGGAACGCAAGGATTTGCTAGCCCGCATCCTCGGGCTGAGCCGCTACGACAGGCTGCAGAATGGTGCCCGTGAGCGGCAACAGGCGCTTTCCTCTGAACTGGTCGGCCTGCGACAGCGTGCCGCCGCCTTCGACACCGAGCTCATCGCCAGGCCCGAAGTAGACGCCGCCCTCGAAAGGACGGAGGTCGGACTTGCCGAGCTGGGCACCAGGCTTGAACGTGTCGAACAGGAGTTGCAGCTCTGGCGGGAGCGGCGTCAGCAGGCCGAGTCCGTACGCGACGAGTCACAGAGATCTACCGCGGATGCCGCCGACCTCGAGGGGGCTTGCCGTCGCCTCGGGGCGGATATCGCGGTGCATCAGGAGCGTCGCCGCGTCGATGCCACGATTCTGGCGCGAGCGGACCGCATCGAGGCCGACGCGGTCCGCTACGAGGACCTGCTCACCCAGGTGAACCTGCTGGCGGAGCAGCAGGAAGTGAGCCGGGCCATCGACACGGCCATGGTTGACATCCGCCGGCAGGTCGAAGCCGCCAGGCATCAGGTCGATCGGCGTCAGGTGACCTGGGAGGCCCGTCGAGACAGCCTCAACGACCGTCTGCGGCAGTTCGACAGCGTCCTGCGCAGTGCGGATCGCATCGAGACGGACTCTGCGAAACTCTCCAGGAGTCGCCAGGAGCTGGAGACCTTGCGCCGCAGCCGTCGTCGGTGGGAGGAATTGCGCGCGACAAAGGACTCCAGTGCTCATACAGTCGATCTGGAGCAGCGTCGGTTGGCGGAACGCCGACGCGGCGCCGATGCGCGTCTGGGGGAGATCCTGCAGCGGATTGACGCCGGCGGCGAGCTGTCCAGCCAGATCGATGCGGCCGAGAACGACCTCGAAGCGGCTGGCAAGCGTTCCGAGGAGATGCGGCGGCTTCGTGAGGAGGGCACGCGAGTGCGAGCCCAGGCGGAACAGGCGCGCGAGCGGCTCGTCGAACTCGACACCGAGAGCCGCGAACTTGCCGAGCGGATCACCGCCCTCGACCGCGGCGACCTGGCACAGTGCCCTTTGTGCGGCACTGACCTTGACGCCGATCACCGGCGACGCATGGATGCCGAACTCGGTGAACACGAAGACGCGTTGACGACGAGGCGGCAACGGCTCGACCGCGAGGCGGCGGCGATGGACGAAGAACTCGCCCTCCTGCGGGCACGGTTCATCGGGCTTGAGGAAAGCCTCGGGGAGCTTGCTCAGTTGCAGCAGCGGGTTGCCCTGTTGCGAGCCAGGCGCCGACAACTCGACGAAGACGAGACCGTCGCCGCAGAACTGCTGGCGGAAGTCACCGATCTCACCCGCCGGTTGCAGGAGGGCGACTTCGCTCTGGATGCGCGCGCGGTGCAGGCCGATGCCGAGGCGAGCCTCGTCGATCTCGCCTTCGATCCCGATCGTCTGGCGGCGCTCGAGGACCACGTGGGCAACGGCGTCGAGGTCGATGCCGACCACCGCCTGCTGCAAGGTGCCCGACAGGATCTTGAGCGGACCGAAGCCGAACGTGCTCAGGCCGAGGGACACGTGGCCGCCGCCCAAGGCGAACTCGACTCCGGTTCCTTCTCACGCGTTCTTGACATCGAGTCCGAACGCCTGCGCCTCGAAAACGAATCCGTTGGCTATGACGAGGCCAGCCACTTTCATGTGCGCACGCAGTTCGAGGCGCTCAGCGGCGCCCCGGTGGAGAACGAGCGACTCAGGGCAGCCCGTCAACGAATGCAGTCAACGGACGAGTCCCTCAAACGTCTTGGCGAGGAATACGCCGCCGCCGAGCAACGCGCCGAGGTGTTGGCCCAGCGTCGCCTCGAGTTGGCCGCGATCCTCGAGAAACTGACTAACGTCGACAGTCACTGTCAGGCTGCAGGGACACAGGTCGACAGCCTGCGACATGAACGTGATGGATTGCTAGAGTGTCGCGGATCTCTACAATCTCGACAGCAGCACCTGGCCACCATCGCCGAGCAGGCAACGGTTGTCGCTGCCCGCCGGCGGGAGCTGGAACGGGATGAGTGGCTCTACGGGCAGCTCGTGGAGGCCTTCGGCAAAGACGGCATTCAAGCCCTCGTCATCGAGAGCGCTATCCCCGAGATCGAGGACGAAGCCAACGCCATCCTGCGCCGCCTGACGGACAACCGCATTCAGGTGACCATCGAATCACTGCGCGACCTGAAGGGTGGTGGCAGTCGGGAGACACTCGATGTCAAGATTGCCGACGAGCTTGGGGAGCGATCCTATGAGCTCTACTCCGGCGGCGAGGCGTTTCGCACCGACTTCGCTCTACGTATCGCGCTCTCGAAGGTACTGGCACGACGCGCCGGTACACGGCTGCGAACGTTGATCATCGACGAAGGTTTCGGTACACAGGACGCCCGCGGCCTCGAGCAACTGACGGCGGCGATCCAGCAGATCAGCAACGACTTCGACAAGGTCCTCGTCGTCACTCATCTCGACGAAATGAAGGACGCCTTCCCGGTCCGTATCGAGGTAACCAAGGACCCGGTACGCGGCTCCCGCTTCGAGATTATCGATTGATCGAGTGACCACCATGTCGACACCAGACCCGGACGAGTACCGCGCCGTCTCGCAGGGCGCAGCTCTCTTCGATATATCGTCGGGTGGACGGCTACGACTTTCGGGAGCCGACCATCTCGATTTCCTCCAGCGGCTGTCGACGAACGACACCGTCGGTTGTCCAGTCGGCGCTGGCCTGCGCACCGTCTTCTGCGACCCCCGCGGTCGCATCGTGGAAGTAGCGACCTTGTGTCGCATCGACGCTGATGTGACGCAAGCTTTCATCGGACCGGGGCGAGCTCCGGATCTGCTGGGCTGGCTCGACCGGTTCCATTTCGGCGAGTGTATCGAATGGCAGGACGAGACACACTGGGGCCGCCAGATCGAGATAGTCGGCCCGCTGGCGGCGCGCGTCAGCGCCGATGTCCTCAACTTGGAAGCCGAGGCAGCGCCCGCCTTCAGCCGTCTACCCCACCAGTCCCTGATGGCCATGCGCATCGACGCCGGCGGCCATGCCGGCGTGCGCCTCTGGGGAAATGAGCTCGAAGCCGTTGGCGAGAAACTCTGGGCGGCTGGCGTGGTGAATGTCGGCGATACAACCCGCGAGACCGTGCGCGTGGAAGACGGTGAGCCAGGCGAGGCTGAACTCACCCTCGAGCACAACCCATGGGAGGCAGGGCTCGGCGAGGCGATTCACATGAACAAGGGTTGTTACACGGGGCAGGAGGTCGTCGCCAGACTCGACACGTACAACAAGGTCAAACAACACCTCGTCGGTCTGCGCCTCGATGCCGCCGTCCTCGCCGGTGCCCGCGTCGAAGTGCAGCAGCGCTCCGTCGGCAACGTCACCAGCGTGGCGCGCTCCCCCGACCTTGGCTGCCTGGCTCTTGCCTATGTGCGTACGGCGCACTGCGATCCCGGTACGGCTGTCGTCGTGCAGACAGAAACTGCTGATCCGGTCCATGCTGTCGTCAGCCAGCTGCCCTTCCCCGGGTTGCCTCGTTACCCGGTGGCTCCGTGACCGCTCGCAACACCCGGAAAATCATCCACATCGACATGGACGCCTTCTATGCATCCGTCGAACAACGCGACGATCCGTCGCTGCTGGGACGACCCGTCGTGGTGGGCGGCAACCCGGAGGACCGTGGTGTGGTCGCCGCCGCTTCCTATGAAGCCCGTGCCTTTGGCATCCGCAGCGCCATGCCGATGCGCACCGCGCTCCGGCTGTGTCCACACGCGGCACGCGTGCCCGCCGACTTCGAACGTTACCGTGAGGTGTCTCGCGGTATCCATGAGATCTTCCACGAGCACACCGACCTCGTCGAGCCGGTAGCCCTCGACGAGGCCTACCTCGATGTGACGTGGAACAAACAGGACATCCCCTTCGGTCACCGCGTGGCTCGTATGATGAAGACCGAGATTCACCGGCGCCTGGAGCTGACGGCATCGGCGGGCGTGGCGCCGAGCAAGTTCGTCGCCAAGATCGCCTCTGACCTCGACAAGCCCGACGGTCTGCTGACCATCATGCCGCACCAGATCCGTGCCTTCCTCGACCCCCTGCCGGTGGATCGGATCCCCGGGGTCGGCAAAGTGACGCGCCAGCAGCTCCACGCTATCGGTATCGAGACGATCGCCCAGTTGGCCGGCGCCGGTGAGGTCGAACTGGCACAGCGATTCGGCCGGCGGGGCCGCTATCTGCATCTCCGATCGCGAGGTATCGATGACGATCCGGTCACCCCGGAACGCGAACCCAAGCAGTTGAGTGCGGAGACGACCTTCGCTACCGATGTCTTCGACGCGGAGGAAATGCGCTATGCCGTACACGACCTGGTGCAGGACGTGGCAGGTCGCCTGCGGCGTCGAAGCCTGCGTGGGCGCGTCGTCACACTGAAGGCGCGCTACCCTGACTTTGAGACGGTGACGCGTTCCCTCACGGGTGGGTTGTACCACGACACGGCGCCACGGGTCTGCGACATCGCCCTCGAACTGCTGCGCCGAACCGACGCCGAGCG
>JAYZCA010000180.1:0-13321 GCA_036339235.1 Candidatus Latescibacterota bacterium | reverse complement strand
TTGTAGACCTGGAAGATCGCCCCCGGCTTGACGCCGTCGCGGGTGCCGAAATTGGCGATGTAACGGGCATGGCTGACGGCGACCTGGGGGGCGCCTTCGGAGTCGGGCAGATGCGTGCGCAGGATGCCGTACTTGGTGAGCGGCCGCACGACGACGACCGAATCGGAATCGCCCGCTGCCGTGGTCGACTCCTGAGCATAAAGGGGCGACAGCGCCAACAGGCACGCAGCGGCCACCCTCCAGGTCATGGCAGCAAACCTGCCAGTTTCAACAGGGTCGCCTTCTGGCTGTGCAGGCGATTTTCGGCCTGGTCAAAGACGACCGAACGGGGATCGTCGACCAGCTCACCCTCGATTTCGTAGCCGCGGTGCGCCGGCAGACAGTGCATGATGAGCGCGTGGGACCCGGCCAACAGGGCTCGGTTCAACTGCAGGGGCCCAAAAAGGCTCAGGCGACGCGCCTTCTGGTCCGCGTACTCCGGATCGTCGAAATACTCCATGTCGATCCAGGTGTCGGTATATACCACATCGGCCTCGGCGACAGCCCCACGCAGATCATCGGTCTCGACGTAGTGGTCCGAGGCGCGCGCCTCAGCGAACAAACCCTCGTCGACGGCGGACTCGTTCATCTCCGGGGCGACGACGGTGATGTGCATGCCCGTGCGCAGCCCCGCTGTGATCAGCGAATTGGTGACGTTGTTGTGTACTCCGACGTAGACCAGCCGTACGTCCTCCAGTCGACCCAGTTTTTCCTGCACGGTCTGCAAGTCGCACAACGCCTGCAGCGGATGGTAGCGGTCGCAGCAGCCGTTCATTACCGGTACATCCGCCGCCTCGGCGACGGTGACGACGTCGGCGTGAGCCAGGAAGCGAACCAGGATGAAGTCGAAGTAGCGGGACAGGACACGAGCCTCGTCCCCCAGGTCGGCGAGTCCGAAGTTCGTCGAACGCCAATCGAGAAACACCGCCTGGCCGCCCAGCTGGAACATGCCCACCTCACCGGAGCACCGAGTGCGCGTCGAGGTCTTCTGGAACAGCATGGCCAGAGACCGGCCCGCCAATCGGTCGGCGAAGGCGCCGGGGTCCGCCTTCAGCTGGATTCCGATGTCGACGACCTGACGGATGTCGTCGCCGCTCCAGCTCTGCAGGCTGACGAGATGTGGGGAAGCGCCGCTCACGGGAGCACGGGTTCGATGGCGGCGACGATGCGCGAGCGCACCTCCTCGAGACTGCCTTCCTGCTGGCAGCCGGCGGCCAGGGCATGGCCGCCGCCGCCGAAGATGTGGGCAATGGCGCTCACGTCGACTTTTTCGCGCGAACGCAGGCTGATGCGGTAGCGGCCCGCCGACTCTTCTTTGAACAAGGCGGTCACCTCCACTCCCTTGATCAGCAGCCCGTAGTTGACGGCCGCCTCGGGGTTGCCTCTCTGCATTTCCTCGAGGGTCAGCGACAGGGTGGCGACGCGGCCTTCGTGATGCAGCTGCATGGATTCGATGGCGACGCCGACGAGCTTCACCGAGTCGAAGGTGGAGTTGTTGTAGAGCCGGTCAGCAATGCGGTCGAGACGTGCACCACGGCGTACCAGGTCGGCGCCGACTTCCAACGATGTAGGCGTTGTCAGCGAGTAGCGGAAACCACCGGTGTCGAAGAGGAGGCCGGTGTAGAGCTGCTCGGCGATGGTTCTGTCGATCTCCAGGTCCATGTGTACTGCCAGGTGGTAGAGCATCTCACACGTCGAACAGACACCATCGGAGACCAGGTTGACGGTGCCGAAGCGCTCGTTGTCCTGGTGGTGGTCGATGTTGAGCAGGGTCGCGTCCGCCCGGAGATGGTCGCCGACGCGGCCGATGCGATCGAAGCTGGGACAGTCGAGGATGACGGCACAGCCATGCCGGTTCTTGTCCGCATCGGCGACGGCGACGATGGCGTCCCAGCCGTCGAGGTGGGCGTAGCCATCGGAGGGTACGTCCTGGAGCAGCATTTGCCCGTGCACATCGAGCTGGCGCAGCAGGCCCATCAGCGCCAGACCGCCGGCGATGCCGTCGCCGTCGGAGTTTATGTGGGAAGTGATGAGCAACTGGGACTGGGAGCGCAGAAACTGGGCAGTCGTATCCAGATCGCTGGCGGAAATGTCGGGAGGGGTCACGGACACGGCTGTTTCAGGCCGGGCGACGCAGCACGAAGTGAACGCGGTCGGAGGCCTCGGACCCGCGCTGTCGCGTGAAGCCGTCGAGTGCCTCGAGCAGGTCGAAGGGACCCGCGTCGATGCAGGCCACAAGGTCGGCGTGATGGTAAATGCGCTGCACGTGCTTCTCCTGCCGGCGCGAGCCGTCCTCGAACCGGATGTCGAACGAGTTGAACTGCAGACGCTCGTCGGCGTCGTAGAAACTGTGTCGGGAGTAGACAAATCCCGGCCCCCGCTCCGTGTCGCGCACATCGCAGAAGTGCTGCATCGAATTGCGCTCGGTGCAGACGTCAAAGATAAAGACAGCGCCCGGCGCAAGCACGTCGTGCACCTGGCCCAGAGCCAGTTCCACGTCCGCCAGCGACAGCAGATAGTTCAAACTGTCATACAGGCAGATGGCCCCGTCAAAGGGGCCGATGTCTCCCAGGTCGCGCAGGTCGCCGACTTCGAAACGCAGCAGGTCGCCGTGGGCGAGCGCCTTCTCCTGCGCCACCCGGATCATCTCCTCGGAGGCGTCGTAGCCGGTCACCGCACAGCCCTGCGCTGCCAGGGCGCAGGCGACGTTGCCTGTCCCACAGGCCAACTCAAGCAGGTGCCTGGTGTCGCCGCCGTGCCGCCGCCGCAGCGACTGTACATGATTCGCCCAATGCACGTAGTCTACGTGGCGCATCACGTGGTCATAGATCGGTGCCAGGCCCTCGTAGGGTCGCGCTGTGGCGATGTCCGGCTTCATTTCAGGGCTCATCGTCGAAGGAAAGCACCACCGGCGCCAACGGCTCACGACGATGTTCGGCCAGGTAGCTGCCGCGCTTGCTGCGGGCCACGGGGCGCTCGGGTATGTTCAGGATCTCGGCCTCGACCCGGAAGCTAGCCGTCTCGACCACCAACCGGGCCCCTACGCGGACGCTGCGCGATCCACGTGCGACCTCGCCGTCCATCATTACACGACCCTCGTCGCAGGCCCGGCGCGCCTGGGTCCGGGCCTTGAAGAGCCCCGTGTTCTTGAGGAACGCGTCTAGCCGCGACATAGCTGCAGACTCAGGGCAGACCGACCGCCGTCGTCGGCTCCGAACCGGGTTGCTCGGTGGCTGTCTCCAGCGGATCCCACAACCACTCCTCGTCCAGTCGCTCCTCCACATGGATTTCCCCTCGATAGTCTTCGATCAACTGCTCCATGCGTGAGCCAACCAGTTCCTCGCGCACCAGCGATTCGAGGGTGGCGTAGTCGTCGTTGATCTTGAGGATGTGGCCGCCGGTTTCGAGGAAGAATGGCTGACTGACGCCGCCCAGTCCAAGACCGGCAAGGAATGGCTTTAGAAAATCCGGGATTGCGTCGCGGTCGAGGATCTGCCACAGGCCGCCACCGCGGGCGGTTCCAGGGTCCTCGGAGTGGTCGCGGGCCAGCTGCGCGAAATCTTCGCCGGCGACGGCAAGACGGCGCAGCTTATTGAGGCGGTCACGGACCCGGTCGCGGTCGCTGTCCGCCGTGCGCGCCCGCACGAGGATGTGACTGGCGCACATCTCGCTTTCACGCTTTTCGTGCAGCAGGATCAGGTGGAGTCCGAAGGGCGTGAGGACGGCCTCGCTCATCTCACCGGGCCTGAGGTTGATGGCAGCACGCTCGAAGGCGGGCATCAACGTGCCGGGCTCGAAGCAGCCCAAATCACCGCCTTCGGAAGCGGTGCCGGGGTCCTCAGAAAACTGTCGCGCCACGGAGGCGAAATCACGTCCGTCGTCGAGTTCCTTCTGAATCGTCGTGATCTGTGCGCGCGCCCGATCCAGCACCGAATCGGCGGGTGTCACTTTCAGGTTGATCTGGCTGATCGACATCTTTGGCGGCGGCTCTGCGGCGAAGGAATCGCGGAAGGCCTCGACATCGCGCCGGGTGATGAACTGCCGATAGGCAAGTTCACTGACCATCTGCTCGAACAGCAGCCGATGCAATATCTGCTTGCGGTAACGCTGCTTCAGCTGCCGCTCCGTCATCCCCGAACGTTCGAGCATGGTCACCAGCTCGGCGTCACCAATGCTGCGCTTGATGCGGTTGAATTCGACATCGAGGTGTTCTTCGACGAGGGCGGGATCAACCACGAGGCTGTCTTTCTGCGCTTTCTTGACGACGACGAGTTCATCGACCATCTCGTCGAGGATACGACGGCGCTCGACGGCGAGTTCGGCCTCGACGAGGAACCTGGGGTTGCGTCCCTGGGCCTGTAGCTCCAGCTGCGCCCGCAGGTTCAGTTCGGACCACAGCACGACCTGATCGTCGACGACGGCGACGATGCGGTCCAGCAGCTCGGGTTCCGCATCGGCGGTCGCGGCGAGCAGGCAGAGAGTGGCGACAATCCGCCCGAAAGGCCCCATCACTGGCCCGCCAGCCGTGTTTCGTCGACGGACCAGGAGTGTTCGGTGCGCAGGCGGCTGACCAGTTCGTCGATGCGTTCGCGATGTCGGTCGCGCACCAGAGACTCGAGAATCTGGCCACGCACCGGCTCTTCCGTCAGGTCCCGCACCGAGCCGGCCTCCTTGCGGTCTGCGAGCCGCACGATGTGGTACGCTCCGTTGAGGGACAGCTTGCTACACAACTGGCCTGGGCTTGTGCCGGCGCAGGCCTCCCAGATCTCGGGTCGATCATCAGCGGTAAAGTAGCCCAGGTCTCCTCCCACGGTGTTTGTCTCACGGTCGATGGACAATTCGCGGACCTTGTCTTCAAAGACCGCGCCGCGCAGTAGCTCGTTGCGCAGGGCGGTGGCGTCACGTCGCGAGCCGAGCAGGATGTGCTGAGCTCGAATCTCGGCGTCGGGACGGCGAAAATCGTCTGCGTGCAGGTGGTAATACATCTCAATTTCGTTCTGGCTCACATCAATCTGCTGGTCGCCAAAGAGGTCATCGAGAAAAGCGGCGACCACGAGATCGCGACGCGCCTGTTCTACGAGCAACCGAACCCGTGGTGCGCGGTCGACCTCACGCGCCAGCGCCTCCTGGTAGAGCAATTGCCGACGCACCCAGTTGTCGACGAAAAATTGGCGTTGCTCAGCGGCCACCTCCGAGTCGGGTACCTGGCTGTCGAGCTGGTCCACGGTGAGGCTGGCGTCGCCGACGCTGGCCACGACGGGGCCATCCTCCTGCCGAAGGGAACAGCCGCCAAGCCACACGCCGATGAGCAAGAGCCCTAGCGCTGGCAGGCCCCGGAAGAGGTTGGCGTCCAGACGGCGCGGTTGTCTAACCGCCCGCACTACAGCAGCTCCTCGACGAGGTCTCGTGCCTTCTCCAGGCGTTCCTGCTCGTCGGTGGCTCTCAAGAAGGTCTCGATCGACAGATGTGCGCCGACATTGAACTCCAGTTGCGATGAGGACTTCTCGACGAGGCGCTGGATGTCGGCAGGGGACACCTGTAGGCTCTCCGGGAAATGCAGGCTGAAGCGTGACTTCTCCAGCTGCACCGAGGCCAGCCCCAGCTGCCGTGCCATGACCTTGATCTCCATGATGTGCATCAGCGACTTCGCCTGCCACGGCGCGCGTCCGAAGCGATCCTCCATCTCTTCCTTGATGGCCAGCAGGTCGACGACGCGCTGTGCGTCAGCGAGGCGCTGGTAGAACTCCATCTTCAAGTCGCCGTCGGGAACGTAATCCTCGGGGATGTAGGCGGTGACGGCGATCTTGATGTCGGGCTCGAGCTGCTGTTCGACTCTCTCCCCCTTCAGTTCACGGACGGCCTCGTCGAGCAGCCGTGTGTAGAGGTCGAAACCAACAGCGGTGATGAAGCCGTGCTGTTGGGCCCCCAGCAGATTTCCGGCACCGCGGATTTCCATGTCACGCATGGCGATGTTGAAGCCAGATCCGAGGTCGGCGAACTCCTCGACGGCACGCAGGCGCAGACGCGACTTGCGCGTCAGTTTCTTGCCCTTGGGCACCATCAGGTAGGCATAGGCCCGCTCCTTGGAGCGGCCCACGCGGCCTCGGATCTGATACAGCTGCGAGAGCCCGAGCATGTCGACGCGGTTCACGAGAATGGTGTTCACCGAGGGGATGTCGATGCCGGATTCGATGATCATAGTACTGACGAGGCAGTCGTACTTCCGCTCTAGGAAGTCGAACATGATCTGCTCGAGCTGGCGAGACGGCATTTGCCCGTGGCCTACGGCGAAGCGTACCTGCGGCATCAGCTCCTTCAGAAACTCGGCGAGCCGGTGGATGGACTGTACCCGGTTGTGGACGAAGTAGACCTGCCCGCCGCGATCGATCTCGCGCTGAATGGCCTCGGCGATGCGCCCCTCGTCGAAGGCGATGATCTCGGTGTGGATCGGCAACCGATCTTCCGGTGGCGTGTTGATGACCGACATGTCGCGCGCACCCATGAGGGACATGTGCATCGTGCGCGGAATCGGCGTTGCCGTGAGCGTGACGACATCGACGAGGTGCTTGAACTGCTTGAGACGCTCCTTGTGTTTGACGCCGAAGCGCTGTTCCTCGTCGACCACGAGCAGGCCGAGGTCCTTGAACTTCACATCCTGGCTGAGGATGCGGTGCGTGCCGATGAGGATGTCGACCTTGCCCGCTTTCACGTCTTGGGCGACAGTCTTGAGTTCCTTGGCGGTGCGGAAGCGGGACATGACCTCCACCCGCACCGGGAACGGGGCCATGCGCTCGGAGAAGGTCTGGAAGTGCTGCTGGGCGAGGATCGTCGTCGGCACCAGCACTGCGACCTGCTTGTTGTCGCACACGGCTTTGAAGGCGGCCCGTACGGCGACCTCGGTCTTGCCGTATCCCACGTCGCCACACACGAGTCGATCCATCGGGTGCGGCGACTCCATGTCGCGCTTCACCTCTTCAACGGTGCGCAGCTGATCCGGCGTCTCGGTGAAGGGGAAGGCCGCTTCCAGTTCGCGCAGCATCGGCGTGTCGGCTGAGAACTTCATCCCCGGAAGCGACTTGCGCTCGGCATAGAGCTGGATCAGCTCACCCGCCATCTTGAAGATCTCTTCTTTGGTCCGCTCCTTCAGCTTCTCCCAGGCGCTGGAGCCGAGCTTGCTGAGCAGCGGCATGTCGCCTTCCGTGCTCGAGTAGCGGCGCAGCAGGTCGAGCTGTTCAACCGGCACGAAGAGCTTGTCCTGCCCCTGATAGCAGACCTCCAGGCAGTCGTGGTCACGGTTGGAGATCGTCAGCCGGCGCAGGCCGGTGTAGCGGCCGATGCCGTGGTCGACGTGGACGACGTAGTTGCCCCGCTGCATGGCGTCGAAGGAGCCAATCGGCTTGGCCGCCCGGAAACGGCGGTAGCGGTAGCGGTTTTTCTGCCGGGAAAAGATCTCGTGGTCGTTGAGGATGGCGACCTTGGCCGCAGGGAAGACGAAGCCACGGCTCAAGGCTCCGAGACCGAAGGTGATGTCATCACTCCAGTCCGAGAAGATCTCTTGCAGTCGGCTCGTCTGGCCCTTTGTCTCGGAGAGGATGTGAATATCGTAGCTCTCCTCGTCGAGACGGCTGATTTCCTGTCGGAGGATGGCCAGCTCTCCCTGCACGACACGCGGCTCGCTGGCGCCGAAGCGCACGGCGGCGTCCACCTCGCCCAGCGGCGCCGGGCGCAAGCGCCCATGAGTACCTAGCCGGTCGTGCAGCCAGTCGCCGTCGCGCGTCAGCAGGGTCAGCGGCAGATGCGTGGCGCGGTCGGCGTGGCGCTCCCAATCACGGCGTGAGGGCCCGAAGGCCTTGATCAGCTCGGCGTCGAGGTCGTCCGACTCCTCGCTGTACAACAGGGCATCTTCACGCAGGTACGTGAACAGACCGTCGTCGGCGCCGTAGAGAATGGACATGACCATCTCGATGCCGTCGAGCACGGTCGTGCCCAATTCGAGCTGGTCTTTGAATTCGGTCAGGTCGACACCCGTCTCCTGCTCGGCGCGCTCCAGGTTGGGCACGTAGTCGTCGAAGAAGGGGCGGTGCAGGACGACCTCGCGTGCCGGCAGGATAACAGCCTGGCCGACACTGCCGATAGATCGCTGGGTGGTGATGTCGAAGGTGCGGATCGACTCAATTTCGTCGCCGAAGAGCTCCAGGCGCACGGGGTGACCGAGGCCGACGGAATAGATGTCGAGAATGCCGCCGCGAGTGCTGAACTGACCGACTCCGTCGACGATGGGGACGCGCTCGAAGCCGGCGTTCTCCAGGTGCGAGATCAGTCTGTCGAGGGGGTGCTCTTCGCCAGCCTGCAGATGCAGGGTGGCCCGCTCGAGAGCGGCGGCTGGAATGACGGGCGTCAGCAGCGCCGGCGCCGGGGCGACAACGATCGTCGGCTCAATTGAGGCGAGGCGGGCGACGGCCTCGATACGCAACCCGGAGACATCGGCATCGGGAGAACGGCCGTCGTAGAGACCGACATCCCACGCCGGGAAGTAGTGGACGATGTCGTCGCCGGCGATGGCGGTGAGGTCGTCACGCCACGACTCGGCCTGGTTCTCGTCGGCGGCGACGACGACGATCTGACGACCGAGCTGCCGCTGCACCGTGGTCAGCAGGAAGGCGCCCAACGTCGTGGGCAGACCATGGACGAGGACATCCCGGTCGCCGCCGGCGATCCGCTCGAGAACCAGCTTGAAGGGGGCGCTCTGGGCGGTCTTGCGGGCGACGGAGTCGAGGGCGGGGGCGACGGTCATCTCGGCGGCGCGGGGGCCCGGAGCAAAGGCATGTATGTGCTTGAGATTGAAGGCGTTGCGGCGAAGGACAAGAAGCTGAAAGATAACCGGCGGAGATGACCTCTGTCAACGCGCCTGGCGCCGGGGAGATACCGAAACCTTGCCGTCACCCGCGGTGACGCCCCTTCTTCTTGTCTTTCTCTTGGCGCGTGTGAGCCGCCTCCAGTCGGGCGCCGGCGGATAGCTGGCCAAGGTCACAAATTTCGTGGCGTGCTCTGTATAAGAGCCACATGGCGACGACGGTTGATGCCACGAGCAGCACTATCAGGGCCAGCTGGACGTAGATCCGCGTTTGGGGGTCCTCTTCATCATGCAAGAGAAGCAGGCCGCTGGCGCACAGGATCAGGACGGCGGTGTGGGTGCCGACGAGCACGTGGCGGAAGCGCCGCCACTGCTGGCGCATCCAGACGTAGTACTCCAGGTCAGGCATAGAGTATTTTTCACAGTCGGCGAATATAACCCGGCGCTGAACCTCGGAAAGAAGGAAGAAATCCGACCATGGATAGCCCCAGTCACTTCTTCGCCTACATGGCGCGGATGAAGTTCATCCAGCGCTGGGGGGTGATGCGCAACACACAGAGCGAGAATATCCAGGAGCACAGTCTGCAGGCGGCGATCCTGGCGCACGCGCTGGCCGTAATTGCCCGTGATCAGTTTGGCCGCGACGTCGACCCGGAGCGTGTCATGGCACTGGCTGTGTTCCACGACGCCAGCGAAGTCATCACCGGCGACCTGCCGAGCCCGATCAAGCACCATGACCCCGAGCTGAGTTCCGCATACGGTCGCATCGAGGAGGCGGCGCGGGAGCGGCTGACGGCCATGTTGCCCGATGACATGCGCGACGTGTACCGGCCGCTGCTGCTGTGCAAGGACCGGCCGCAGCACGTGCAACTGGTGAAAGCCGCCGACAAGCTGTGCTCGTATCTCAAGTGCCTCGAAGAACTGAAGGGCGGCAACGAGGAGTTCACCCATGCCCGAGACGCCATCGAAGGCGAGATCGAGGCAATCGATCTGCCCGAGGTGGCCTGGTTCATGGAGCGCTTCGTAACGAGTTTCTCGCTGACCCTGGACGAGCTCAACCAATAGGGCCCGGTGGTTCAGCCCCGCCCTACCCTACCAGAAGCAGCGATGAGATGAGGAACATGGATCCACGAATGATTGAGCTCGGACTGACGATGCTCGAGCTGGCCAACGAACACCAGCAGCAGCTCGATGAACAGGGTTACACCATCCTACTCGACATCATCGATCCCGACTGGCTCGGTCGTCTGCGACAGGCCTTCGACGACATCCACGCTGCCGAAGGCGCCGACGCCGGCAAGGAGGTGTCGCAGATAGAAGGCGTACGCCGTCTCGCCGATCTGGTGAACAAGGGGGAGGTGTTCGACGGCGTCTACGTGCATCCCCTGTTGTTGAGCGCAGTGTGGCACGTACTGCAGCGTCCCTTCAAGCTGCACTCCGTCAACGGCCACGATCCGCTGCAGGGGTTTGGCCAGCAGGCGCTGCACGCCGACTGGGGCGGGGAGCGTGGCACGGGACGTTACCACGTGGTCAACTCGATGTGGATGCTCGACGACATGACCCCCGACAACGGCGCTACCCGCATCGTGCCCGGCAGCCACCGCCGCCCCGAGGGGGTCGCCGATGCCCACCCGGATCGAACCGCCCCGCATCCGGAGGAGATCTACCTCACCGGTACGGCCGGTTCGGTTGGCGTCTTCAACGGCAGTGCCTGGCATAGCTGCACACAAAACCGCTCCGGCGGGCCCCGTCGCGTGCTGCATGTCGCCTTCATTGCCCGCGAGCACAAGCAGCAGACAGACCAGAAGGAGCACCTGCGGGAGTCGACTGACCGGCGGCTGTCACCGCTGGCGCGCTATATCCTGGACGCGTGAGGCAGAACGACAAAGCGCAACCGCCTGTGAATCAGACGATTGCGCTTCCATGCTTATGGTGGAGCTGAAGCCATCCCCACTTGCGGTCCCCAGCGCCGTCGCAAACGGCTGGGACAGCAACGACACATCCGGATCCACGGCAAGGGGCAACAATCGGGCTTGACGAAAGGTCACCAGACTCACGTTAATGGGCCCTTATCGTTCCTATCCGTACGCCCGCCACAACACGAGGGGATATCAGGCGGTGGGCGTCGCCATCGCCGACGCGGTCATCGAGCTCGACTTCCCGCGGTAGCGGACTCCCTTATCCGCGCCAGCGAGACTCACGCGTCGACGCGTCGGCACTCACGGACCTGCGCCAACGACCGGATCCTGGTAACGCCTCGGGTCAGCGACTTCAGATCCGTTCCCCAGACGTTCAGCGCCGCCCGCACTTCGTCGGCGAAGGGATCCGGCAAGCCGAACTCGAAGGTCTGGGCGTTCGCGAGCCGAAACGGCGCAGGGTCCTCGCAACGACCGTTGTCGATCCAGGCTGCGATGTCGTATGTGAAACCGGCGCGCCGCGTCCCCAGAATCTCGCTTTCGGTCTCCCCATGCGCGTGCGCCAGCTCGACGTAAAGGCGCAGGTTCTCCCAGAACTCGTCGTCCATTCCTACACCTCGACAACGCAGCAAACCCCGAATCGCCGAGAACGCAACCGCACAGACCTCCGGCCATACGAAGAAACTCGCGAGGGCCCGATATTTGTACAACAGGTTGTCGCCGATATCCCCCAGCTCCAGCCGCTCGAAATTCACGTCCCGCGAATAATACTCGACGCACGCCTCGCGGCTCGGGAACAACTCACCGACGGTCTCCGAGACGAAGTCCTTCATAATCCGTCCCGCCGGCCCCTGGTCCCGGTCGACCGTGGCGAGCATCGCGTCGAGCACCTCGCTACGCTTGACGCCGTGCCTCTCGGCCAGTCGCACGGGAGGCTCGAACCAGGAATTGTTCCAGAACACGCTGAAGACGAACGCGTACTGACGAGCCGTCACGTAGCCGTCGAACGGCAACGTGCTCGTGCTGACGACGATTTCTTCTGTCTCGAACACCTTCTGCCCGCCAAGCAGACTGAATCCCCGCGGGATCAGGCGATATCGAGTCTCGAACGCGTATTTCGTTCGGGAGTCCTCGGTTTCCAGCTCCGTGCCCTTGAGCAGCATCAACTGGAAATTGAACATCTCCGCGGTCCCGGAATCGACGAGCTGGTGAATCGAGTCGACGTGTGATTCGAGCGTTTCTGCTGGGAGCCCCAGGATGAGATCCGAGATCGAGCGCATCCCGCGTCCTTGCACTTCGGCCATGACCTCTCGGTAGGTTGATTGCTTCACGTTGGCTCGCTTGATCTCGGCGAGGGTTTCGGGGTTGGTCGACTGCAGGGCCTGCCTGAACGTCAGGGCGTTGTTGATCTGGTCGAGCGACTTCATGATCCGGTCGGGCCGGTTCTTCCCCGTCGACGCCGCGATGAACTTGGGCCATCCGTACTTCGACTGCGTCGTGCTGAGGTATCCGGAAATCTCGACGTCCTGCTCGTACATGCCGTAGTTGGGATCCGCGATACAGAGGTTCCTCATGGTGGGCGACACGTCGGCGATCCGACGGCCGATGTACTCGAGGTCGTCGCGCGTGCGGTCGACCGAGAAGTAATTGACCTTTGTGTACCAACGGGTGCCCTGCGCACAGAACGTACACCCGAACGGACAGCCTCGATTGGTTTCGACCATCGGCATCAGGCGACCGTCGAAGAAGTCGTCCATGACGCCGGTCGTCCACGGCGACGGGATCTCACCGAGGGCCCTGTGGCGATCCCAGGTCGGCGTGAGAACAACGCTTCCGTCGGGCGTACGAACCATGCTGGAGGGGATCTCCCGGCCGCGGAACCGCTCCAGGTTGCTACCCGCATCGAGAAACTGCTGCACGACTTCCGTCGCTAGAAAATCGCCTTCGCCGAGAATGTAGACATCGAGCTCTTCGTGGTGACGAAAGAAGTCGACCCTGCGCTGTTCCTCGAGATAGAGGTTCGGCCCGCCCATCACGACGAGCGACTCGGGCCGAACCGACTTCATCAACCGTGCCATGTGCAGGGCGATCGCTTCGTTCCAACAGTAGTTGCTCAACATGAGCACATCGGGCGGCTTCTCTTGGATTGCCGACCAGAGGCGTTCCGGATACGCGAACAGGCGTGACCGCACCTCCGGACAGTCTCGATCCATCACGGCCTTCATGAACCCGATCCCGAGCGGCATCACGTCGACTGACAGCACGCCCTGATGATTGTGTCGAAGATCTGCGAAATAGACGCTTGTCATCTCAGCGCTCCCTCCTCCATGGCCTTGGGATGAGCGACGAGCGGATGGTGACATCGTGAAGTTTTTCGACTTGGCGCATGGGATTGGGGTCCTTCCCGTCGGGTAGGCTCGACGGGAGTTGGGGGTACAAGGCGGCATCCAGAGCCTGTACCCCCGATTCTACCCTTGGATGGGGGTAGAAGTCAACGGGTATCTTCGGATGA
>JAYZCA010000179.1:0-5910 GCA_036339235.1 Candidatus Latescibacterota bacterium | reverse complement strand
ACAAGACCGACGGCGGCGATGATGTAGACCCACAGCATGATCGGTTGCCTGCCTTACCCCTTCTTCTGCAGCTTCGCCCAAACGTCACGCAGCGTCACCGTGCGGTTGAACACCGGCTTCGCGTCGGTGGAATCCGGATCGACACAGAAGTAGCCGAGCCGTTCGAACTGGCACGTCGTGCCCGTCGCCAGGCGCGCTACCGAAGGCTCGGCGTAGCACGTGGAGAGCACCTTCAGCGAGTCCGGGTTGAGATTGTCGAGCCAGTCTACGCCGTCATCGACATCCGTCGGGTTTTCGACGCTGAACAGGCGGTCGTAGAGCCGCACCTCGATTTTCACAGCATGCACCGCGGACACCCAGTGCAGCGTCGCCTTCACCTTGCGGCCGTCCGGGGCGTCACCCCCTTTGGTCGCCGGATCGTAAGTGCAGCGCAGCTCGATGACCTTCCCAGCGTCGTCCTTTACCACCTCGTCGCAGGTGATGAAGTAAGCGTAGCGCAGTCGAACTTCGCGCCCGGGCGCCAGGCGGAAAAATTTTTTTGGCGGATCTTCCATAAAATCGTCCGCCTCGATCCACAGTTCGCGACCGAAGGGCACCGGGCGCGATCCCGCCGACTCGTCCTCAGGGTTGTTGACGGCGTCGAGCTCCTCTGACTGAGCCTCCGGGTAGTTGGTAATTGTCACCTTGAGAGGATTGATCACGGCCATGACCCGTGACGCGACCTTGTTGAGATGATTGCGCATGCAGAACTCCAGCAGCGACACCTCGATGTTGTTCTCTCGCTTGGCGACACCTACATCCGTCCAGAACCGACGGATCGCCTCGGGTGGTACGCCGCGGCGGCGCATGCCACGCAGCGTCGGCATCCGCGGATCGTCCCAGCCCAACATGCGGCCACTCTCCATCAACTGCAGCAAGCGCCGTTTGCTTGTCACCGTGTAGGTGATATTGCCCCTGGCGAACTCGGTCTGCCGTGAGGGGAAAATGCCCAGCTTGTCGATGAACCAGTCGTAGAGCGGGCGATGGTCCTCGAACTCCAGCGTACACAGGGAGTGCGTGACCCCCTCGATGGAGTCGCCCTGGCCGTGGGCCCAGTCGTACAGCGGATAGATACACCAGGCATCGCCGGTGCGCTGGTGGTGGGCGTGCAGGATTCGGTACATCACCGGGTCTCGCAGGTTCAGATTTGGTGATGCCATGTCGATCTTGGCCCGCAGGACTTGCTCGCCGTTACCAAACTCGCCAGCACGCATGCGCGCAAACATCTCGAGACTCTCCTCCGCTGGACGATCACGTCGAGGACTGTTGCGTCCGGGCTCGGTGAGAGTGCCCCGTTGAGCACGGATTTCATCGGCCGACTGGTCGTCGACGTAGGCCAGGCCCTTACGGATCAGCGTACAGGCCCACTCGTACAGCTGCTCGAAATAGTCCGAGGCGTACAGCTCGCGCTCACCCCAGTCGAATCCAAGCCAGCGAATGTCTTCGAGCATGGAATCGACGTACTCCTGTTCCTCCTTGGCCGGGTTGGTATCGTCAAAGCGCAGGTTGCAGCGCCCCCCGAATTCTTCGGCGATGCCGAAGTTGAGGCAGATAGACTTGGCGTTGCCGATGTGGAGATAAGCGTTCGGCTCGGGGGGAAATCTGGTTACGACCTCGGTGGTCTTGCCCACCGCCAGATCCTCGGCGATGGCGGTACGCATGAAATCTCGAGGACGCTCCACGTCGGAAGCGTCGTCTGTGGTGTCCGTCGTTGTGGTATTGCTCGTTGTCGTCATTGTCTTCTTTGTAGATGAAATTGATTGTGAGGGTGCAGCCCGATCCGTCGAGCCAGCCCAAGGACACCAGCAGGTCCGCTTCAGCGGATGCGCCAGGTGTCCTTCGTCGGCTGGAACTGCCCGGCGTCAGGCAGCAGCTGTCGCAGGTGCCGTCCTCCATAGGCGAACCCCGCCAGACCCGGCATGCCACGGTCCTCGTTCTCC
The DNA here is from genome assembly GCA_036339235.1 of Candidatus Latescibacterota bacterium. Lineage (GTDB taxonomy): Bacteria > Latescibacterota > UBA2968 > UBA8231 > UBA8231 > UBA8231. Next base: position 3,931 of record JAYZCA010000179.1, on the reverse strand, counting down.
ACGTCGAGCACGTAGTTGTAGCCCGACTCGCTCAGGGCGTGGATCACCGTCGCCCAATTCAGCTCCCCCCGACCGCAGACCCGGTACTGCCACCACCAGTTGCCGATCACTCCCTGACGATAGCGCATGCGCGGGCTGACCTCACAGTCCTTCAGGTCGGCGAAATACCAGCGGCCTGTGTACTCGCGGATCACGTCCTCCGCTGGCATGATCCCCATCCATACCCAGTGGGAGGGATCGCAGGACAGACCGATCGACTCGTCCGGTACGGCGTCGAGCAATTTGTCCCACATCTCCGGGTTGCAGCCGATGTTGCCCATGCGCACAGCCACATCCAGCGCGATGCGGATACCTTTGTTCGCAGCGTGGGCAGCCACAGGTGCAAACATGTTCCGATAGCGGACGACGAGTTCGTCGCAGCGGTCGGTGGGATTGCCTGGTGTCGAAGAGTACATCCCGTAAAACGTGCCGTTGCGCACCGGTGCCCCTGATCCGGTAAGGACCACAGGGCACTCCAGCAGGGCGGCGGCATCAATGGCGCGAATCAGCCGCTCCTGCTCCGACTGCCGCCGGGCCTCGTCGTCATCGAGCAGGTTGCAGTGGGCCGTCAGGCAGGCCAGGTAGATGCCGTGTTTCGCCAGGCCGTCGCGCAGTTCGTCAGGGCCCTGGTCGAGAATCCTGTGCGTATCCGCCGCGCCGGTGTCTGCCAGGCGCACGCAGTCGAAGTCGTTTGCCGCCGCCCAGGCGCCGCACTCGTCAAGGCTCCATGCCGTCTCAGTTCCCGCGTTGGTGAAAAAACCGATGTCCATGTTCGGTGATTCGTCCTGTTGCCGATGCCTGTGGGTGGTATAGATTCGATCTCTGTACCGCTTGACGTGCGTAAAAACTAATAAGAAACGAGACCAATGGCCCTTCTCAACCAGAACTATCTCAAGCTCAAGGCCGGTTACCTGTTTCCTGAAATCGGCCGGCGCACCGCGACCTTTGCCGCTGCCAATCCGGAGGCGGCGATCATCAAGATGGGGATCGGCGATGTGGTGCGTGGCATCCCCCGTCCGGTAGCTGATGCCATGAAGGATGCCTGCGAGGAGCTGGCCCACGACGAGAGCTTTCACGGCTATCCCCCCGGCCAGGGCTACGAGTTCCTTCTGGAGGCCATCGCCGAGCATGAATTCGGCAGCCGTGGGGTCGCCGTCGCTGCTGACGAGATCTTCCTGTCCGATGGCGCCAAGTGTGATGCTGCCAACATCCAGGAGATCTTTGCCATCGACCAGGTTGTGGCCCTCACCGACCCGGTCTATCCCGTCTACTGCGACTCCAACGTCATGGCGGGGCGCACTGGCGATGCCGACGAAGAGGGACGCTACAGCGGACTAGTGTACCTGCCGTGCACAGCGGACAACGGCTTTTCTCCGGCACTGCCCGACGAGCATGTGGACCTCATCTACCTGTGTTCGCCGAACAACCCCACCGGCGCTGTCCTGTCGAGGGACGTTCTGGGCCAATGGGTGGAGTATGCCCGCCGAGAGAAGGCCGTCATCATTTTTGATGCTGCCTACGAGGCCTACATCAACGACCCCGACATCCCGCACTCGATCTACGAAATCGACGGTGCCCGTGATGTGGCCATCGAGATGCGTTCGTACTCAAAGACGGCGGGTTTCACCGGTGTCCGCTGCGCCTTCTCCGTCGTGCCGAAGGAATTGATGGCGGCGACCCGGGGCGGCACGGAGGTGTCGCTCCACGGGATCTGGGACCGCCGTCAGTCGACGAAGTACAATGGCGTCTCCTATCCTGTGCAAAGGGGCGCCGCCGCCTGCTACACCCCCGAGGGCAAGGCGGCCGTGGCCGACCTCGTCGCGTTCTACATGAGCAACGCCGCCCTCATGAAGACGGATTTGACCGGCGCCGGATATTCAGTCTATGGCGGTGACAACGCCCCGTACCTGTGGATCGTGTGTCCTTCGGGTACCGACAGCTGGGGCTTCTTTGACATCCTGCTGCACAAGGCCCACGTCGTCAGCACTCCTGGGGCCGGTTTCGGCTCCGAAGGTGAAGGGTATGTCCGCCTCTCGGCCTTCCAACAGCGCGACAAGGTAGAGGACGCGCTTGAGCGGATTCGCAGGCTTTGAACTCCCGGCGCCTCCGGCGCTGGCTGAGCCCGCACTCTCTGCACTTGGTCGTTGATTCTCTTGACGCACACATAACAGCCGTATAGACTCTATCGAGTGCTTATCGATTAATTAATTAATTCTTACTGCCTCGTTCCCGTGAGCTGTGTATGCCCGCCCCCGTCAAGCCCAAGAGCGACCGCGCCCGTCCTCGAACCTTTTCCTCGACGGACCGTGACTTCCAGATGCTGGAAGCCATCGCTCGGTATCACGGGATCAGCAAGAGCGCCATGATCACCGGCCTGATGCGCAAGGAGTTCTGGCGCGTTTTCCCCAATGGCACCGAAACCGTCCCCATCGATGCGGGGGCGAAGGTGAGTGAATCATGACCCAGGTCTCGCAATCTGCCACCGGCCAGTTCAACCACCTGCCTGAAGACGAGCTGATCGAACAGATCGATCGCCTGCGCAAGGAGAAGAACGCCGTCATCCTTGCCCACAACTACCAGATGCCGCAGATCCAGGACCTGGCCGACGTCACCGGCGACTCCCTCGGCCTGTCGATAGAGGCATCCAAAACGGACGCCGACATCATCGTGTTCTGCGGCGTCCACTTTATGGCCGAGTCGGCCAAGATCCTCAGTCCGAATAAGCGCGTCTTCCTGCCGCACCTTGGAGCCGGCTGCGCTCTCGCCGATTCGATCACGGTGGAAAGCCTGTATGAGTGGAAGGAGCGCTACCCCGAGCACACCGTCGTCACCTACGTCAACTCGTCGGCGGAAGTGAAGGCGGAATCCGACATCTGCTGCACGTCGGCCAATGCCGTTTCCGTCGTGCGCAGCCTCGACAGCGACAAGGTGCTGTTCACGCCGGACAAGAACCTGGCCCGATGGGTAGCAGATCAGGTGCCCGAGAAAGAAATCGTCGCCTACGACGGGGTTTGCCCGACACACGACGTGCTGCGCTACGCTACAGTTGATCGCACGCGCTCCGAGTACCCCGAGGCGATCATCATCGCCCATCCCGAGTGCCGCGAGGATGTCGCCGCCGCCGCCCACGAAGTCTGCTCGACGACGGGAATGCTCAATGCCGTGGGTAGATACCCTGACGCCATGACCTTCATCATCGCCACCGAAGAGTCGATGATCCACCAGCTCAAGAAGCGCTACCCCGACAAGGAGTTTGTCGCCGCCGATGGCTGCATCGGCTGCCGCCTGCACTGCCCGTACATGAAGGTCACGGGCGTGCAGGACGTCTATTTCTCGCTGGCCGACGAGCGCTTCGACATTCAGCTCGACGACGACGTCATCGCTGACGCTCGGCGGGCCCTCGACCGCATGCTGGCGGTGCCGCGCGACAACTGACCTTTCGAGCCTGCATCACACTTAAGAAAAAAGGGCCGCCTCCGTCAGGGGCCGGGCCTTTTTTCGTCTGCCACGGTCGGGTCCCAGACGATAGACCCGGTTCCCTGCCCGTGGGCGGTAGCGAACAGGACGAGGCTGGCGCAGGTGACTCGAAGAGCCCTGATCATGACTGGTTTTCTCTCCCTTCTCTGATTCCGGAGAAGTTGCGCGCGTCAGTGACGATAACTTCTATATTGGCGGTAGGTTAGCTGCCCGCGTCAGCGCCCGCGGCTATCTGGTGAAGAACTCACCTTCCGCTCGGTTGGTGGAGGCGATCGAGGCGGTTTATGAGGGACGTCTGTGTTATCCGGCCGAGTTGACGGAACTGGTATTGAAAGAGGTCGCCCGCCGCAGCGAGGACCTTGACGAAGAGGATGAATCCCCCGGACTAAGCACCCGCGAACGACAGGTCGTGGCC
>JAYZCA010000178.1:0-6101 GCA_036339235.1 Candidatus Latescibacterota bacterium | reverse complement strand
GTCGACGTCCGGACGGACCCGGAACCGGGTGGCAGATGCCGTGCGCACGGCGCGGGCTATCGCTGGCGGCCGCACGCTGCTGGTGGGGGATGCCGACCAGGTGTGGGTCGATTCGCGGCGTGCGTGTGTCGAGTGCGGCCGTATCTGCGAAGAACCGGACTGGGACCGGCTGGTATGTGGAGAGTTCGGTAGCAACTCGGTTCAACTCGACGGCCGCCCCGTGGCCGAGATGATGGCTGACCTGCGTCTGCGTGATCTGGCGTCGCTGACGGAGTCGCGGCAGGACGGCGAAGCACGGAGACTGGCGCGGGCCGGCGAGATCTGTGGCGAAATGGCCCTTGCCCAGCTTCCGGTGTGGCGGCTGCTGGCAGAGTTGTCTCACGGTGAACAACTGCTTCTCGGTATCGCCGCCGCCCGGGTGACCGGCTTGACGGGTGTCCTCCATGTGGTGCTGTCGCCACCGTCCGCGCTCGACGAGTCTTGCCGCCGACTCGTGTACGATGGCCTGAGAACACTCGTCCGGGAAGGGTCTTCCGTCGTCGTCGTCGATAGCGATGCAGACTCTGCCGAATGGGTCGACGATGTCGTCACCATCGGCTCGGAAACGGCTGATGTGATGCTGGCAGGGCGGGGGTCGGCGCCTGTCGCCAGCGAGGTGGAGCAGATCGTCGTCGAAGCACCGGGCGAGGGGGAGGTGCCGGTACCGGCACAGAGAGTCCTGGTGCCTCTTGGTACACTCGTCGTGGTAACCGGTCCCAGTGGCTCGGGCAAGTCGCGTCTCGTATCCCTTCTTCGCTCCGGACTGTCGGGCAAGTCTTCTGCCGCTGTTCGTCGCGTGCGGGCACCCGCCGTAGGTCGCGTTGTCGATGTGACTTCGGATGGGTCACGACGGGGCGAACTGCTCGTCGAGCTTCTCGGAGCGCACCGAGCCCTGGCGCGAATGTTCGCAGACGGCCCGGTCGCCCGGGAGAACCGACATGGAACCGACCACTTCCTTCTTGAGAAACCGGGTGGCCGCTGCCCGGCGTGTGAGGGGCAGGGGACAATCCGCCACGAACTGGGCTTGGTGGAAGATGTGGAGGTCACCTGTTCGGTCTGCGACGGCCGACGATTCCGCGACGAGGTGCTGACAGTGACAGCCCACGGCGTCACGATCGCTGAGGCCTACGGGATGACCGCGGGCGCGGCCGAAGTTCATTTCGGCCGCGAGCGTAGTGTCAAGGAGATCTTCAGCGCCGCCGTGCGCTGTGGGCTGGCACGTCGTCCTGTCGACGTCTCGAGCCAGGCTCTGGATGGCGTGGAACGACTGCTAGCGCGGCTGGCACGACATCAGCTACGCGTGCGCCGCGGGGATCTGGTCCTCGTCGACCGCCCCGTGGCGGGCTGTGACCCGGCGGCGACGGCGTGTGTCATCAAGGCCTTGCGTAGACTGGTGACAGGCGGCGCTAGCGTTGTGGTTACCGACGCCGTCGGCGCAATTGGTGTGCATACTGACGCCATCGTCGCTCTCAAGGCCCCGCCAGCGGCCTAACACCCGTCACTTTCTTGACGCTTTCGGGGGTCCCTTTTTATCTTCTCTCTGTGTGACAGTCGGTGATTTCCCGAGGAGCGAAATGAGTCTCGTACAGGCCTTGCAGGACGCGCGGATCTCGCATCTGGATCTCAGCGGGTCCATCAGCATTCTCGGTGACGTTCCCGTCGCCGAAGTCTTGTCACGCATGCGCGAAGAACGCGCCTCCGCGGCTCTCATCGAGGACGCCGAGGGCCACCTGATCGGCATCTTCACCGAACGTGACGTCCTGCTCAAGATCGCCGGGGATCCCTCCCGTCTGCGCGACAGCGTGCAGGACCACATGACGGGCCAGCCTCAGACCGTCTCTCCCGACGACTCAGCCGGACACGCTCTTCACCTGATGAATGCCGGGCACTACCGCAATGTTCCCGTCCTCGACGCCGACGGCAAAGCGGCAGGAAATCTCAGTCAACATGCGGTCATCCGCTTTCTGACCGACCATTTTCCCCGCGAAGTGTACAATCTCCCTCCTGATCCAGAGAAAATTCCACGCACTCGGGAGGGTGCATAATCAAATGACAGAGACACCGTCCAACGGTTACACATCCGTGGGTGACCGAAGCCAACAGGGCGCCGGGACCCGCCAGCAGGAAGCCGTCGTCATTCGCTTTTCCGGCGACTCCGGCGACGGCATGCAACTCACTGGAGATCAGTTCACCAATACGTCGGCCATCCTCGGCAACGACGTCTCTACTTTTCCCGACTTTCCCGCCGAGATCCGGGCACCTGTCGGGACCATCCCCGGCCTGTCCGGCTTCCAGGTAAATTTCGCAGCCAACGATATCTACACTGCCGGTGATGAGCCCCAGGTGCTGGTGGCGATGAACCCGGCGGCCCTCTCTGCCAATCTCGAGGATCTGCAGCCTGGGGGCGTCATCATCGTCAACGACGATGCCTTCACGAGAAACAACCTGCGCAAGGCCGGATACGACGAGAATCCGCTCGACGACCCCGACGCCCTTCGGGGCTACGAAGTGCACCGAGTGTCCCTGACGAAGCTGACGCGTTCCGCCCTCGACGACATCGAGGGCATGACGACGCAGCAGAAGGATCTGTGCAAGAACGCCTTCGCTCTCGGGCTGGTCTTCTGGCTCTTCGACAGGCCTCTCGACAGTACGCTGGCCTTCTACGAGAAGAAGTTCGCCAAGCGTCCGCAGGTGGTCGAGGCCAATACGCGGATCCTGAAGGCGGGTTACGCCTACGGCGAGACCACCGAATCCTTTTCCGGACGCATCTCGGTGGCCAGCCGTACCGAGGTGCCGCCGGGCACGTACCGGCGCATCACCGGCAACGAAGCCGTCGTCTTCGGCCTGGTGACAGCCGCCCGCAAGGCTGGCAAGCCGCTGTTCTACGGCAGTTATCCGATCACGCCGGCCAGCCCGATCCTCGAAGGTCTGGCGGCACTCAAGCATTTCGATGTGAGGACCTTTCAGGCAGAGGACGAGATCGCCGCCATCGGCTCCATCGTTGGCGCCGCCTTCGGCGGGGCCCTGTCGGCGACGGCGTCGAGCGGCCCGGGCATCGCACTCAAGAGCGAGGGTATCGGCCTGGCCGTGGTCCTCGAACTGCCGATGGTCATCATCAACGTGCAACGCGGCGGGCCCAGCACCGGGCTGCCCACCAAGACAGAACAAGCGGACCTTCTCGAGGTGCTCTTCGGACGCAACGGCGAGTGCCCCGTGCCCATCGTCGCCGCCGCCACTCCGGGGGACTGCTTCGACATGACGATAGAGGCGTGCCGCATCGCACTGCGCTCGATGACGCCGGTGTACATGCTGTCCGATGGATACGTGGCCAACAGTTCCGAGCCCTGGATGATTCCCGACGTCGACGCGATCCCGCCGATCGAGATCGAGCATCGCACCGACCCGCAGGGGTATCAACCCTACATGCGTGACCCGCAGACCCTGGCGCGGCCGTGGGTCGTGCCAGGTACGCCAGGCCTCGAGCACCGCATCGGCGGTCTAGGCAAGCAGGACGGTAGCGGCAACGTGTCCTACGCTCCGGAGGACAATGAGCACATGATCAAGACGCGGGCGGAGAAGGTCGCCCGCATCGCCGACCATATTCCCGAACTCGAGGTGACCGGCCCCGAGCAAGGCGACCTGCTGGTGATGGGTTGGGGTGGGACCTACGGCGCGATCCGAGCGGCGGCTGAACATATGCAGCAGGAGGGTCGCTCCGTCGCCTTCGCCCACCTGCGCTACCTCAACCCCTTCCCTCGGAACCTGGGCAATGTGCTGGGTCGATACCGCCAGGTTCTGGTACCCGAACTCAACCTGGGTCAGCTGTCCTTTCTGCTGCAGGCGAGGTTCCCGATTCGCGTTGTGCAGTTGAACAAGGTGCAGGGCCAGCCCTTCAAGATCCGTGAGATCACCGACAAGATCCGATCCATCCTTGGTTAGAAGAGACGAGCTGACTCGATGACTCAGGCAGCAGAAGTCACACTGACCCGCAAGGACTTTGTCTCCAGCCAGGAGGTCCGCTGGTGCCCCGGGTGCGGCGACTACGCGATCCTGGCGCAGATGCAGAAGGTGCTGCCTGAGATCGGAGTCCCGCGAGAGCAGATCGTATTCGTCTCAGGCATCGGCTGCTCGAGCCGTTTCCCGTATTACATGAACACCTATGGTGTCCACTCGATTCACGGGCGCGCACCGACGATCGCCACCGGGCTCAAGTCGGTCAACCCCGACCTCTCCGTCTGGGTGATCACCGGTGACGGGGATGGGCTTTCCATCGGTGGCAACCACTTGATGCACTGCATCCGGCGCAACGTGGACGTGAAGATCATCCTCTTCAACAATCGCATCTACGGCCTGACGAAGGGCCAGTATTCGCCCACGTCACTGGGAGGCCATCGCACAAAGACATCACCCATGGGGTCGATCGACTACCCGCTGAATCCGATCTCCGTGGCCATTGCCTCCGAGGCGACCTTCGTCGCCCGAACGCAGGACACGAACACCAAACATCTGCAGGAGGTCCTGAGGCGAGCGGCGGCTCACAAGGGCACGGCCTTCGTGGAGATCTTTCAGAACTGTGTCGTCTACAACCCGACTGCCTGGGATCACACGACCAAGGCCGACGTGCGTGGTGACAACATCCTGTTCCTCGAGGATGGCGAACCGCTCATTTTCGGCAAGGATCGCGACAAGGGTGTGCGCGTCGACGGCATGACACCTCAGGTCGTGGAGCTGGGCAATGGCGTCGCCGAGTCGGACCTGGCCGTGCACCGGGAGGACATGGACAATACGAGCTACGCTTACATGCTCAGCCGCATGTTACATCCCGAGTTCCCGCAGCCTTTCGGCATCCTGCGGTCCGTCGACAGGCCCTCCTATACCGACATGCTGGTGGCGCAGGTGGAAGAGGCGCGCTCGGTTCAGGATGCGGACCTGGCGGGGCTGTTGCACAGCAGCGACACCTGGGTCGTCGAATAGCACACTAGGAGGCAGGGTATGATGGAGTCGAGCACCGACGGCATCGCCAGCGACGAAATACAGTGCCCGGCCTGCGGACACGGCAACATGGCGGGCAGTGATGCATGTGAGGAGTGCGGTCAGAGCATCGTCGATGCCGTGGACCCCGAACAGGAGAGCGACTCGTCGGCGCTGACGGAACCGCTGCTGCGTTTGAGTCCGCGGCTGCCAGAGACTGTCGAGCGTGACCAAAGCCTCGGCGAGGTGATCGCGCGGCTGAAGGGGCGGAACGTGGGTTGCGTGCTGGTCACCGATCACGGCGGCGAACTCGCCGGTATCTTCACCGAGCGCGACGTCCTCTACCGCGTGGCAGGTCTCATCGAGGACCTCGACAGCCTCCCGGTTGAGAGCCTTATGACACCGGAGCCGACGGCCCTCAAGCCTTCCGATCCGATCAATCGGGCGCTGCACCTGATGGCGATCCACGGCTTTCGCCATGTGCCACTCGTCGACGAAGACGACCGTCCGGTGGGCATTGTGTCGCTGCGTGACATCATCCGCTTCATGGAAGAGCACTTCGCCGACTCCGAGGCGGACTGATGAGTGCTGCCCTGCTGACGGGCCTGGTGTTGCTTGCAGCCGTACCGACTGTCGCCGAGTTGCCGGCCCAGGACTTGGCGCTGCCTCGACAGGTTACCGAGGGATCATGGCTGAATCTTCGTCTCCAGGTACTCGGACTCAGCCTCGGCTATCCGGCGTACCGCGTGTCCGTAGCCCTCACCGACAGCGGTCGGGTGGGCTTCGAGTTCTGGATGAGCACCGGCATGGCCAAGCATCTGTCCGAAGAGGGTCGCGACGAGACGGAACGAATTCTCGCCTACCATGCCAAGGGTATACAAAACCGTGTCGCCGGCCTGTTGCGTGAAGAGTTTTCCGCTCTATGGCCGAGTTACGACAGCAGACTCGATTTCGGTGGCGATTTCATGACAGCGGGGACCGATCTGGACGCTCCACCCCAGCGCTGGGCGCGTTGGCGGGAAGAGGCTCTCGAATGGAGCTGGCGTCCGTAGAAGTGTCTATTCGGTGTCGTGCTGGAGGCCGAGCCCCTC
>JAYZCA010000177.1:0-3019 GCA_036339235.1 Candidatus Latescibacterota bacterium | reverse complement strand
GGGCGAAAAATCGCTGTCCCCGGTCACCAGCGCGAACGTGTCGATGTGGTCCTTGGCGTAGCTCAGGTCGATGGCGTCGACCACCATGCGGATGTCCGCCGAGTTCTTGCCACTTGCCCGTGTCTGCGGGATGTCGATCAGCTCGATGCCGTGGGTGTGCAGGTCGCGCACTTCGTTCCGGTAGCCACCCCAGTCACAGTAGGCGCGCTTGTGGACGATGCGACCTTTTTCCAGAAAGCGCCGCAGGATGACCTCGGGGTTGAACTTCTGCGGCCGCAGGCCGATGGCCAGGTTCTCGAAATCGATGAACACGGCGATCAGTGATTCGTCAGCCATTATTGTCTCTTTCCACTGCCACCGGCAGCTCGAGTTCGAGTCGTTGTGCCGCCGCCACGATCTTGTCCCACGTTCCCGGCGGGATGGGAATACCGTTGGCGCTGCGTTCCTCCAGCGTGCGCTGTTGCGGATCTCCGGGTACCAGCACCTCGTCGACGCCGTCTTGTGTGGGCAGCGACTTCTCGGCACGCACCAGTTCGTCCACCTCGTGTTTCATTGTGTCAACGTCGCTGAACATCGACACGTCGACGGCCGCTATTAAGCTGTTCTGCGCTCCTGCCCTCGCCTTGTCCTGCGCCCGATCCGCCAGGATGTGTGGAGCCAGCAGCGCGTTGCCAGCCATCAGACTCGTGAAACATTCGAACATGAAGGCCAGCCCGTAGCCTTTGTAACCGCCGGCTGGTCGCAGCAACCTCGCCAGCGCCGGGTCCGTCGTCGGTTGACCGTCGGCGTCGAGGGCCCAGTCATCGCCCAGCGGCGCACCCTGGTCCTTGGCGACCATCACCCTGCCGAAAGCGACGACGCTCGTCGCCATGTCGAAGATCACGGCACCGCGCTCCTTGGACGGCACGGCGAAGGCGATGGGGCTGTTGTGTGTGCCCGCCGCCTTGGCACCTGGGGGCGCCATGTTCGGTGGGTCGCAGACCACCGCGATACCCGCCAGCCCCTGCAGGGCGAGCTTTTCCACGTAGTAACCCATAGCGCCCTGGTGTGTCGTGTTGCGGATCAGCGCCCATCCCACGCCGGCGGCGCGCGCCTTCTCGGCCACGCGGTCCACAGCGAAGCACGTCACGACCGGTCCCATGGCGTGGTCCCCCTCGATGAAGATCGCTCCCGCCCGTTCGGACATCACGCGAATCTCGGGACGCACGTTCATCGCCCCGGAATCGATGGCTCTGCTGTAGGCCTCCAGGCGCGTCACGCCGTGTGAATCGACGCCACGCAGATTTGCCCACAGGAGCACCTCGGCCTCGACAGTGGCGTCCGCCGGCGGCATGCCGAGGCCTTCGAAGACCTGCCTGGTGAAGCGCTCAAGATCGTCAGCCCGTACTCGTCGGTCGGCCACTCTAGCGAAACTCCGGACCGGGAATGCGGTTCCACTTCGTCCGCTCGACGTCGCCGTCATAGGTCGGTTGCAAACGGCCGAGAGTCGCCATCGCCTCCCCTTCCCAGGACGCGGGTAGCGTCGTGGCGCCGATGTGCGCCCGCACCGACTCGGGCAGCTCATCCCAGTTCGGGTAGTACCAAAGAGTGATCACCGTACGCCGGTGGTCGGACATGTTGGCATGCGACGCGTGCAGCATTCGCGAGTCACCGATGACGACGCTGCCCGCCTTCACCGGCGCATCGATTTCGCCCTCGGTGGTGTGATACGCCGGGTGTTCGGGGTCGGCCATCTCGCGCAGGTCCGTCGTGTGCGAATCCGGCACGCCATCGTGCATCGGGTGACGCTTCCGATGCGACCCCGGGACCAGCCGCAGGCAACCGTTTTCGGGGGTCGTGTCGACCAGGTAGTACATCAGAAAAGCCTGCGGCGGATGCGCCCAGGTCTGGCTGATCGGCTCGTCCCAGCCCCACCAGTCCTGGTGCCAGAACAGCGCCGGGCTATGCGGCGGCTTGCTGATGATAAATCCGGAGGCCCACTTCGGATTGTCATATCCGAGGATCTGCAGAGCACGAAGCGCGTCGGGCGCGGCAACCAGCTCGGCGAAGAAGGGATCGTCGGTGACGCTGACCATACTGCCCGTCGACTTCTGCTTCTCCAAATGTTCCGCCGGCAGGGCATCGAGGAGTCGCTCCGACACCTGCCGGGTGCGTTGCAGCAAATCGTCGTCGAGCACGTCGTCGAACACGCAGAAGCCATCGCGCTCCAGCTGTCTTTGTTCGGGGGACGTGGTGAGACGCCTCTGCAGATCTTGTCTAGTCGTAGTTGCTCGGCTTGTGGTCGCCGAGCAGACGGCGCTGCCGGGGGTTGGCACGCTTGAAAATGTCTTCATCGATGCGAAACCTGTGAGGGTATGGTGGAAACTTCTGGGTGATCATGCGCCTGGCGTAGTGCACCTGCAGCAGGTAGCGCATCTGCTGGCTGGTGTTCGCCGTACCCCGATGCCAGACCTCGGAGCGGAACAGCAGTCCGTCTCCCCTCCGGCACATGATCGACTGTTCTTCTCGACCCTTGAACGTCGTGTCACCGTCGGGAGGGCGTCCGGCTCGATGGCTGCCCGGGACGAAGTGTGTCGGTCCCAGCTCATGGTGGATGTCATCGAGGTAATAGTGCATGGTGGAGATGAACACCGGGATCTGTACGCGCTCGTCTTCCATGATATCCTGCGGCAGCGTCAGGGGTTGCCAGTCGGCGTGGAGTTGCTGAGGTGGGCGGCCTGGGCCAGTGAGCCAGATGGTCATGCCGAGAATGTGCGCGTCGTCGCCATGAATGGCCTCTACCAGCTCGATGACCCCCGGACGATCGATGAAGCCTAGCAGGAGCGGATCCCGATTGAAGGCGTTGTTGAGAACCTTACTGGGAAACTCACCTTCCCCCGCCTTGCGCTCGCTGTCGAAATACTCCTCCATCGGCTCGAGCCGATCCATCAGCGCGCGTAGCTCGGAAATCTCCTCGGCACTCAGTATGCCCGGGAAGTAGACGTAGCCGTCGTCCCGCATGGCGCGCACCTGACGTTGC
>JAYZCA010000176.1:0-5524 GCA_036339235.1 Candidatus Latescibacterota bacterium | reverse complement strand
GATCGCTTTCGACGCCGCCGGCAACGAGGGTTCGCAGTCGTCGACCGGGCAGGCGCTGACCATCGGCGTGGAAGTGCCCACGGGCGTGCGCGCCACGGACGGCATCGGTCGCATCGAGATCAGCTGGAACGCCGTCGACAGTGACGACGACTTGATAGGCTACAGCGTGTTCCGCTCGACGAGTCCGGACCAGACGTTCACGCAGTTGGAAGGGGACGGAGGAGAAAGCTTCACGACGGGGCGTACCAGCTTCATCGATTCCACGGTGGCTGCCGGGCAGCTGTTCTACTACAAGATCGCCGCCGTCACGTCGAGTCTCCTGAGCGAGCGTTCCAGCTTCGTCTCTGGCAGCGCCGCTGCCGATGACGTCGCGCCGGCGTCGCCAACCGATCTCGTCGCCATCGCCGACGACACGCAAGCTCTCGTGACGCTGAGCTGGACCGGTTCACGTGTCGATCAGGACGGCGGAGACCTCACGGGGCTGACCGAGTACATCGTGTTTCGCGGCAAGGGGACCTCCAGTGCACTGGCCGCTCTCGACACGATCAACGCCAGTTCGACGACGTACACGGACACGGCTGTGCAGGCGTCGACAACCTACTACTACACGATCAGTTCCATCGATGGCTCTGGCAACGTCAGTCCGCGGTCGACAGCCGAATCGGCGACCACGCAGGGGATCGGTGCTCCGGCCAACGTCGGAGCAACCGGTGACGTGAAGAGCATCACCATCAGCTGGACGGCCAGTGACGAAGAGGATCTGCAGGGATACAACGTCTATCGCTCGTCGCGGTCCGATCAGGACTACAGCCGTCTCACCGGGACGGAAGGGACATCCTATACCACCGGCCAGACCAGTTACATCGACTCCAACCTGACGGGCGGGCAGATTCTCTTCTACCGTGTTTCCGTGGTGACTGTTACGGGGGAGAGTGAGCTGTCGGCTTTCGACGGCGCCACCGTGCAGACCGACACGCGTGCGCCGGCGGCGCCGACCTTCCTCGATGGCGAGCCCGTTTCGGACGATCCGGAGCGTCTGTCGTTGACATGGCGCGCTCCTAGTTCTGATTCGGACGGTTCGACACTTACGGGTGTCAGTCTTTACAGGATCTACCGCGCCACCTCTTCGGACGGGAACTACCAGGAGATCGCCACGTCCACGACGCTCTCGCATGACGACAGCGGCCTCGATCAGCGCACCACCTACTTCTACCAGGTGGAGGCGCTCGACGACGATGGCAACATCAGCCCGAGATCGTCCACTGCAGCGGTGACGACGAGCGGTGTCGACCTGCCGACGAACGTACGCCTGGTGGCGTCGACGCCCTCCGACGGGGCCGAATCACCGACCGTCACGGTGAGCTGGACGAAGTCGGCGGGTGCCATCGTGCGCTACGAAGTCGAGCGTACGACATTAGCCAACAGTTCAGTGGATTCGGATTACACGGCTGTCACACCCAACAACATCAACACGACGCGTGATGACGACGGCGTGACTCGCGGTACGACCTACTATTACCGGGTTCGTGCTGTAGATGGGGACGGCAGGGAGAGCGACTGGACCGATCCGCTGCAGGTCAGCGTCAAGAACTAGGACCCTCGGCAGTTGCGGCGATATCTGGGGAGTGATCGGTGAGTGCGATCGGTCATTCCCCGACGTCGTTCTGGATCAGTTCGGCGTGCCACTTGAGCACTTCGTCGAGGATTTCCTCGAGTTCCTGCGCCTCGGCAGGATCGATGCGGCCGATGCCGGGGTAGTCGACGCTTCCGTCCTGGTACGTGGCGGAAGGAGTTTCCGTCGCGGCGGAAAGTAGAGCCGCCAACTGCGCCATGTTGGCGGCGATCGTGTCGACCGCCCGCTGAAGGCGACTCCGCTCATCCGCCGGCACACCTATCTTGTTGGCTCCCTCCAGTTCCTGGCGCAGCAGAGAGTAGATCTCCAGCATACGCGCTGTCTGGATGCGGACTCCGTCGAGTTTCAGAGGGGTTGACATCACGGACTCCTGAGATAGGGTTCGGGCTACGATCGGCAGGGGTGCCCTCTGCCCCAAGCAATCCTCATTCCAGCGAGATCCCCTTTTTCATGCCGCGCTCCCACCCCATTGCTGACGGACTGTCGGACCACGTAGAGGCCCGCCTCCGGGAGTTCGGGATCCGTCGGGGAGATGCCATCGTCGTCGCCGTCTCCGGCGGCGTGGATTCGGTCGTCCTGCTGGACGTTCTGCACCGGCTGTCCGAACCCCTGCAACTGCGCTTGTCTGTGGTTCACCTCGACCACCGCCTGCGGCCCGATTCGGCTGACGACGCAACCTTTGTCGCGTCTCTCGCCACTTGTCTCGGCTGGCCGATCACGGTCGAGTCGATGGACGTGGCCAATTGGGCTCAAGAGCGGGGTCTGTCAGTAGAGCAGGCGGGGCGTGCCTGTCGTCGCGATCTGTGGACGCGCGTCCGGCTCCAGGTCGGCGCTCGCTGGGTAGCCGTCGGCCACCATGCCGACGATCAGGCCGAGACCGTTCTGCTGCGTTTGCTGCGCGGCGCCGGGACCACGGGCCTGGGGGCCATGCGTCCCGCTGGCGCCGACGGTATCGTACGGCCCATGCTCGAGGTGCGCCGCTCGGCGATCGAGGCCTACGCGGCGAACCGCGACCTCCAGGTGCACGAAGACCCCATGAACCAGGATCGGGAGATCCCCCGAAACCGGGTCCGCCACCAGCTGCTGCCACTCCTCGAGAGTCGGCATAACCCCCGGATCGTGGAGGGGCTGATTCGCAACGCACATGTGCTGCAGGCCGACGACGACTATCTCGATAGCCTGTCCCGTGAGGTTGCAGATACTCTGTTGAAGGTGCGCGGGGCGGCCTGTGTGACGCTTGATACGGTGGGGTTACGCCGTTATCATATAGCGGTCCAACGACGTGTGTTACGTCAGTATATTCAAGAGCTTGCACAAAACCGCCCCATCGGTTTCGCTGCCGTAGAAGGTCTCATCGACCGTCTGACGGCCGATCTCGTCGGCATGCACGAGGTGACCGGTGGCATCAGGGCACAGATCACCGATACGGAACTCATCCTCCGTCGGGGTCTAGCCCCAGCTGTGCATGCCCGTGTCGAACTACCGGGACAGACGGCGGTCCCGGGGCGTGCCAAGAGCTTGCACGCAACCTTCGTTTCCCGGGCAGCGTACGCTGGCCTCCGAAACGGGTTGGGGGCCTGGCGGGCCGCCTTTGATGCGCGGGTCACCGAGGGGCTGCTGCTGCTGCGGACGCCGCAGCCCGGAGATCGACTGCGCCCCCTGGGAATGGGTGGGCATCACAAGAAACTGAGCGACTGCCTCATCGACGCGAAGTGGCCGCGCATTCTGCGGGCGGACGCTCTGCTGCTCACCTGTGTCGCCGCCGATGGTGACGAGGAAGTGCTGTGGGTCGCCGGTCTGACCCGAAGTGAGGCTTTCCGGGTGACGGGAGAAACGGACCGCATCCTCTACCTCGAGTTCGTCGACGCCGGCTCGCCCGAGTCCGACGCCCCGAACCCGCTGACCGACGGACCGATGGACTGATGGACGAGCAGCCCCGACAGCGTCAGGATGGCCCCGGCGACGATGGTGGACGTATGCCGTGGCGCTGGCCGTCGCGCAGTCGCGCCTTCTGGATCTTCCTCATCCTCGTGCTCATCATCGCCGCCAAGTTCTTCGGCACCATGCCGTCGGACACGAGCGAGGTCTCCTATGTCCAATACCGTGAGTACCTGGAATCCGGCAATATCGCGCGGGCAACGATCATCGGCGAGCAGGAATTCCACGGTGTCCTTCACGACGGCACACGCTTTGTCGTCAACCTCGGCCCGATAGACGCCGAGACAAAGCGCGCATGGCTGGAGGCAGGAGTCGAGGACTTTTCCTTCGAGGACAAGCCTTTCCAGTGGTACTCCGTACTCATCTCGTTCCTGCCGTGGCTGCTGTTCATCGTCTTTTGGATTTTCATGCTGCGGCAGATGCAGGGCGGGCCGAGAGGGCTGTTCTCCTTCGGCAAGAGCCGCGCCAAGCTGCTGACGGAAGATCGGCGCAAGACCACCTTTCAGGACGTTGCCGGTGTCGACGAAGCGAAGGAAGAACTCACCGAAATCATCGAGTTTCTCATGGATCCGGAGAGATTCCAGCGCCTTGGAGGACGTACACCCAAAGGCGTGCTGCTCGTCGGTGCCCCGGGGACGGGGAAGACACATCTGGCGCGTGCCGTCGCCGGCGAGGCGGGCGTCCCCTTCTTCGCGATCAGCGGCTCCGACTTCGTCGAGATGTTTGTCGGGGTGGGAGCCTCACGGGTGCGCGACCTCTTCGAGCAGGGCAAGGCGAGTGCTCCGTGTATCATCTTCATCGACGAGATCGATGCCGTCGGGCGTCATCGCGGCGCCGGCATCGGCGGCGGTCACGACGAGCGTGAGCAGACGCTCAACCAGCTCCTCGTCGAGATGGACGGCTTCGAATCGAACGACGGCGTCATCCTCATCGCCGCCACGAACCGCCCCGACGTACTCGACCCCGCGTTGCTGCGTCCCGGGCGCTTCGATCGGCGGGTCGTCGTCAACCTCCCCGATGTTCGCGGCCGCAAGGGCATCCTCGACGTACACTCGCGCAGTGTGCCCCTGGGAGAGGACGTCGACCTCGAACGACTCGCCAAGGGAACGCCCGGGTTGTCCGGGGCAGACCTGGAAAACCTCATCAACGAGGCGGCCCTGCTGGCGTCCCGGCGCAACCGTGAGCACGTGATTCACCTCGACTTGGAGGAAGCCAAGGACAAGGTCATGCTCGGCGCCGAACGCAAGAGCATGATCATGACGGAGGAAGACAAGAGACTCGCCGCCGTGCACGAGGCGGGACACGCTCTGGCGGCCAAGCTGACGCCGGGTGCGCCGGCGATCAACAAGGCTGTGATCGTGCCACGCGGGCAGACGATGGGAATGGTCTCCTTCCTGGCAGACGAACGGCATTCGATCACCGAGTCTCGGCTGAAAGCGCATCTGGTCACCGGCCTCGGGGGGTGCTGTGCAGAAGCACTCGTCTTCGGCGAACGGTCCACTGGCGCCCAGGTTGACTACAAGCAGGTTACCGGTCTGGCGCGTTCCATGGTCTGCGACTGGGGCATGAACAAGGACCTGGGGCCGCTGGCGCTAGGCAGCGACGGCGAGGAGATCTTCCTGGGCAAAGACTTCGCGCGCACCCGCGGCTACTCGGAGCACACCGCGCAGGCCGTGGACCGTGAGATTCGTGGCCTCGTCATCGAGGCCGAGACGCGTGCCCGCGAGACGCTCGAGGCACATCGCCAGCAGCTCGACGACTTGGCCGACGCGCTGCTTGAGCACGAGGTCCTCGACGACGCCGAAATCGATCGAGTTCTTCAGGGTCTGCCCATCGAGCGGCAGGTGGAGCCGCCGGCTGAAGGTGACGACGGGGCTGCCCACGAGACGCACGCGATGTCTCCGGAGTCGCCGGTGCAAGACGAAGCGCCGGGGTGATCTGGCGACTGCACGG
>JAYZCA010000175.1:0-4231 GCA_036339235.1 Candidatus Latescibacterota bacterium | reverse complement strand
CGCGAGGTGCACAATGGCCACGGCCGCAAGGCCCGCAACGTGGTCGAGGCGGGGCAGGGGATGACGGATTTCACCGCCGCCTTCGAGTGTCTGCACGGCATCGGATACACCGGGCCCGCCTCAATCCATTGTGAGTTTGAGTTGGACGCCGCCGGATTCGAAGCCGCAGTCAAGCGCGAGGCGGCATTTTTCGTCGGTCTCCGTCGCCGCGTCTTCGGTGCTGAGTCTTGACCGTTATCTGGCCAGGCGTACCTTTCTCGACTTCCTGCCGACATAATAGGTGGATACCGCAATGCATGCCTCTTTCGCCATCGCCGCCTCAGGTCTACGCCACGCCGACGCACGTGTGCGCTCCACGGCCCACGATACCGCCAACCTGGCGACGCCGGAGACGACCGTCTTGCGAGCCGTCGGCCGCGAATTTCCCGTGGGCTGGGGTATTGAGACCCTCGTCGAGGGGCGCACGGAGCGTCGCCCGGAACTCGTGGCGACAGGCGAGCCCACTCCCGTCTCGTCGGCGGGCGCCGTCAGCCTCGCCGTGGAGCAAATTTCCACCGTTCACTATGCAGACGCCCTCGTTAATGTCGAGTGCACCACGGACGACATGCTTGGCTCCCTCATCGACATCCTCGGCTGAGCGGGCTGGCGTCGTTGCTCCCCTGTCGTCGTGTCACGTTCCTCATTATTCCCGAAGAGGGCGGTCGTACCCTTGAGTACAAGGTCCCGCGCATGCTAGCATGGATCTTCGCGGTCGCGTTCCTCTCCGTCCTGGTGCTTCTGGGTATCGGTCTGCGCAGCTTCATGGAGAACGACTACCTGACGCGTCGAGTAGATCGACTTGAGCGGGACAAAGCGATCCTGACCCACGAAGTGGAGCTGATTGAGGAACTCGAAGCGATGCTACTGAATCTGCAGCAAAGCAACCTCAAGCTGCGCAGCATGGCTGCCGAAGCGGTAGGGTTGAACACGCGTGTCACCGCCGTACGCGCGAGCCGCACGCGCGAACAGTTCATCTCAATCCAGAGGCGACTGGAACAGGGCGGTCTGCGGACCGTGCCGACCCTGTCACCCGTCATGTTGTCCAGTTGGCGCGGCCTCGAAACGGGTGTGTTGCTGGCCGCCCCAAAAGGCAATGCGGTGCAGGCTGCAGCCGCGGGCAGGGTGGAACGTATCGGCTACGACAAGGACCTGGGATACACGATTCTCATCGATCACGGCAACGGACTACAAACCCGATATGCCGGCGTCGGCACACTTATCGTCGAAACGGAAACGTTCGTGCAGAAGGCGCAGCCCCTCGGACTGCTCGGTTGGCCGCGCAACGGCGCCACCCCAGGCGTCCGCTTCGCCGTCATCGAGAATGGGCGCGAGCGTACGCAGCAATACCAGCCGCTGTGGTTGTGAGTGAGCGATCCCGGCAACTTTGGCACCGTCATCGGGCAGGGCAGTCTGCTGGAAGGGACCCTGTTGATCGAGGTGGAGTCCGACCTTGTCGAGGTGGGAACCGCCGAGATACATGGCACCGTGGTCGGGACAATTCGCGCCCGGCACTGGGTGCGAATCGGCGCCACGGCGCGCCTCAACGGTAGCATCGAGACACCGCGGCTCATCGTCGAGGAAGGGGCCATGATCGTCAACCGCTAGTGCTGTCGTCTTGGAAAGAAAAACGGGGCCCGCTGCGATGCAGCGGGCCCCGTTTCGTTTTATGAGCGAGACCGGGTCGGCACGAGGCCGGCCCGTCACCTGCTAGTACATGTCACCGCCCGGAGGACCCGCCGGAGGAGCCGGCGGCTTTTCTTCGGGAATCTCGGCGACGAGCGCTTCCGTCGTCAGCAACAGGCTGGCGATGCTGGCGCCGTTCTCGATGGCAGTACGGGAGACCTTGGCAGGGTCGGTGACGCCAGCCTTGATCATGTCCTCGTAGACATCGGTCAGAGCGTTGTAGCCGTAAGCGCCGGACTTGCCCGACACGTTCTGCACGACGATGGCGCCCTCCTGGCCGGCATTCGATGAAATCTGGCGCAGTGGCTCCTCGAGAGAGCGACGGACGATGGCCACACCCGTTGCCTGGTCACCCTCTAGCTTGAGGCCGTCGAGGGCCTTGATGGCGCGGATGAAGGTGACGCCACCACCGGCGACGACTCCCTCCTCCACGGCGGCGCGCGCCGCGTGCAGGGCGTCCTCGACGCGAGCCTTCTTCTCCTTCATCTCGGTCTCGGTGAAGGCGCCGACATTGATGACGGCCACACCACCCGCGAGCTTGGCGAGACGCTCCTGGAGCTTCTCACTATCGTAGTCCGAGGTGGTTTCATCGATCTGCTGACGAATCTGACCAACCCGACCCTTGATGTCGGCAGCTTTGCCACCGCCCTCGATGATCGTCGAGTTGTCCTTGTCGATGGTGATCCGCTTGGCCTGACCCAGATCATCAAGGGAGGTGTTCTCGAGCTTGAGGCCCGTATCCTCGGAGATGACGCGGCCGCCGGTGAGGATCGACAGATCCTCGAGCATGGCCTGACGGCGGTCACCGAAGCCCGGCGCCTTGACGGCGGCGACGCGCAAGGTGCCACGCAGCTTGTTGACGACGAGCGTCGCCAGGGCTTCGCCCTCGATGTCCTCGGCGATGACCATCAGCGGCTTGCCGAGCTGGGCGATCTTCTCGAGAACCGGGACGAGGTCACGCATGTTGGAGATCTTCTTGTCGAAGATCAGGATGTAGGCGTCCTCGAGGACTGCCTCCATGGTCTCCTGGTCGGTGACGAAGTACGGGGACAGGTAACCACGGTCGAACTGCATACCCTCGACAACCTCGAGGTTGGTCTCCGTCGACTTGGCTTCCTCGACGGTGATGACACCGTCCTTGCCGACCTTGTCCATGGCATCGGCGATGAGGTCGCCGATCTCCTGGTCGTTGTTGGCCGAAGTGCGGGCGACCTGGGCGATCTCCTCGTGACTCTTGACGGTCTTGGCCGACTTGCGGATGCTGCCCACAACGGCCGCGACGGCGGCGTCGATGCCACGCTTGAGGTCCATGGGGTTGGCGCCAGAGGTCACATTCTTGAGGCCCTCGCGAAAGATGGCCTGGGCGAAGACCGTGGCCGTCGTGGTGCCGTCACCGGCGACGTCGGAAGTCTTGGAGGCGACTTCGCGCACCATCTGGGCGCCCATGTTCTCAAAGGGATCCTTGAGCTCGATTTCCTTGGCGACCGTGACACCGTCCTTGGTCACCGTGGGGGAGCCAAACTTCTTGTCGAGGACGACGTTGCGGCCCTTCGGACCGAGCGTCACCTTAACCGTGTCGGCAAGCCTATCGACACCCTTTGCCAGCGATTCGCGGGCCGAGATGTCGAACTCAAGCTGCTTGGCAGCCATGCGTGATTCCTCCTAAAGAGTTGAAAGGGAGAAGGTTACGACGAAACTATCTAATGTCCTGTCAGTGGTGTGGCACTCGCGGCAACCGAGTGCTAATTTTCCCACACCAAACGGACAAGATAGGAGTAACGCGTGTATTTGGCAAGTGGCGGAGATCGGGGCTCCGCCTGGTTCGAAACGCCCCGGATTCCACCGGGCCGGTTGCCGGGGACGTCCTCTTCGGTTAGCTTTCACGGTTGCCCAGTTAGACACCATCTTCTTACAAGACAATGACTTACGAGAAATGAAGGAAGTTTCTGACATGCTCGATCTGCTCACGATCGCCCGCACCGCAGCCGACGGCGGCGACCTCTTTGGCTTGCTGGAAGGGATGTTCGAGCCCGCCGACGTGCGACCATCGGGTTATCCGGACGCGGTCATCTGGCAGGGTGGCAGCCGGGACGGACAGCTCAATCCCGTGGCTCACTCTCTCACCGATGCCTACGCGCTGCTGGGCACGATCGCCGCTATCGACATCCTGGGTCTGCCGTTCTACGCCGTACCCATGTGGGCGCAGTTCCGGCACGACCTGAAACTGGAGCCCTTGAGCTGGTTCGGGAACATGCCGTGTACATCGATCAAGTGGTCGACTGCGGGGGACGCCTGGGTCAATGATGGCAAAGGCGGCAAGGTCGTCGTCATGGGCAAGTCCGGTAACGCGCCCCTGCGCACGCAGGCGGGGGTGTACTGCAATGTGCGGCCCTACGGCACGATCACGGCGGTGCGCTGCATGCCCTGCCTGCCGTATTCGCAGGACAAGGCAAAATTCGATGTCAGCGCCGAAACGGGGATCGTGCACTCCGAGATGAACACCCCCGGT
>JAYZCA010000174.1:0-7755 GCA_036339235.1 Candidatus Latescibacterota bacterium | reverse complement strand
CAGGGACGCACAGGTGTGCCGGATGTCGTGCAGTCGCCGTCGCGGGATGTCCAGTGTCTTCAGCATACTGTGGAAGCGCCTGCGGACCATGTAGTGGCTGTAGGGTCTACCGGAGACATCGGGGAAGATCAGATCCAGATCCTCCCATTTCTTCGCCTGAAGTCTCTTCTCGGCCACGTGCTTCCACTGCGTCCGCAAAGCCGCGACCACGGCAGGTGAAATCTTGACCGATGCCTTGGAAGACTTCGTTTTCGGTGCGCCGAAGCTGCTGTCCCGACGCAGGCAAGGACCCGAATGGCACGCTGGCCCGGGTGTTGTCCTTCATACCGCCGTTGACGCCCTTCGTCATGATGAACCGCTCGGCCGGGCCGCCGCCACTTTGGGAGTACGCCGCCACTACCGTGGTTCTGGTGCTGTCGGTCTGGCTGGCAATATTCGGCGCGGCGCGGCTGTTCCGCGTCGGTATCCTGGCCACGGGCAGCCGTCCGTCGGTGCGGGACGTGCTAGGTTGGCTGCTGAAGGGTTGAGAACTCCTACAGCCCCAGGTCGAGTTGCGGATCCTCTTCCGGCGCCGGCGGGTCCACCGGCACGATCATCGACGGGTCGTCGTCAAAGGCCCGATTCACCTTGTCCGACACGGGGTGCACGACGAGGTCGCCCAGCGGGTAGGGGCGCAGGACGTGGGTCAGGGCCTTGAGATCGGTGAGTTCGCGGTCCATCCAGACCTGGGCGCCCCCCTCGGTGAGGATGGCCGGCATGCGGTGATGGACGTTGGCAGCCACGTCGTTCGGCTCGGTGGTGATGATGGTGCAGCTGTGCAGAATCCCCTCTTCCGGCGTCTGCCAGCGCTCGTAGAGACCGGCCATGACGAAGGGCTCGCCGCCGTCGCACCGCACGAGCATGGGCGTACGGGTGCGGCCAACGCGCTTCCACTCAAAGTAGCCGCTCGCCGGGATCAGGCAGCGGCCGCGGGCGAAGGCGCCGCGGAAGGCGGGTTTGGAGGCCAGCGTTTCGGCGCGGGCGTTGATCAGACGGTTGCCGATGGCCGGGTCGCGGGCCCACGAGGGCACCAGCCCCCACTTCAATTCCTGCAGGACGCGGCTCTCGTGCTGGATGACGGCAGCCACGGGCTGACTCGGAGCGATGTTGAACCGCGGCTTCAGCTCGAGCAGAGTCTGCTCCACGGCGAAGCGCTCGGCCACGTCCTCGGTGGAGTGATGCAGGGTGAACCGTCCACACATATCGTGTAGAATAGAGTCCATGAGCGACCCATTCCAGCAGAATCGCCGATGACGGTCCTGGTCACCGGTGGCGCCGGCTATATCGGTTCCGTTACCGTGGAAGCGCTGCGGCGAGCCGGGCAATCCGTCATCGTCGTCGACAATCTGTCGCGTGGACATCGGGCGGCAGTGGATCCGGAGGTGCCGTTCTTCGCCGGAGACGTGGGCGACCGAGGGCTGATCCGGCGCGTCGTCGATGAGCAGGGCGTCAAGGCCTGCGTACACTTTGCCGCGCTGACCTATGTCGGTGAGTCGGTGGAAGAGCCCGACCGCTATTACGCGAACAACGTGGGCGCCACGGTGAACCTGCTCGACGCGCTCACCGAGGCCGGCGTACGGAGATTCGTGTTTTCGTCGACATGCGCCACCTACGGCGAACCCATCCGGGTGCCGATCGACGAGACCCACCCGCAGCGGCCCGAGAACCCGTACGGCTGGACCAAGTTCTTCATCGAGCGCGAGCTCGAGGTTTTCGAGGCCAACTACGGTCTGCGCTACGTGGCGCTGCGCTATTTCAACGCCGCCGGCGCCATCGATCTGCGTGGCGAGGATCACTCGCCCGAGAGCCACCTGATTCCGCTGGCGCTGCAGGTCGCTCTGGGTCAGCGCGATGGGCTCACCGTGTTCGGTCGGGACTACGACACACCCGATGGGTCCTGCATTCGCGACTACGTCCACGTGCAGGATCTGGCACGGGCACACCTGGCAGCCCTCGGTCATCTGGCCGGTGGCGGCGATTCTCAGTACGTCAACCTGGGCACCGGTCGTGGCTGGTCGGTGCTGGAGGTGATCGCCGCGGCCCGTCTCGTCACCGGGTGTCAGATCCCGGCCGCGGACGGCGACCGTCGCGCCGGTGACGCCTCGAGCCTCGTCGCCGACGCCTCGAAAGCGCGTGCCGTGCTGGGCTGGAGCGCGCAGATTCCCGATCTGGCCGAGATCGTTGCCAGTGCCTGGACCTGGCACAGCGCTCACCCAAGCGGATACGAGGGCATATGATCCCGACGCCGACGGAGCATCCACATCGCCGTCGAAACCCGCTCACGGGAGAGTGGGTGCAGGTGAGCCCGCACCGGATGCGGCGCCCTTGGCAGGGGCACATCGACAGGGTACCGACCAGGGCGTTGCCGGCGTACGACCCGGCCTGCTATCTGTGCCCAGGTAACGAGAGAGCCGGTGGGCGGCGGAACCCCGACTACCAGGGGACGTTCGTCTTCGACAACGACTTCGCGGCTCTGCTCCCTGACGGGCTCTCCAGCGTCGGTGCAAACCACGAGCTGCTGTCCTCCACCCCCGTACACGGCGAGTGCCGGGTGCTGTGCTTCTCGCCACGCCACGACCTGTCGCTAGCGCAGATGGACGCACGGGGCGTGCGCGGTGTTGTCGACGCGTGGGCGCAACAGGTCGAGGAACTGGGTCGCCGTTACCGATGGGTTCAGGTCTTCGAGAACAAGGGCGAGATGATGGGCTGTTCGAACCCGCACCCGCACGGACAGGTGTGGGCCCTGGATGAACTGCCGAACGAGCCACACAAGGAGGACGTCAGCCAGGCCAGCTACTTCGCCGACCACGGCCGGCCCCTGCTCATGGACTATGCCGAAATCGAGATCGAGCGCCAGGAGCGCATCGTCGCCCGCACCGACGGCTGGGTCGCCGTCGTGCCGTTCTGGGCGGTGTGGCCCTTCGAGGTGCTGCTGCTGCCCCGGCGCCCGGTGGCGCACCTGCCCGACCTGCGTGACGACGAGCGCACTGACCTGGTGGTGATCCTGCGCCGCCTCCTGCACTGCTACGACGGCCTGTTCGACACGTCCTTTCCCTACTCGATGGGCTGGCATGGCCGGCCGTCGGTCGATGGCGGCAACGGCTGGCAACTGCACGCCCACCTCTATCCGCCCCTGTTGCGCTCGGCGACGGTGCGCAAGTTCATGGTGGGTTACGAGATGCTGGCCGAGGCGCAACGCGATCTCACGGCCGAGGCCGCCGCGGCGCAGCTGCGGGCGGTAGCAGAGTGAGCCGATGAGCGACACGCCAACCGATCCCGCCGGCGCCGTGCGCCGTGCCTTCAGGGGGCGCTTCGGCTGTGATCCCGAGGTGTTGGTGCGTGCCCCGGGACGGGTGAACCTGATCGGCGAACACACCGACTACAACGATGGTTTCGTACTGCCCATGGCCATCGATCGGGCGGTGTGGATTGCGCTGCGCTCCACCGACGACGGGCACGTGCGTGTGCAGGGAGTCGACGTCGATGCCGTCGGTGAATTCTCGCTGGAAAACCTGCGGGACTCGGGGCCGCCAGCGGCCCTGGAGGGTTGGCTGGAGTATCTCAAGGGCACGGCGTGGGCGCTGCAGGACGCCGGCTACAAACTCAAAGGCTGGGAGGGCGCCATGGCGGGTGACGTTCCCATCGCCGCCGGCCTGTCGTCGTCGGCGGCCCTGGAGCTGGCCACGGCGCGTGCCTTCGCCCACGTGAGTGACCTGCCGTGGGACCCGGCGGCGATGGCGCTGCTCGGGCAGCGCGCCGAGAACGTCTGGGTCGGTGTCAACTGCGGCATCATGGACCAGATGATCTCCGCATCGGGGCGCGCCGGCCACGCCTTCCTGCTGGACTGCCGTACGCTGGCGGGCCGGCACGTGTCGCTGCCTGCGGGCACAGCGGTGGTCGTGCTCGATACCGGAACAAGGCGCGGTCTGGTGGATTCGGCCTATAACGAGCGCCGTCGCCAGTGCGAGACCGTGTCGGCTCACTTCGGGGTGCAGGCTCTGCGGGACGTGTCTGCGGCGGACCTGGCGGCGAGGGCCGGTGAACTCGCCGACATGTCGGTGCGCCGCGCCCGACACGTGATCACCGAGAATGATCGAACCGTCGAGGCCGCCGAGGCGCTGGCCACCGGTGACGCGGCGCGCATGGGAGAGCTGATGAACGCCAGCCACGCGAGCCTGCGCGACGATTTCGAGGTGTCTTCGGAGGCCCTGGACGTGATGGTCGAGTGCGCCCGTGCCACCGCCGGATGCCACGGTGCGCGGATGACGGGGGCCGGCTTCGGCGGCTGTGCCGTGGCCCTCGCCGAGGCTGAGGCCGCCGAAGCCCTGGCGCGGACTGCGGGAGACGCCTACCGCCAGGCGACAGGAAACCAACCGCAGGTCTACGTGTGCACCGCCACCGACGGTGCCGGCATCGCGTGAGCGGTCGGCTTCCGGACGACGCGCGCGACGCCGTCTCCCTGGACGCTCTCGATCCGGGCACGGAACAGAACGTCGAGCCGGGCCTGCGTGAGGCGCTGATCGAGTATCTAGCTGGCCATCTTACCGGTCGCCGCCGCGACCGCATGGAGACTGTGCTGGCACAACGCACACGCTGGCTCACGGTGGTTCTGGAAGACATCTACCAGCCCCACAACGCCAGCGCCGTGTTGCGCTCCTGCGAATGCTTCGGGGTACAGGATGTTCACATCGTCGAGGACCGCAATGCGTACACCGTCAGTCGCGACGTCGCCCTGGGCGCGTCACGCTGGCTGAACCTGGTGCGCTGGCGTGCCGCCAAAGATCGCACGGTCGACGATTGCTGTGACGAGCTGGTACGGCGCGGCTATCGCCTGGCGGCGGCCACGGCGCGTCAGGATGCGGTGCGTCTCGACGACTTCGACGTCACCAGGGGTCCGGTGGCGGTGATTTTCGGAACGGAGCTGAACGGCCTGACGCCGGCAGCCCTGGCGCGGGCGACGGAGGCGGTCCACGTCCCCATGTACGGGTTCACAGAGAGCTTCAACATCTCCGTGAGCGCCGCTATCATCCTGCGCGAACTGAGCGCGCGGCTGCGGGCCTCGGAGGTGGGATGGCAGCTTGCCGATGAGGAGCGGCAGGACCTCTTGCTCAGGTGGATGCGAGGCTCCATCAACCACAGCGACGAACTGATCGAGCGGTTCCTGGCGGATGCATCGAAAGGCGGATGAGGATGGCGTTGACCCACACGCAAAGACGGGCGATCGCTGCCGCCGTCGATGCCGAGACCATCGCCTCCGACACGCTGGCCTTTGTCGAGGTGACGAGCGAGACGGGTGCGGAAGGGGAGGGCAGCGCCTTCCTGGCGGATCTGCTGCGGCGCGAGGGTTTCGACGTGGAGGAGGATGCTTTTCTCGACGGGCGGCCGAACGTGTACGCGCGGGTCGCCGGCGCCGGCGCCGGCCCATGCCTGGCCTTCAACGGGCACACGGACACGATTCCCGTGGGGGCCTGTCACGCTCCCGGGCGCGCCGGCGACTGGATCCTGGGGCGTGGCACGGAGGACATGAAGGGCGGCCTGGTGGCCATGGTCCACGGTGCCGCCGCCCTGCGCAGGGCAGGCATCGACCTGGCTGGTGACCTGTGGCTGACCGGTGTTGTTGGCCATGAAACACCCGTGGGCAGGAAGGAGGGGCCAAAGCGGCTCATCGAACACCTGGGCTCCGGACGGATCCCCGCCGATGCCATCGTCATCGTCGAGGGCCCCTGCGCCGTGTGGGCCGCCAGCCTCGGGTCGGCCATGTTCACCATCAGCGCCTTCGCCGATCGCGAGCCGATCCACACGATCAAGGTGCCATATGCAGACAACCCGGTGCGCTGGATCGGGAAGCTGCTGGAACGGTTCGACCGACTGGAAAAACGCTTCGCCGCCGGCGAACATCACCCGCTGTGCGGACGCCATCAGCTCAACGTCGGCATCGTCCGGGCAGGAGACTGGTTCAACCGGCTGCCGGTGAAGTGGCAGGTGACCGGCACGCGACGATGGACGCCGGGATCGACCGGTGCCGATGCCCGAGCCGAACTGCAGGCCCTTTGCGACGATCTGGCGCGGCGTTCCGGCCTGCGCTTAGAGGTGGAGCTGGCCAACCCCCGCGAGCCCTTCGAAACAGCCGCCGATCACCCTCTGGTGACAGCCTTGCTCGACGCTGGCGAAGCGGACCGGGGCCAACGTCCCGACATCGTCGGCATGGGATTGGTGGGAGACGCCAATCTCTATGCCAACGACGGCGGCGTGAGCACGGTTTACTACGGCCCCGAGCACCAGACGGCACACTCCGACGAGGAGCGCGTGTCGGTGCAACGCCTGGCCCACTGCGCCCGCGTGTACGCGCTGGCGGCGGCCGGGTTCTGCGGTATCGCCGAGTAACGAGACGTCGGCGGATCGCGCCACGATGACGGCGGAATCGGCCATTCCCATTCCGGTTCTCACTCTGCTGCGTTCGCTAACTGTTGTAAACTCAATGTGTTGTCGAAATATGAAGAGGCACTCACCGAATTTCGGTACATCACTTGCTCCACATGGCGCGTCTCTGTTTCCGGAGAACCACCCACCATGATGGAGAACTAAATATGAATCGCGGACATGATCGGGACACGATCGAGCGTGTCGCACGGATTCACAAGAGCAACCAGGACGCGTGTCTGGCTCTCGGCATCACCCTGCGCAGCTTCGGCCGACTGTGCAACAAGTACGACGTGGAGACGCCGTACGTGAAACGCCAGAGACAAACTCGGGCAGCTCGACCCCAGCTGCCTGAGGGCTGGCTGGCGGATGCCGCCTACGGGTTGGCGAATCCAGCCACTTCTTCACGTCACCGGCGGGTTCTATTTCAGTCTCATAACAACATAAATAACAACGTCTTACAGAATGGTTTCGGACTCGAAAGGACCACTGGCACGCACCTTGCGAACCGGTCGGCATGAGTTCAACGCCTACAACAGGAGCGAGTGACATGGTCAAGACAACGCTGTCCCGGATCTCGAGCATCGTGCGGTCGAACGTCAACGAACTGCTCGACCAGCTGGAGGATCCCGAGAAGATGGTGCGGCAGATGGTGCGCGACATGGAGACCGAAGTGGATCGCGTTACAGGAGCCGTCGGTACGGCCGTCGCTGGTGTACGTCGGCTGCAGAAGGAACAGGAGGGCAGCAAGGATCGGAGCGCGCAGCTGCAGGCACGGGCACGCCAGGCGCTGGAAGCCGGTGAAGAAGAGCTGGCCCGTCAGATCCTCGGGCGCCGTGTGCTGCTCGACCACGCAGCTGACGACCTGGAGCCGGCGCTGGTTGAAGGTCGTCTCACGGTGGAACGTCTGAAGGCGCAGCTCGCGTCGTTGCGTGAAGACCTGGAGGACGCCCGCCATCGGCAGGGCAGCCTCATCGCGCGAATCCGGGCGACGCCGAATCCGCGGTCCGCCACGAGAGGTGATGGAGCGGCGTCGGATCCCTTCGACTACATCCACAAGCTGGAGCAGCGACTGGAGCACAACCGCGGCGAGTTCGACCGGCTGCGTCAACGGCTCGACCTGACGGATCTGGCGCAGGAAGCCGCCGCCGAGGCGCGCAGCGAGCTGGGCGAGGATGCGCTGCTGGGCCGGCGCTTCGCCGATCTCGACGTACGTCAGCGCGTCGACGCCGAACTGGCCGCTCTGCGCGCCACCGGCTCGGAAGAGGAGACGAAGTCATGAACGACCACGTTTCC
>JAYZCA010000173.1:0-2214 GCA_036339235.1 Candidatus Latescibacterota bacterium | reverse complement strand
GCTCGACGAAGCCGATCAGGAACTGCTACAACGTTCATTGCATCTCGGCGTCGCCACCACGGGGTTGAAGTCCGACCTTGGCCGCGGTGATTTTCTGATGCGCAACGTCCTGCAGCTGGACCACGAGAAGGGCGTCATTTCCGTGGGCGACCTGCTGCGCAACGGGCAGACCATACAGTTCCATCTGCGCGACGCCACGACGGCTGGCGAGGACCTGGCCAATATGCTCGAGCGTTATCGGCGCGAGCAACCCGGCGTCGATCCCGCCGGCGCCCTGCTGTTCACCTGTACGGGGCGCGGTCAGCGCTTCTTCGGGACCACCGGGCACGACAGCGGTCGGTTCGTCGAACATCTCGGAGACGTACCGATCGGCGGGTTCTTCTGCGGCGGCGAGATCGCCCCGGTGGGCGGCACGACGTATCTGCACGGCTACACCTCCGCCTTTGCCGTGTTTCGCCCGGCTTCCAGAGACTGACCCCGCCTACGGCAGCAGGACCTCTACCAGCAAGGGGCCCTCGTCGCTGAGGATCGACGCCGTCGCCGGATCAGCGAGCGTTTCGGCAATCCCTGAACCTCGCCATCGATAAGCACCGTGCCAGACGAGGCGCACTCCGTGGCTGTAGTCGGCGTACCATCGACGTGCACCGTGCTCACCGGCTGGATGGGCTCACCCGACAGTCGATGCCAACCGTAGATGGCAACCCGATCGGGACGACCCTGCATCTTGCGCGTCAGCACAAGGTCCTTCTTGTGCCCCGCCACCAGATCTCCGGCGGCGACCCGTGTGCCCGTCGACGACGGAATCGAGTTGCGCCTGCACCCGGTTCTGGTGATCGAGGAAGTAAGCGTTCGACATCATCTCGGCGCTCGGCGGTATGGGTCGCGGCTCCAGTTTCAGGCTCGCCTGCGCGTAGACGGCATCCACAATCTTCGCCGTTGGCAGCCAGCAGCCGGTGGCCCGGCAGAGGTCAGCTGCCGATGGCGATGTAGTCGGGGATCACGTGGATCGTCGCCGTCGCCTGGGCCGTTCGCAACGTCACCGGCGTCAGCCGACGCACCCAGGACGGTACGATGCCCGCCAGGATCTGCTCCACGGCGGCGGCATGCCGCTGGGCCACACCGAGGCCGGCCGAGCCTCGGCGAAGGCGGTGCCACCCGGTGCCGAGGCCGGTCGCTGCGGCAGTGGCAATGACGGGGCGGGATCCTGCTTCACCGTGGGTTGGAATCCGGCGCAGGCGCACAGCGCCACGGCGACGGCGAGCCCGCGTGATGTCATGCCACCAGGCAGGCGGTGTGCAGGGTCGTGTAGCGGGCGCCTGTCTTGTGCAGCTCACTGCGCATGAGGAGGATCTCGTCGACAGGAATCACCATGGGCTTCGGCGCGTGCCGCTGCCACTCACCGCTGGACGGTGGCGCCCCGCGACGTACACGGCCCAGGGTCAGATGCGGCCGATAGGGCCGCGACTCCGCCGCGCAGCCGAGATCGCGAACACGCCCCTCGAGACGTTGCTGCAGCGCCGTCAGAGCGCGCCGTCCGTCATCGGATCGCAGACCTGCCCAGAGCACCCGCGCCGGGCCCGTCGGCGGGAAGGCACCCGTGCCGTCCAGGTGAAGTTCGAAAGGAGGCTGCCCGGCGACGACCTCATCCATGACAACCTTCAGCTTGGCAACCTGCTCCGGCCTCGTGTCTCCGAGAAACCGCAGCGTCAGGTGCTGGTTCCCAGCCGTCGTCCACCGCACCACCCCCGAAGGCCAGTACGGCGCCAGACGCCTCGCCGTCTCCTCCAGCGCCGCGCCCACATCGGACGGCAGGCCCACGGCGATGAAGAGGCGTTCTGTTATCGGGCCCCGCAAGCCTTCAGGCAGGCATGCAGATAACCGCGGCTCTCGGCGGCGATGGTCGCCACGCGCGACAGCTCGTAGTCCTTGGCGCCGATGACCTCGAGGTTGACGGCGATGTCGATGTCGGCCTCGTACAGGACGCGCAGGTAACCGGCCAGATCGATGCCACCACGGCCGCAGGCCTGCTCCTCCGGCGGGCCGGGTGGACCCTCGGTCGCCTTTGCCGCTGCAGGGCAGTCGCGGATGTGCACATGTCCCATGCGCGACACGACGGCGCCGAGGGCCTCCACGACATCCTCACCTCCGTCGGCGCGATAGATGTGACTGGGGTCCATGTCGATGCCGAACCCGGGGGAATCGATCTGTGCCATC
>JAYZCA010000172.1:0-14578 GCA_036339235.1 Candidatus Latescibacterota bacterium | reverse complement strand
GAGAAATGTGTTTTAGAAGTGCAGTGCCGGATGTATTAAGCGGACGGCACCGCGCCAGTTTCTTTGCTGGATCATGGGGTTTGTTGGTGGGGGCTGGGCGCGCCGGTGGCTTCGGGCGCGTACGGGGGGCTGGGTGGGGGGGGCGGGCGTTCGGCGGCGGTACTGAGATCCTGCGAGCCCCGTCCTGAACTGCGGACGGGTCTCGCAGGGCTCTGAATCTTTCGGGGGTAGGCGGCCCCGCGTAATGCGCCCTGCGCCACCGGCGCGCCGAGCGCTTGGCGTGAGAGGATGACCGGGAATGGAGGAGAGCCTGCGTGCCGTGTTGGGAAGTGTGACTGACAGCCGTTGGGAGTGCAATCGGATCGTCGGTCTCGGGATCCACTCACAGCGAGGCAACTCCCTGTCGCTTCGGTTTGCGGTGGAAGCGGATCGTGTCCGGGTCATCGCGCAGGCGCTGGGCCATGGCTTCCAGGCGCTCGGCGAATTGCTCGGGAGTGATGTCGTCGTTGAGGAGCGCACTCATGGCGTTGCGGAACTCGTTCTCCAGTTCTAGGTACCATCCGGAGAAACGGAAGGCGAAGGTCTCGCCACCGGCGGCGGCGACTCGGTCGAGAGCGCTCTGCATGGCGGGGGGCACGTCGACCCCTTCGGTGCTGCCTTTGATGGGCTGCACGGAACCCACCGTGGCCAGGAAGTTGGCGGCCATCTTCTTCGACAGCAGGATGCGCAGATATTCCATCCCCCACTGCGGGCGTGTGGCTTCGACAGGTACCCAGAAGGCGGGCCCCGACGAGGCTTCGATGGCGCCCACACCCCCCTTGCCGTCGCGAAACCCCGGCACGGGCATGATGCGCATCTGGAAATCGTCGGGCAGGGCGTTCTTCATCTCCGACTCGAGCCAGGTGCCGCAGGGGATCATGGCCGCCTTGCCCTGGATCCAGATCATCTGCGCCTCCGTATGGGAGAACGATGACGTGCCCTGCAGGATGTAGTCGCGTTCGTAGAGCTGCCGGCTCAGGCGGCCTGCTTCGACGATCTCAGGCCGGCTCCAGGCGCCGGGCACGAGCGAGTCCATGTCGCACATCAACTGCTCGCCGCCGAGTTTGTAGACGAGACCACGCCAGATCATGCCGAAATAGGAAGGGTGTCTTCCCTGGTGCGTGAGGGGCGCCACGCCGCCACCGGTCTGCTTGATCGTCTCGCACAGAGCCAGGAACTCGTCCCACGTCTCCGGCTCCGTCCAGCCATGTTCGTCAAACATGCCCTTGTTGTACCAGATGCCGGAGATGGCGTAGGTGATCGGCAGGAAGTACTGCCGGCCCTCGAACTGTCCCTCTTCGAGGGTGCCGTCGTAGAAGGTGTCCTTGAACTTGAGTCCCTCCTGACCGTAGGCAGGGGACTCCATCAACGAGTCCAGATCAGCCACCAGTCCGTCATGCAGGTTGACCCAGAAGTTGATGTTGTGGATCCCCCAGAACACATCAGGCGGGTTGCCCGAGAGAAAGCGCGGACGTGTCTGGTCCCAGGCCCGCGGGTTGCCCCAGACGTAGGCGGTGATGTCGTCATGGGCGAGTTCGAACTCGGCGGCGGTGTCGTATACCCACTGCATGCCGTAGCCGCCTTGGAAGAAGACACCCTCTACGACTCTGTCACCCAGGTCGACCTTCGGGTCTTCCCCGCGGAAGAAGAAGGAACAGACGTAGAGGCCGACGAGCAGAATGAGGACGATTCTGGAGCGCATGTTTCGTGACTCCTACGCGAGGTGCCGGCCGGGTCTGCGGGTCGGCTCGTAGGACGCCTCCGATTCGGCGGATCGTACGACTTCGGGGATCTCATCCGTCCACCAGGAGGGCGGCTGCGGGAACCGGAACACATCGTGCCAGGCGAGGATGAGAGTGCGCCTCTGGTCGGTCTGATTCGGCCATGCACCGTGTATGAGACGCGCGTCACCGATACCGAGGTCGCCGGCGCGCATCGGAACGTCGATGGCGTCGTCACGGTCGAGGAAAGCGGGGTGACTGAAGTCGTCGAGGGCCTGGATCTCGGGTTCGTGCGCGTTGGGCAGGATGTCGTGCAGATCGATGCGACGCCTGTGGGTGCCGGGAATCACGCGCAGGCAACCGTTTTCGCGGTTGGTGTCGGTCATATAGTAGGACAGGAAGATCCTCGTCGGCCACGGTGTAGCCGCCGCCGGGCTGTTCCAATTCATGTAGTCCTGATGCCAGTAGAGGGGTGGTCCGAAGGCCGGCTTCGACAAAAGGATCACGGACTCGTGGGCGCGCAGGTCCTCCAGACCGATGGACCGGCAGACGTCGAGCTGTTGCGGCTGATCGATGATCCGCTCGACGATGGGGTCGGCGAGGCGACGCTCGTCCGCCCTGCGGTCGGCGGGCCAGCTGCGCGGTGTCGCAACATGGATATCGGAGCCCTGGAAACGGAACTTCGGGTCTACGGGCAGGCGATCGAAGATTTCCTGTGACCAGACGCACAGGTCATCGAGCAGGTCGGCCGGCATGACACCGGGGATCACGGTGTAGCCGTCGTCGACCAGCTGCTGACGGCAACCCAGGGCAACGTCGTCGGTGAGTGCTTGATCCATCAATCCACCAGCGTTGCCGGTTTCAACGTCCAGGCCTGCAGGCGTGCATGCTCGAGAATACCCGGTGCCTCGAAACCCTCGGGAAAGATCGACCAGCCCCAGACACGCTCACGCACGTGGCGCTCGCCGGCGATGGAGCCGGCGCTGATGGTCACTTCACCGGGCAGGCCATTGCCGTCGAGGACGACGCGGCGCAGCAGTTGAGCGGCGGTGACGAGGAAGTCCGTTGGAGACAGCCTCGCGGAGCCCATCCAGACCGCGGCGGGAATGCGGCCATGGTAGTGGAGGGACTGACGCGCGTCGGCGGCGGCCTCGACAAAGATCTCCGTCGACACGGTGCTGCCATCAAGGACGGTGGACGACAGGCGCTGTACAGGTCCGTAGGGCGTGTTGTCTAGCGTGGCGGTGATCGCAGCCAGACCCGAAGCGCCCACATCGATGCCTTCGGACAAGGTGAGGACCGCCTCCATCAGCATGTCGCAGACGAGGGAAAAGACCTCTGAGGGAGCCAGCGCCGTGTCGCCGAGCCAGGTCACATCGATGGCCCCGTCGGCGAACACGAGGGATTGCGCCAGATCAGCGGCGCCGAAAGCCGCGCCCTGGGCATCGTCGGGGAACAGATTGACGAGCTGGCGGCCGGTGATCACCTCCACGCCAGGTTGGGCGACGATGTGCTCGATGTAGCGCCGAAACACCTGGAGCCCGGCTTCCATGTCGCCTGAAGGGCGCAGGGGGGCTGGCTGCCAGTCCTGCCGAGCGGGCGTGGCTCCGCGCCCAAAGTTGACACCGTCCCAGAAAGCGGTGGTCGCCCATTCGCAGGGATGGTAGTAGATGCTGATGAGGCCGCCGCCGTCGGCGAGGTGGCGCCCGCAGATCTCGTCGAAGCGTATGGCCCCTTCTCTCAGCCCTGCGTCTCCGCGATCGAAATCGGTGCGCGTCGCAGATCCCTCCATGCGGTTCACATGCAGGACGCCGCAATACCAGAAGGGCTCGCCGTCACAGCCGATGTGCCCGGCTTCGTCCATGAACAGCGGGATGCCGGCATCGCGCAGGAAGGGATAGAGCTGCGGCGCCCAGGAGCCACCCGCCTGGCCGAAGGTGGAGGATGGGCCCAGGATGCGAGTGACGTCGTCGTACGCGTGACGCTCGCGACGGATGACCTCTTCGACACCGTCATCCCAGCCCGCGTCGGCGAGGTACTGAGCAAGCACCGGATGCTGCGAGTGATTGTCGGTGTGGTAGCCGATGTCCTGGCGCTGTAGCAGCCGGATCACGTCACTGCGACCGCGTCCTTCGAGAACGCGGGCCTTCTCGGCCACCATCTTCCAGGTGGCCTGCACACCGCATGCCTCGAAGACCTCCAGCAGTCCCTTGAGGGCGTCGTCACTCTCGGGAGTGATGTAGTCTTCGACATCGAACCAGAACAGCGTGTAGACGACGCTCAACGGGCGGGCTCGCTCATATCACCTCGAAATCGAGAGCGTCGAGTTCAGCCCGCAGGCGCCGCTGGCCTGCCTCATCCAGCGGGGGCACGATACGCGGTGCGCCCACCGGAGTGCCGCGCCAGCCGAGCATGACCTTCAGACCGGCGATTACCCCGACCTCCATGAGGATGCGGATCACGCGGTTGGCATGTAGCTGACAGATGCGCGCCGCGCCGATGTCGCCGGCGTCGAAGGCGCGTCGCATTTCGAGGAAGATCTTCGGCATGATGTTGTACGTCGTGCCGATGGCGGCGTCGGCGCCCATGCACATGGCGGGCAGGGCCATCTCGTCAGGGCCACTGATGGCGTTGAGCCGACCGCCGGAGCGGTCGATGAGCTGGCCGAAGAGATACAGATTGTGGTCGGTGAACTTGATCCCGGCGAAGTGGGGGACCGTGCCCATGGCGTCGAGAAAGCGGTCGGCCGTAGCTGTACTGTCGGCCTCGCCCTGCAGCCAGTAGACGTAGAAGGGCAGCTGTGTGGCTGCACCGATGGCGCGGTAGTGGGCGACGGCGGCGTCGAGATCGTTGGGACTGTCGATGGGGGCGACGGAGGCGACGGCGCCGATACCCTGGATGTGGGCGGCGTGCTGCGCCAGTTCGACGGCGTCCGGTGTCGGGCAGGCGCCAACCTGCAGGATGATGGGGACCTCTCCGGCGACCTCGTCGGCGACAACCTCGGCGACATTCATACGCTCGGGCACCGACATCGCCTTGCCCTCTCCCGTGCCGCCGCAGACGAAGAATCCCCGAGAGCCGGCGTCGAGCAGGGCGCGTAACAGGACGCGCTGGCGGTCGGCGTCGACCTCGGCGCCATCGTCGGTGAAGGCCGTGCAGAGGGCGGGCAGGATACCGCTCGCCAGCTTGGCGCCAGCCTGCTCATCGCTCATCAGGTGATCTCGGGAAAGTCGATGGGGGTGCGGCTACCCACGTAGGGTGGGCGCAGCAGGTCGCGCTGCAGGTCGGTCGTGGCCAGGGCCCGCAACGGATCGAGGTTCTCGGGCCGCCCCCATGTGGAGTACCCGGGAGAGTACTTGTAGAGCAGTGAGCGTCGACGGTTGCTCGACGTCCAGCGGCGTGTGCCGTGCACGAGGGCCTCGGTAAAGATCAACATGTCCCCCGCCCGCAGGCTTGGGTTGACGACGAGAGGGCTGTCGACGGGCGGTTTGTACGAGTTGATCGACGCCTTGTGGCTGCTAGGAACGCAGATGAAACCACCGTCGCCGGGTTCTACGTCCTCAAGGGCATACATGGTGACGATGAGGCCGTTCCACATTTTCCCGTAGGCCCATTGGTACTGATGCTCCCCCTGATCCGCCCGCAGGCCACCGTGCAGATTCTCGTGCACGTCGGAGTCGGCATCCAGCTGGATGGAGTAGGCGTGGTCGAGGCGCAGCCAGTCGCCGATGATGGTGCGCATGATACCGAGGGTACGCGGGTGGGCCATCAGTTCCAGGAAGATCGGATCCCATTGCACAAAACCAAAGTGATCGCGCGTTTCGGACGTCAAATTCGCGTCGAGGATCGCGTTCATCTTCGTTACGTCTGCCGGTGGGATCAGGTCCCGGAACACGATGTAGCCATTGAGGTCGAACTCGTAGATCTCCGCTTCGTTCATGGTATTTCTCGGTCTCATCCTTGCCGTGGTGGACCAACGCGTGTAGCCTGTTCGGGGCACGGAATATTCGCCGGTACCAATCCCCCCGTCAACGCAGGACCGATGCAGCGCTACGCTATCATTATCACTCTGTGCCTCGCTCTGCCCGGCATGGCCCGAGGACAGCAGTCCGGACTGGGCGCGGGACCGTTTCTCGGCAGCGCCGTCGGCGTTGCCGCCAAGGGCTGGGTCAACACCCAGTATGCCCTGGCCGCAGGTCTTGGCGTTTCCGTCGAGGACGACAACTCGATGCACCTGCACGCCGACTACCTCACACACAGCGCCGAGGCACCGCAGAAGCTGGCCTTCTTCCGCAATCTTGGCGGTGACGGCCTGTTCCTAGCGTACTACGGTGCGGGCGCCAGACTCAAGCTGTTCGACCTCAATCGCCTCGGCGCCCGTGCGACCCTAGGCCTGGCCTACGCCGCCGGCGGTTCCACGTGGGATGCCTTCATCGAAGTAGTGCCGGTGCTAGACGTGATTCCGGACAGCGACTGGACCGTCACAGCCTTCATCGGTTGGCGCTGGTTCGTGGAACTGGATCAGCGGTCATCGCCGACGCCAGTGTTCTGACTCGAGTTCAGGAGATGGGGTGATGGAGACGCTGACGGACGCCCAGGCGGAGCACTTTCTCGACAACGGGTACATCAAAATCCCGCGGTGTTTCGACCGCCAGGTTGCTGACGAATGGCGGGCGCTGGCCTTCGAGCGTCTCGGCTATGACGAACACGATGCATCCACATGGTCGGAGGAGCGGGTTCATCTGCCGGGAATGAACTCGGCCGACGTGCGCGACTTCGCACCCGACGCGTACGGCGCGATCTGCGATGTCATGGGCGGGGAGGAGCGTATCGCCGGGCCTCTGCATTGGGGCGACGGGTTCATCATCAACTTCACCGTGCGGGCGAACGAGCCCTGGCAGCCGCCCTCGGCCGCGGCGCCAGGATGGCACAAAGACGGTGACTGGTTCAAGCACTTCCTCGACGGCCCGGAGCAGGGGTTGCTCACCATCGTCATCTGGTCTGACATCGAGCCGCGCAGCGGCGGCACCTTCGTCGCGTCCGACTCGATCGCGCCCGTGGCGCGCTTTCTGCGAGATCGCCCCCAGGGCTGTCTTCCGGCTGAGGTTCGTTTCGGGAGTCTGATCGGGGAATGCCGCGAGTTCGACGAGGTCACTGGAGAGGTGGGGGATGTCTTCCTGCTGCACCCCTACATGCTGCACGCCGCCTCAGGAAATCCCTCCGGCCGTCCGCGTTTTATCACCAATCCCCCCGTCTCCCTCCGGGAGCCGATGTGTTTCCATCGTCCCAACGGGGACTACAGCCTCGTGGAGCGCGCCGTCCTGCGCGGGCTGGGCGTGGAGTCTCTGGACTTTCGTATGACCAGTCAGCGGGAGCGGGTCGTACCGGAGCGGGAGACGCGACAGCGGAAGATGCTGCAGGAGCAGCAGGAAAGGCTCAGAACGAAAACGGCTTGAGCTGGTCTTCTTCGATACCCAGGTCGAATCCAGAGCCCTGGGGCAGGGTGTCGAGCCAGCCATCGACGGGCACTCGAGCGCCCGCGACGCGCCCTGATGACGTGGATACATCCGCAGCTTCTTCGAGGGGAACGCCGGGATCGGAGCCGATGTAGAACTCCCCCCACGGTGTGTTGGGCATAGCCCAGGTGAAGTGCTGACCATAGGGATCCCGGCCACCGCCGTGCAGGCAGACCTGTTTGCCGGCGGCTTCGGCCATGTGGGCGATCTTGACGCACGCTGTCAGGCCACCCACCCAGTGGATATCAGGCTGCAGGATATCGAGACAGCCGCGGTTCAACATGCGCTGGTAGGGGAAGGGCGTGTAGAAGTGTTCTCCTGCTGCCAGCGTCATCCACGGTAGACGGCGGCGGACTTCCGCGTGTCCGTCCTCGTCCTCGGGAATCAGGTACTCCTCGATCCATTTCAGACCGTAAGGGCGCAGGCGCTCGGCGAGCTGCACGGTGTACTCCACGTCGAAAGCCATGTAACAGTCGAGCATCAGTTCCGCCTCGGCACCGATGACCTGCCGGGCTTGGGCCACGTGCTCCTCGTTTTTCTTCAGGCCCTCGAGGCCGTCGGCGGGTCCGTGACGGCAGGCCAGCTTGAAAGCGCGGAATCCGAGCTCTTTGTACCAGTCGACGTCGTTGCCGGTGGCGTAGCAGAAGATGCGATCTCGCGCCGGGCCACCGAGCAGCTCGTACACGGGACGGTCCTGCACCTTACCCGCCAAGTCCCATAAGGCCAGGTCGACGGCGCTGATCGCCAGCGAGGCGATGCCGGGTGTGCCGAAGGGTTTAGAAACCCGGAACATCAGATCCCACAGCCGGCTGATGGCCTCGCAGGACTCTCCTTCCAGGACGTGGGCGAAGGCGTCTTCCACGACGGCGGCGGCGGGGCGTCCCTGCGAGGAGCCCAGGCCCCAGGTGCCGTCCTCGGCGGTGACCTTGACCCCGAAGACAGGCCACCGTCTGGCACCGTAGAGCGACCGGTGGCGCTTGAAGCGCGGGAATTTCGATACCGGGTTGGCGACCTCGTCGTCGTGCGCCCAGCTCTTTTGGCGGCTTTCCGTGGGCTGCCCTTCTCTGGTGGGGCGCTCCACGTCGACGACTTCGACGGAGCGGATTTTCATCGGCTACCGTATCCGCAGCCAGCGTTCGGTACGCTCGGCCTCTTCGGCGGTGAACCCGTACAGGCTCATGCGGTCCCCGGGAGCGCGCATCAGCGGGCTGAAGCCCGCCCAGCGGCCATCGATGCTCAGGCCGAGGGGCATCTTGAGATTGGCTTCGTCAACGCAGAACTCGGCGAGGCGTTTCTTGGCGGCGGCGTTCAGGCGGAAACT
This sequence comes from Candidatus Latescibacterota bacterium, assembly GCA_036339235.1. Taxonomy (GTDB): domain Bacteria; phylum Latescibacterota; class UBA2968; order UBA8231; family UBA8231; genus UBA8231. Next base: position 5,981 of record JAYZCA010000172.1, on the reverse strand, counting down.
GATCGCCCGACTGCCGTCGGTTTCCTCGGCGACGCGCATGGCGGTGATGCTCCAACCGGTGAGGAGGGTCTCTTCGGCCACCAGGAAAGTGCCGGCGCGGGACCGGTGGCTGCCGGAGAACTCGACACGGCGCCAGCCTGCGGGAACCGGGTCACCCGGGTTCTCGTCCATTCGTGCGGGGAACACCTTGATGTCGATGTCGACGGGTTCCTCACTTTCACCACAGGCAGTGAGCGCGGCCACAAGCAGGCAGGTCACGACACAGGCGGTGGCGCGGGGCAGGGATCGGGCCATCATGACGCACTCCTTCGTGAGATTAAACCCATGGCTAACCGGTGCCGCTCCAGGCGAGTCGGTCCGCTTCAGAGCGGCTGAGCCCGAGGTCGCGTTCCTGGTCTTCCTGCAGAGATTCGCGCCACTGCTCGAGGAAATCGAGCAATTCACCGAGAGACGCAGTGGTCAGCAGACGCTGGCGTTCGACGGATCCGCGCTCGAGGTCGCGGAAGTAGAGAACCAGGTGCTTACGCGTCTCCTGTACGCCGACTCGCTCACCTTTGTACTGCGCCATCCAGCGTACCTGCTCGGCGGCCAGGTCGATGCGCTGGGCGAGGGAGGCGCCGCGGCGCCCGGAAAAGATCCAGGGGTTGGCCATGGCGGCACGTCCGACCATGACACCATCGCAGCCGGTCTGTTCGGTCATGGCCACGGCATCCTCGTACGTGCGCACGTCGCCGTTGCCGAAGATCGGCACGTCGGCGTTATCGCAGGCGCGGCGGATCCAGTCCCAGTCGGCCCGGCCGTCGTATTTCTGTACGACCGTACGTCCGTGTATGGCGATGGCCTGGGCGCCAGCGTCCTGGGCCCGCTCGACGATCTCGACAATGTTGATGGAGTCATCATCCCAGCCGATGCGCGTCTTGACCATGACCGGAACGCTGACGGCATCGACCGTGGCGCGCACCGCCTCGTAGAACCTAGGCAGGTCGCGCAGGAAGGCGGCACAACTACCCTTTCTGATGATTTGCGGTACAGAGCAGCCGAAGTTGATGTCTACCACCTGGGAGCCGCGGCGCTCCAGTTCGGCAGCGCCCTCGGCCATCATCGCGATGTCGTTGCCGTAGATCTGGGCTGCCAGCAGGCTGATCCCGGTCCGCCGGTAGACCTCGGCGTCGTTGAAATTCAGCAGCCGCTCCATGCGGCGACCCGTCTGGTGTACGAGGCGGCAATTGATGAACTCCACGCCCACGAGTCGGGCGCCGAGCTGGGCGCAGATCAGACGGAAGACCCAGTTGCCAACACCGGCCATCGGTGCCAGGGCCATCACGGGCATACCCGGACGCAGAGGTCGTAGTGCGTGCGGGCCGATGTGGAAGGCAGGTTCGGCAGGCGGCTCTGCCGCAGGGACCTCGATCCCTGGGGCCGCGAGCGTGTTCGGGACCGTCATGCGCAGCAGCAGGCTAAACGCCGTCCTGTCGGCGCTGAAGCTCGCCGGCGATTGCCTTGGCGTCCTCGGCCTCGGGAATCATACCCTTGCGCATATAGATGACGGAAAGCGAGGTGTGGGCGAGGACCTCGTCGGGATTGAGTTCGACTGCCCGCAGCGCGGATGCCAGGGCACCGTCGAGGTCACCGAGTTTTTCGAGGACGTGGGCCAGCGAATGATGCACGTCGCCGAAATCGGGGTCGAAGGCGAGGGCCTGCTCGAAGTCGGTTCTGGCACCCTCGAAGTCCTGCTGTGCGTACTTTCCCAAGCCGGATTTGTACAGAGACATCTTGACAACGTCGGACACGGCGGGTTCCCTATTGACTCTCAGTCTGCAAGGAAAGACGCCGCTGGATGGAGGCGAACACGAGGGAGGGGGCGCGGGCGCCGTTGACCTCGATCAGTTGTCCCATCTCACGGTACTGTTCGATGACAGGCAGGGTCTCTGCGTTGTACGTGCTGAGCCGCTGCTTGATGATCTCCGGGCGATCGTCGTTGCGTTGCACGAGGCGTACCTCGAGGTCAGGATCCGGGTGATCTCCTTCGAGATTCAGGTTGTAGATACGTCCCGTCTCGGGATCGATGCGGCGATCGGACAAGCGGTTGATGACGACCTCTGCTGGTACATCGATGCGGAGCACAGCGTCGAGGGTACGCTGGCGGGATTTCATGATGCGGTCGAACTCATCGATCTGGTGGACTGTGCGTGGATAGCCGTCGATGACGAAGCCATTCGGCAGGTCGCCGCGGTCGAGGCGCTCTTCCACGAGTGTGGTGACATGTGTGTCCGGAACCAGGTGCCCCTGGCTGATGTAGGTGTTCACCAGAACCCCCAGATCGCTGCCGCTGTGCACGGCTTCGCGCAGCATGTCCCCTGTGGAGATGTGGACGATGCCGTAGGTTTTCACCAGCCGGCGGGCCTGAGTGCCCTTGCCGGAACCGGGGGCCCCGATAAGAATCAGATGCAACGATCGACCTTGCTGTTATGAATGTCTGTCGGCGGCGTTCGGAATGGTCGCTGAAGAGCCGTATTATGTAAGTGTTTAACCGGGTCCCCGCAAATCGGCCGACCGACAAAAGTGCAGTCAGAGACTGGAGATAGACGAAACATCATGAGATGCATCCGGCGCCCCGTCGCGACCATCCTGATCTGCCTGCCCGTCGCCGCCAGCGCCCAGGTCGACTGGGATCCCGACTACCTGATTACGATCCAGCCTGAGCGTTACACCGCACTACGCGTGACCGGCACCATGACCATCGACGGCGCCCTCGACGAACCTTCCTGGCAACAGGCGCCCTGGACCAACGCCTTCGTCGACATCGAGGGCGAGGCAAAGCCGCGGCCACGGTTTCGAACGCGTGCAAAGATGCTTTGGGACGACGAGAATTTCTACATCGCCGCCTTTCTCGAAGAGCCCGACGTCTGGGCGACCCTGCGGGACCGGGACGCCGTCATCTTCCATGACAACGACTTTGAGGTCTTCATCGATCCCGACTGGGACACCCACAATTACTACGAGTACGAGGTCAACGCCTTCGCCACCGAGTGGGATCTGCTGCTGGTGCGGCCCTATCGCGACGGTGCTCCGGCGGTGCACGCGTGGGACATCCCCGGGCTGCAGACGGGGACGCGGGTCTACGGCACGATCAACACGCCCGGCGACATCGACGAGGGCTGGACGGTGGAGATCGCCTTCCCATGGGAGGGGCTCCGGCGGCCGACGCGGGCAACGGTGCCGCCCAGGGATGGCGATGTATGGCAGGTGAACTTCTCGCGCGTCGAGTGGGAGGTTGAGCCGGCGCAGGACGGTGAAGGTTATCTGAAGATCCCGGGCAAGTCCGAGGACAACTGGGTGTGGTCGCCCCAGGGGCTCATCAACATGCACTTCCCCGAACAATGGGGTTTTGTCCGCTTCTCTGATCAGCCGGCGATCGGCGGCGCCGACCTGGACTTCGACCTGCCCCCCGAGTATCCCGCGCACCGCCTGCTACGGGAGATCTACTGGCGCCAGCGCGTGTTCCGTACCGAGGAGAAGCGCTTCACCGCCAATCTGGACACCCTGGGCGTGGCGCACCGCATTATGACCGATTTTCTGTGGCCACCGAAGATCTCGGTCTCCGACTACGGCTGGGAGGCCTGGGTAGAAGAGGTGACCGATCTGCACGACGACGGCAACATCAGTCGCTGGGTGATCACCGAGGACTCGCGAGTGTTCAAGGCGAACCGGCCGCAGGATTTCTAGTAGGCCACTGCCACTACGCCCATCTGCGTCTCATCATCGCCGTCTCCGAAGGCGGTGAAGCGGTAGATGTAGAGCCCCGGCGGCACGAGCCGGCCGCCGTCGTCGCGACCATCCCAGCGCAGCTCATGCCGCCCGACACTCCGGCTCACCGGTTCGAGCCGGCGAACGACCGTGCCGGCCAGGGTCGTGAATTCCAGTTCCACCCGGGCCGGCTCCAGGAACAACATCAACGAGAAATCGAAGGCAGCGTCATCATTGACGCCGTCGCCGTTCGGCGAGAAGGGGTTCGGTGTCACCGTCAGGGTGTCGACTGTACCCCCCGACTGCGCCACGACGACGGCGACACCGTCGGAGGGCAGGTCGTTGGCGGCGTTGCCGGCGCTCGTGGGCTGCGGGATCGTGGTACTGGCGTCGTGCCAGACCCAGCTCTGGAAACGGGTCAGCAGCGTGAACAGCGAAGTGCGCAGGTAGATGCGGATCTCTCGGTCCTGGCCTCGCGGGAAGTCTGCGTCGGTGAGGGTCGCCGTCTTGATGCCAAGAGTCAACGTGCCCTGAGAGCCGGGATAAACGGCATGGGTGTAGGTGTTGGCGGCCTCCACCGACACGCTGTCGAGCCACGCTGAGCGTAGGTTCGGGTCCGCCGGCGCCGTCAGCGCCAGCGGCTGCCAGCGACCGCCGTCGAGAAGAAAACTGTCTAGTTCGGTGTCCGTCGCCGGCACGGTGATGTCAATGCGGTTGAAACCGGTGGTGGCGTCCGTCTCGAATGTTGGGCGCAGCACGTACTGCAGGGCGAGAGGCTGGCCGAGGGCCGAGGCGGTGTCGGGGAAGATCTCGGCGAGCACACCGCGTCCCACCAGGGGTCGGGCGTAGTCAAATTCGAGGTAGTCGAGGCGTACTCCGCTGGTCTCGGTGGAGGCGAAGTCGACGCGGAACTGCACATACCGCATCAGCGGCGGCAACGACAGAGGCACGCCTCCGGTGTCGTCGGGTTCGACAGCGCCCTCATCGAAGTCGAGAGGGGCCGACCACGGGGACCAGCCCCCCGAGACGCCGTCCTGGGGGCCGAAGAGATTGGCGGGCAGGTCCTTGTACGGGGAGCGCGCCACGGAAGACAAAGACAGATAGCTGCCGGCATCGAGGCGGCTGCCGCGAGCCGGCCAGTCGAACAGGATCGGCGCTTCGATGAAGGAGGATACGACGCCAGGGCCGACGCGACGCTGGTAGATGCGCGGATCGGGACTGGAGCCGGTGCGCACGCGGATCTGCAGGTTGCCGTCGTCTCCGACACGCTCACCGTGCCAGCGCACCAGCCCCCAGCTGACCACTTCACCGGGCACGTCGAGAGCAAACTGAGCCGCCGCTCTGGCCCCGGCCTCTTCCTCCGGTGCGATGCTGCCGTCGCCGTCGACGTCGACGGTGCGGATGAATTCGAGGGGGATGGAGCGCCAGGGTTCGTCCTCGTCGAAGTAGCGTCGCGCCCGCGGCTGCTGCGGGCCGACGTCGATGATCTCTGAGTAGTAGGAGGCGTCGAGGACAAAGCCGTGGCCGAAGTACTCGGCTTCGGCGATCTCCCACAGGTCACCCTCGCCGACGCTGCTGGACAGGCTCAGGATGCGCACCTTCTGGGCCGGATCGAGACGGAAGTCCTTGATGACGGGCCGGAAGCGGTCGATTTGCTGCGGGATCAGGAAGCGCGACGCCACCAGCTGCGTGCCCAGCGCGGAGGTGCGGAAGTCGGTGGGGTCGTCGCCGCCGAACCTTACAGAGAAGCTGGACGGCGTGCGGTCGGTGAAGTTGGGCCGCGGGTAGTAGCGGATGCGGTCGAGCCAGAACAAGCCGTTGAGGAAAGTGCCGAAGCCCCAGTTGCCGACGACACTCTTGGCCGTGCTGATGTTGCCGTCCACGACCTGGCCGTTGCCGGAGTCGCCGAAGCGAGGCGTGCCCACCTGCGAGCCGAGTTGCAGCGGGTCCTGTTCGCTGAGGAGGCCCGCCAGGAACCGGTCGTCGGCCAGGCGCGCGACGTTGCGGGTGCTATCGAGGCGGATGGATCGGATCCAGTCAGTGGGGCGGAAGACGCTGTTCACGAGCGTGGCGGTTACATCGTCGCCGGCGGGGTTCACCGCTCGGTATGTACCACCGCTGACGGCTTCGAAACTCAGGTCCTGTCGCTGCTCGATCGTGAGCCCGTCGGTATCGTAGGTGAAGACGGGTCGGAACCAGGTGGGCGGCAGTTCGGAGTCGGGGGCGGCATCATC
>JAYZCA010000171.1:0-2161 GCA_036339235.1 Candidatus Latescibacterota bacterium | reverse complement strand
CACGGAACACTTGTCGATGTTCACGGCGTGGGGCTTCTCGTCTCCGGGCGCAGCGCCATCGGCAAGAGCGAAGTCGGCCTTGACCTCGTCGAGCGGGGGCACCGCCTCGTAGCAGACGACACCGTGATCATCACACGACAGTCACACGGGCTGCTGATGGGTCGGCCGCCGCCGTTACTGCAGGACCATATCGAGATTCGCGGCATCGGCGTCGTTGACGTAAAGCGAGTCTACGGCATCGGTGGCACCCGCAAGCAGAAACGTGTCGAGGTGGTGGTCACCCTCGTGGACTGGGACAAGGACTTCGCCTATGAGCGCATCGGTCTTGAGGACCACGTGAAAACGATCCTCGGCGTCGAGATTCAGGAGATCACGGTGCCCATCTTCCCGGGCAAGAACATCACCGTCATCGCCGAGACGATCGCCTTCAATTACCTACTGCGGCTCGACGGCTTCCACGCGGCGCAGGAGTTCAACCAGAGACTCATCCGGCGCCTACGGACACCGGGCGGCTGAAGGGCCCGCCCCCCGAATTCAAGGGATTCGACCGTTTGTCGATAGAAGGGGAGGAGGGAGTTCCGCCGCCGGCGGATTCAAGACATGACAAAAACATCGACAATATTGAGGATCGTAGGCCTGGCGCTGGCCCTGCTGTGCACACTCGCCGGGACGTCGGAGGCGGCCGAAGAGGAGCAGCGACGGAAGACGGAAGGCGTGGAGCTCACCGTCGAACAAAGGCTGCGTGGGCATCTGAGCAAGCTTGAGGGCTGGGGCATCAGCAAGCTGCTCAAAACCGAGCAAAGCGTCGACCGCGAACAGAAGCGGCGTGCCAACACCAGCACCAATCCACTTGAACTGTCGCTGCTGGCCGACGACGAGGATCGCGGCGTCCGCTTCTATGTCGCCGCCAACCGAAACACACCTCTTGGCTCCCGCATTCATCTTGCTGGAGACCCGGATGCGACGGTGCGCACCGGCGTTGCCATGGCCCTGGCCTGGGATCCTCTCGCCACGCAGTCGACCCGGCAGATCGTTACGGATCTGGCAACGAAGCTGGCTGGCGACCCGAATGTCCTGGTGCGCCTCGCCCTGGTGGAGAACAAGCAGTTGCCCCCGACCGTATTCGACACGCTCGCCGGTGACCCCGAAGAGATGATCCGCTGGAAGCTGGCCTCCAACCTCGATACGCCAAGTCGGGTGTTAACACGGTTGACATCGGACGCCAGGCGGCCCGTGCGGCTTGCAGCTCTGCACCACCGAAACCTGCCCGTTTCCGTTCTCACCACAATGGCAGCCGATGGCGACGTCGACGTCCGGCGGGCCGTGTGCGTCAACATCAACACGCCGTTGGATGTACTGGCCACACTGGCCGCTGACACCGATCCCGGAATACGCCGCCTCACCGCGTTGCACCCGAACACGCCATTGGAGACACTGAAGGGACTGGCGAGTGATCCGGATCCCGTCGTCATGCTCGCAGTCGCGATGCACTCCCGGGCGGACCGCCAGCTACTGCTCGAACTCGTCTACAACGACGATGTCGACGTCCGCGTCGCAGCCCAGGAACGCCTGCGACCGCTTCTGCGCCGCGAGATCCGCGACGATATCCTGGAGCGCTGGGACGTGAACTAGCACTATTCGCTCGGCGATACAAATGCAAATGCGGCCTGTCCCACACATGTGGGACAGGCCGCTGGTGTCTGTTGCCCGCGCGGCGCGCGGGCGTGGGTGGGTTGGGTGCGGTCAAGTTGGAAGAAAGCGCTGCAACGAGCGTTCTCGGGTGGCTACGACATCACGCAACCTGGACACCTTTGTCTGCAGCCGTTCGGTCTCCGTCTTCAAGTGCGGTTCCTTCTCCTCGGCCAGTAGCGTTCCCTGCGATAACCCGGCGCCACCCCGCAACGAGCGGGCATTTGAAGCACTGAGATCATCAAGGCCACAATGGACAGGTCAGGAGCCACTTACAACGCTGCCCTGGGAGCCAGATCCATAGCAGTTCACGATCCGGGGTGGCTCCCCCCTTTTGGGGCCTTCTATTCACGATCCCCCTCGGAACGCCGACCTACTTTTCACCCCCTTATCAACTTTATTTTTCGCCTCATCCATTAGCCTCTCCTGCGCGCGCAAACCGTCGCCCTGCTGTTGTCTGCCCTCGATTCTC
>JAYZCA010000170.1:0-7705 GCA_036339235.1 Candidatus Latescibacterota bacterium | reverse complement strand
GACCGTGTTTGAGGAACAGGTGCAGGGACGCGCCGCCTTTGCCTTGCAGGCACAGGCGTTTGTCGCGGCGGTGAAAGCCGGTGACCCATCCATGATGCGCAGTCCCTACGGCCCCAGCCTCAATAGCCTCGCCGCAGTCCTTGGAGCCAACGCCTCCGCCGAACGCGCTGGCGAACGCCTCAGCCTGGCTGATATTCAGTCCGGCAAAGTCGCCTGGAATCCAAGATTTTGCGCTGGCCACGGCACCCCAACCCTGGACTGATAATCAGGCCAGGGATCTCCGCCCAGAAATTGGGTCACCTGTCTGGAGTTGCGTAGCAACTCCTAAAGGACGGCGCAGCCGTCCTCATTACCGAGGCGGCGGCGCGTTCTCCACACCACGCTGAGCCAGCTGCGCCACCGACCACATGTCCGGCCCCGTCCAACGCAGCGTACACTCGTCAACGCGCACGGCACCCACTCGCTCCTCCGGCCACGGCTCCGGTTGCTGGATCTCGAGGGCCACCGGCGTGTCCGCCACCAGCGGCGCGATCTGGCTGAATTTGGCGACCGCTTCCTGGATCGTCTCACGAATCAGCGCCCGGGCGTCGACGGGCGCCAGGTGGATGGCGCACTGCTCCGACAGACCCTCCTTTACCGCTGCGGTGACAATCCCAGGAACCCACTGCTCCGACTCGCGGCACGCATGCAGGTCGCCGCTCGTGTAGATCCACGGCACGCCGAACTGACCGCACTGGTAGGCGGCGAACTGCATCTCGCCGATCTCGCGGCCGTTGACGCGATAAACGGTTCCCTCGCGGGTCATCGTGTGCGCGAGGCAGGCATTGGGCGTTCCCGCCATCGCATGCATTCCCACCTGCACCAGCGCCTGGGCACTGGGACCGAACCCGGGGATCGAGCGCGGCCGCATCGTGCCGCGAGCGATCTTCACACCGGAGATAAGCTCTTCCACCAGGATCGTGCGGCCGGCGCCGTGACCATCGTTGATGATCACCTCTTCCACGTCGGCGGTGAACAGCCCCTCCGCGGCAGCGTTCACCTCGCCGGTGAGCAGGCGCTGAATCTCGGAACGGTCGTAGACACCTCGCGCCATGGCGGCGTCCTCGCGCTTGCGCGGGTCCCAGTCGTCGACGCCGGCTACGCCTTCCATGTCGGTGATCATGTAGACAGATCGTAGAGTCATTGTCGGCTCATTGTGGTGTGTCCTCCGTCGACGGGCCAGGCAGAACACGAAAGGGCGCCAGGACACCCAGGTCCAGACGCCCATTGAAGAGCACGCCGCCAGGTCCGGGAAATCTACCGGTGTTTCACCCGTCCCCAGCTCATCTCCGGGACCGCTGTTGGCAATCCGGTGCACCTCCTTTACCAGATCAGCACGGTGCGTCTCAGCGGTGAGCCAGCGCTACATCAGGCTTTTATCCAGGGTGCCGGACTGTCGCCGGCGGCCGTCGACGTGACCTGGCGCCGTCGCAGCCTGCTCTACCTGCTGCTGCACCCCTACTCCAACCTCGCGTGGTTCATGGACGTGGCGCCACCTCCCCAACAGGTGCGCACGTTGGAGGAACTGGCCGACAGCTGGTTCGGCGTGTAACCGGCGACGGTGGGGTTGAAAGGATGGCATTCGAGGCGTACATCCTGTTTCATGACGGAGTGGATCGACTGGCTCAGGCAGTACGCATTCGAGGGCGGGATGGGGGGCCTCTTTTTACTGTCCATCGTCGACTCGGCCGGCGTACCCACCGGGGGCGGGCCCGACATCGTCATCGCCCTGCTGGCGTCACTTCATCCCAACGCGCCGTACGCGATGGGACTCGTCATCGCCGCCATCATCGGTTCCGTCATCGGCTGCTCCATGCTCTATTGGGCAGGCCTGCGCGGCGGCGAGGCAGGCGCCCGCCGTTTCGCTCCCGATGCCGTCTCCAGGGCCCGAATCAGTCTGGAACGGCACGGTGCGTGGGTGGTGTTTCTCGCCATGCTGGCGCCGCCGCCCATCCCCACGAAGCTCTTCGTGCTCTGCGCCGGAGTGGCCGCTGTCCCCACTCTCCGATTTCTCATCGCCACCATCGCCGGACGTGCCATACGGTATGGCGCCGGCGCAGTGCTGGCATTGCGCTACGGGCCACGGGCCCTCGACATGCTGCGCGACGGCTCAACGACCTTCCTGCTGTTTCTTGTGCCGCCCTGCCTGCTGTTTCTCGCCTTTCTCGTCATCCGCCGCTTGCAGCGAAGGTCGACGACCCTGCCTTGACCCGCGCCGCCAGTTGGCGCAGGCTTGCCTGACGATGCCCGTGCCCCTCGTCAACGCCGCCCGCAGACTTCGCCACCAGTTGCAGAAACTGACCTTCAGCCCACCCGTCACCCACGTCTACAACCCCCTCGACTACGCGCGCGCCGCCCACGAGCAATACCTCACACGCTGGAGTGACGCGCCGAAAAAGGTCCTCTTCCTCGGCATGAACCCCGGGCCCTGGGGGATGGCGCAGACCGGCGTCCCCTTCGGCGAGGTCGCCGCGGCACGGGACTTCGTCGGCATCGACGCTCATGTCGGTCGACCGTCGCCGCAACACCCCCGGCGCGCCGTCGAGGGCCTAGCCTGCAGCCGGTCGGAAGTCAGCGGGCGACGCCTGTGGGGCCTGTTCGCCGAACGCTTCTCCACTCCCGAGCGTTTCTTCGCCGACCACTTCGTCGTCAACTACTGTCCTCTCATGTTCCTGGAGGAGACCGGTCGCAACCGCACGCCCGACAAACTGCCCGTCGCCGAGCGCGACGCCATCACCGGGCCGTGCGATGACCACCTGCGCGCCGTTGCCGCAACCCTGCAGCCGGAGTGGATCATCGGCGTCGGCCGTTTTGCCCTGGACTGCGCCCGGCGCACCCACGGCGAAATCGACCATCCGCACATCGCCACGATCCTGCACCCGAGCCCGGCGAGCCCGGCGGCGAACCGCGGCTGGGCGGCGCAGGCGACTCGGCAGATGGAGGCACTCGGCATCTGGTAGTTCGTAAACCTCTGTAACTTGTTGTTTTCGTGACACTTTTTTTGAAGTCCCGGTTGCACCGACGGGGCTCGTTCAGTATACTCGCGACCGGCTCTTCCCCGGACAGTGATTGATGACCGACACCAAGCCTCACGGCTCGCTCACCGACGAGAAGCTCTGGCACCTGCAGCACTGTCCCCTGTTCTCCGGGATCAGTCGGCAGGAGATGGAGCACCTGCGCGACGTGACCGTCATGGTCAAGCTCGAGCCAGAGGACCGCATCCTTGCCGATCCGGAAGACCCGAATGCCATCTGGTTCATCAAGGAGGGGCTCATGTCGCTGACCTATGGCGACGCCGAGGGCAAGGACGCCACCGTCCTGCTGCTGGGCCCGGGAGACCTGTTCGGCGCCATGGAGGGGGCCGAGGATCTCGACTACAGTCAAAACTTGGCGGCTCTCAAACCGACCGTCCTGTGCCGCATGACGCAGGCGCAGATGGAAGGCCTGCTCAACAAGCACCCGGAGATCGGCTACCGGATCACCAAGTTCTCCTGGCGGCGAATAGCCCGGCTGCAGCAGCGCCTCGCCGAAATCATGACCAAGTCGGTGCGTGTGCGCCTGGCGACGATGCTGGGGAATCTGTCCACCGACTACGGCGAGGACCTGCCCGAAGGCGGCCGCTCGGTGGGTCTCACGATCACTCACGATGATCTGGCCCGCCTCGTCGGCTCGAGCCGCGAAATGGTCAGCAAGGTGATGGCCTCTTTCCGCAACGAGGGCTACATCCGCTCCGCCCGCAAGCAGATCGACATCACCGACCTGCCCGCCTTGCAGCACCTGGCCGATTCCTGACTCCTCTCATCACTCGGACATGCTTGAACTGACGCAAGTCACGCGCTCCTTCGGCGCCACCGTTGCCGTGCAGCCAACGGATCTGTCCGTGCGCCCGGGAGCCACAACCGTTCTCATCGGCCCTTCGGGCTGCGGCAAATCGACACTGCTGCGCCTGATGATCTACCTCATCAGGCCCGATGGCGGCAGCGTCCGCTTCGAAGGCACCGAATTCAGCGCCGACGACGTCCTCCGGTTACGCCATCGTATTGGTTACGTCATCCAGGACGGCGGCCTGTTCCCACACCTGTCGGCATCCGACAACGTCGCCTTGCTCGCCCGCCACCTCGGCTGGGACGAGACGCGCGTGACGGCCCGAATCGACGCCCTGGCCGACCTCACCCGCTTCCCCACCGACTGCTTCGACCGCTTCCCGGCTCAGCTGTCGGGTGGGCAGCGTCAGCGGGTCAGCCTCATGCGCGCACTGATGCTCGATCCGGACGTCCTGCTGCTGGACGAGCCCCTCGGCTCCCTCGACCCCATCGTGCGCTCCGACCTGCAGCAGGATCTGCGCGACATTTTCTGCACGCTGAACAAGACCGTCGTCCTGGTCACCCACGACATGGGCGAGGCCGGGTTTTTCGGCGACGTCATCGTTCTGATGCGCGAAGGCCGCATCGTCCAGCAGGGTACCCTGTCGCAGTTGATCAACGAGCCGGCCGACAACTTCGTCGAGCGCTTCATCCGCGCCCAGCGTACGGCGCTGCACGTGCTGGAGGAGGGTGCGGAGTCGTGATTCCTCTGATCCTGCTGCTGATGGCGGTGGCCAGCGTCGACGCCGAACCCGTGCGGGTTGGCTCCAAGTCCTTCACCGAATCCGTCATCCTCGGTGAAATTGTCGCCCGCCTCGCGCGGGATACCGGCGCCCAGAGCGAGCACCAGCGTGAGTTCGGCGGCACCCGTGTCCTGTGGAACGCCCTGCTGCGTGGCGACCTCGACATCTACCCGGAATACACCGGCACCATCGCGCAGGAGATCCTCGCGGGGAAAGACGTGGCTGCCGGGGAAGATGGGCTGCGCGCTGGCGTCGAGGCCGAGGGCCTGCGTATGGGCCGGCCTCTCGGCTTCAACAACACCTACGCCATCGGTATGCGCGAAGAGATCGCCGACAGCCTCGGCATCCGCACGATCTCCGACCTCAAGGCGCACGCCGATCTCGTGTTCGGCTTCAGCAACGAGTTCATGGACCGTGGCGACGGTTGGCCGTCGCTGCGTGACGCCTACCATCTGCCGCACACGGATGTTCGGGGCCTGCAGCATGACCTGGCCTACCGGGCCCTGGAGTCCAACGACATCCACGCCATGGACCTCTACTCGACGGACGCCGAGATCGAGTACTACGGTCTGCGCGTCCTCGTCGATGACTTGGAGCACTTTCCCACCTACCATGCCGTTCTCGTCTACCGGCCAGACCTGGAAACGCGTGCCCCCCATGTCGTGGCCGCCTTCAGCCGCCTGCAAGGCGCCATAGACGGCGGCACCATGTCGGGCATGAACAAGCGCGCCAAGATCGACCGCGTCTCCGAGTCCCGGATCGCCGCCGATTTTCTCGACTCGGCCTTCGACGTGTCGAGCACCGTCGTCGAAATCACCGTCGTCGATCGACTGCTGCGACGCACCAGCGAACACCTGACCCTCGTCGTTTTGTCCCTGGTTGCCGCCATCCTCATCGCCGTGCCCCTGGGTATCCTCGCGGCTCGCCACGAACGCCTCGGCCAGCTCATCCTCGGTATCGCCGGCGTCATCCAGACGATCCCGGCGCTGGCTCTGCTCGTGTTCATGATCCCCATCGTCGGCACCCAGGAGCCACCCGCCATCTGCGCGCTGTTTCTGTACTCGCTGCTGCCCATCGTCCGCAACACCTACACCGGCCTCACCGACATCCCGCATCACATGCGCGAGTCCGCCGAAGCCCTTGGGCTCCCCCCCAGGGTACGCCTGCGCCTCGTCGAGCTCCCTCTAGCGTCGCGCTCTATCCTGGCCGGCATCAAGACCTCTGCCGTCATCAACGTCGGCTTCGCCACCCTGGGCGCCTTCATCGGCGCCGGCGGCTACGGTCAGCCCATCCTCACCGGCCTCCGTCTCGACGACATGAGTCTCATCCTGCAGGGCGCCGTCCCCGCCGCGGTTCTGGCGCTGCTCGTTCAGGGTCTGTTCGATGTCTCCGAACGCGTTCTTGTCCCCAGAGGATTGCGTCTCGACCCCGTCGACTGATGCTTAGCTCGCGCCTCGACCCACGTACCGGAGGAATCGATCATCCGCTTCAGTGAAATCCCCACGCCTTCCGACAGCCTGACACTGGTGGCGGCGCCAGACGAAGGTGGGCGCACCGACTTTGCCGCCGATGTACGCGTCGGCCTGACGGCGCCACGGAAATGGCTCCCCTGCCTCTACTTCTACGACGAAGCGGGCTCGCACCTGTTCGAGCAGATCTGCAGGCTGCCCGAGTACTACCCGGCGCGGACGGAACGATCCATCCTCGAGGCCCACGCCGACGAACTGGTCGCCCACGTGGGGCATGCTGTCGATCTCGTCGAGCTGGGCTCGGGCTCGGCCAGCAAGACTCGTCTCCTCGTCGAGGCCCTGCTGCGCCGTCATGGCCAGCTGCGCTTCATCCCCGTCGACATCTCGCGCTCCATCCTCGAGGAGAGTTCCCTGGCCCTCGTCGAGGCCTACGACGACCTGGAGGTCTTCGCCGTGGCCGGCGAGTATCACGATGGGCTGGACTTTCTCAAGGCCGAGGGGGGCCCGCCGCGCCTCATCCTGTGGCTGGGTTCGAATGTGGGCAACTTCCAACGCCCTGACGCCGTCCACTTCCTGCAGCGACTTCGCGCCGCCATGCGTCCCGGCGACCGGTTGCTCATCGGCATCGACCTGCGCAAGGACCCCGCCGTGCTGCTGGCGGCCTACGACGACGCAGCCGGCATCACCGCCGCTTTCAATCTCAACATCCTGGCGCGGATCAATCGCGAGCTGGGCGGTCACTTCGAGCTGGATCGCTTCCGCCACTCTGCCCGCTGGCACGAGTCGGAGGGCCGCATCGAGATGCACCTGGTCAGCGACGGCGCCTGCACCGTGCGCATCGATGACCTCGAACTGGCCGTACCCTTTGCTGACGGCGAAAGCATCCACACGGAGAATTCCTACAAGTACTCGCTCAGCGAGATCGAAGCGCTGGCTGCGGCGGCGGGGTTCATCGTCGATGGACAATGGTTCGATGCCGACCGCCACTTCAGCGTCAACCTGTGGCAACCGGAGCGGAGCTGAATGTTGTGCTGATCATCGACTCTCACCTCGACATCGCCTACAACGCGCTGACCTGGGATCGTGACCTAACGCAGAGCATCCGACGCATGCGCGAGTCCGAGGCGGGATTGCCGGAAAAGGGACGCGGCCTCAACGTGGTCAGCTTCGAGGAGCTGCGCCGGGGTGAGATCGGACTGTTTTTCGTCACCATGTGCTGCCGCGTCGCCTCCCACGGCAGGCGTTTTCCCGGTGTGCGTACGCAGGACATCGCCTACGCCAAGGATCGGGCCCAACTGGCATACTATCAGTTGATGGAACAGAAAGGCTGGCTGCGACAGATTTGCAGTACGGCCGATCTCGACGCCCACCTGGAGGCCTGGGAGGCCGACCCCGTGCACTGCCCGTTGGGTTTCATACTCACCATGGAGGGCTGCGACGGCATCGTCGACGACGACCAGGTGCCCGCATGGTGGGACCAGGGACTGCGCGTCGTCAGCCTCTGCCACTACGGTGTCAGCTCGTACTCTCACGGCACTCAGGCGCCCGGCGGACTGACGCCCCGCGGCGCGCCCATGCTCAGGGCGCTGGA
>JAYZCA010000169.1:0-9052 GCA_036339235.1 Candidatus Latescibacterota bacterium | reverse complement strand
TCACCCGGGTGATCGGCTGGCGCTACGAACAGGACTACGTCGGCGTGCAGGTCCTTGGTCCCGAACCCAGGGACGATCCGCTGTACACTGAAGAGAACCGGATCCGCTTCTCCTGGTCCCTCGACCGCCAGCGCTGGCTGCCGCAGAGCTACCTGGAGCCGACGGAGTACCCCGGTTCCGAATACCTGGGCGACGGCAGTCTGCGCCACGATCCTTTCGCCGCTGAACGTGTCCCTTTCAACGAGCGCTGCGCCCGCTGCCACAACACCTATCCTTATGATCTGCGCCTGTACCGCATGTTCTCGGAAGACGGCATGGTCTCCGGTTTTGCCCCGGGCGCCCTGAACAGGAGTGTCGTGGACTCGCTGGCTCGCCAGACGGGAGACACCCGTTTACTGACCACCGAACGGCTGCCGCTGGAGCGTTTCGTGACGATCGGCATCAGCTGTGAGAGTTGCCACTTCGGAGGTCGCGAGCACGCCCAGGACGGCAGCGTCCCCATCCGCTTCGTGCCCACCCATCCGCTGCTGGCCGGCTGGACGCCGGACCATCGCGAGGCTCGCAGGAATCCCGCCGTCATCAACGCCATCTGTCGTCAGTGCCACCACTCGGGGGTAAGTGCCCCCGACAACTGGCCCGATGGATCGGCCAGCGTCAACTCCATGGAAGCCGCCGAACAGGACCGCGGCGCCTGCGCCGGCGCCATCCGCTGTACGCACTGCCACAGCACGCACGTCTCCGGCCCCCGCGCCGGTGCACCGGACCAGGGCGAGCACCTGGCAGCCTGCATCGAGTGCCACCAGGACAGACGGTTGCCCGCCGCGGCCCGAGCCCACAGCCGTCACGATCCCGACCAGGCCTCTTGCCTGGACTGCCACATGCCGCGAATCGTGCAGGGGTTCACCGGCTACAACCGCTCGCACCGGATCTCATCCCCCAGCGAACCCGAAATTCTGGCCACGGGCATGCCCAACGCCTGCAACCTGTGCCACCTCGAGAAGTCTCTGGCATGGACCCGGAACGCCCTCGAGAGCGGCTGGGGGGCGCATGTCGAGCTGGCCCCGTCGCTGACCCCGCTCTTCGGCGCCAACTACGAGCGCCCCGCCGGACCGGCCTGGCTGCGGCACCCCTCCTCGATGGTGCGCACCGTCGCCGCCGGCGCCTACGCGAGATCGAGTCAGGGCCCGGCTTCTCTGCCCGAACTCGCCGGCCATCTCGAGGAACCGAACGCCTACGTGCGCATGCGCTTTCTGCTGGCGATGGAACGCATCCTCGGGCGCCGGATAAGCGACGAGGAGTACTCTCTGACCGGAGATCGGGCGCTGCGACGGGCTCAGACCCGCGACTTGCGCGGCCGTCTCCCCAACTTGTGATGGGACTGGTCTGACATGGATCAGGTGCAATTTTATCGCGAAAACGGCTACTGGCTGCACAAGGAGCCCCTCTTCGACACGGAACGCTTCCGCCGCTTGGGCGACCTGTTCGAGGAGCTGCTGGCCAACAAGGACCCCGCGAAGCGGGCCGACCAGCTCGACGTGCCGCACTTCGCCGAACCGCGGCTCTTCGAGTTCCTCATGGCAGACGAGGTGCTGGACCTCGTGGAACCCTTCATCGGGCCGCACATCGGTCTGTGGAGCAGCCACTTCATCTGCAAGGAGCCGGCCATCGGTCGTGCCACGCCGTGGCATGAGGACTCCGCCTACTGGAACGGCCGCATGGATCAACTCGACCGCATCGTCACCGTATGGCTCGCCATCGACCCGTCGCGGCGCCGGAACGGATGTATGCGCGTACTTCCGGGTTCACACGAGGGCGGCTTCTCCGAGTACGAACCGGTGGACGGGGAGACGAACACCTTCCCGCGCCAGGTGATACCGGAGAAGATCGACGCGACGCAGGCGGTTTACTTCGAGCTGGAGCCGAACGAGTGCTCGCTGCACGACGCGCGCATCATTCATGGAGCCGAGGCCAACACCAGCGACCTGCGACGATGTGGCTACACGATGCGCTATTTCTCGCTGGAACGGAAGGTGATCCCCGAACTCAACGGCAGCCACAAGGTGTGGCACTGTCGGGGTGAGAACCTGGCGGGCAACGAACTGGCGCCCCTGCCGACCTGATCGACAAGGGTTGGGTTGTTACGGTGTCGTCGACAGGACCGGCAGCACCAGGCGCGAAGGCAGGTCCGACCCGTGGTGGACGGTATTGGTCGCCGTCACCAGCTCGACATCGGCCAGATCGTTGCGTCCCGTGTTGTGGTTGCGGTCGTGATTCGGGAAGTCGCTCGATGTGATCTCCAGACGAATGCGGTGGCCTGCCTCGAGGCGGCAGGCGGTGGGACCCAGCTCGATACGCAGCTCCACCGTCTCTCCCGGGGGCACCAGGTCGTCCCGATCCAGCCCGTTGCGATGTCGCAGCCGGACCATCCCGTAACACATCTCTGCCGCGGGTCCATCTTCCTCCTCGTCGATGAGACGCGCAAAGAAATCCGTATCGGCCGCCGTCGACGCCACGTGGAGGATGGCATGAGGGTAACCGGCGATCTCGACAGCCTCCGGTAGCGGCGCCGACCGATAGCAGAGAATGTCCGACCGGTGCTCGAGCTTGCGGCGGTCTCCCGGTCCGGTGAACCAGGCTTTCCCCCACAGCGTGGGTGTGGGGTTGGTGGGGTCGTAGTCGAAGTGATCCGTCGGGGCTGCCTGCCGCTGTTCTTCGGCGCTGCCGAGCCGACCGGTGCCGCCGTCATGGCGCGCGGCGCCGTCACTTGCCAGGTGCAGCTCCTGCGCTGTCGTGTCCGGAGGCGGCCAGGTAGAGCTCGTGCGCCACGTGCCTTCGCCGCCCATGACGAAGTAGCGCACGGCGGGTTCCGCCTCGGTCCCGTTGTCGATCCCCTTCAGCCAGTGGTCGAACCAGCGGATAATGATGTCCGGCAGATCCAGCTCTGCCTGCGGACCGAAGTCGACATCGTCGATCTGACGCTGGCCGAGGCCCGGGTGGTTCCACGGCCCGCAGACGAGCTTTGTCGCTTGCCGCGCCGTCTCGCTGCGGGCGTTGCGCTGCATGAGCTGCAGGTGCCGCATGGAGTCGTTGCAGTGGTCGTACCAGCCGCTGAAGTCGAGGTTGGGTACGTCCACCTCCTGGTGGACCTCGTCGAAGCGCCAGGGTCTCCGGCTGGGCTCGGCCAGCCAGCTCTCACAGTACTGCCGCAGACCGGGAGGCAGGTGGCGCGGAAAGTCCTGCCACGGCAGATAGCCGATCCAGTGCCCTTCGCCCTCGACCTCGTCCCAGAGCCGTCGCGCTTCGTCGACGGTATGCGGCGGCGGCCAGCCCGCCCGTCGCCGCAGATCCGGCGCCATACTCGTCAGCCACCACTTGATGCGGCGCCCCGGTCGAAAGCCCCCCGGCCAGTCGACGGCGGTCAGCTCCAGCGGGATGGTATAGGCACACATCGCTCGCAGGTGGGGTGGGCGCAGCTTCGCCAGTTGCCACTGCATCCAGGCGTTGTACGAGGCTCCCAGAGTACCGACCTTGCCGTCGCACCATGGCTGCACCGCCAGCCACTCGACAGCATCATAGCCGTCCTGGCCGTCCCCGGTGTCGGGCTCCGTGAAGGGGACGTAGTCGCCGTCGGAGGCATGACGCCCACGCGAGTCCTGGGTGACCACGGCGTAACCGGCGCGTACGTAACGTTCGTATCCAGCCTCCGGCTTGCCGTACGGCGTGCGCAACAGGATGCCGGGAAAGGCGCCGGTGCTGTCCGGACGAAATACGTGAGACCGCATCACGACACCGTCGCGCATGGGCACGGCCACGTCGCGCTCGGTGAGGATACCGAAAGTGTTCATCGCACCGGCTCGGTGACTAAGCCGCCGAGGGGCACGTCGAGCAGATCCTGCCCGAAGATGACCTGGCCGTCGAAGACTTCAGCCACCTCGTGCATTGCTCGCTCGCGCACGCCGGGGGTCTCCAGCTGTTCGGTGAGATGTACCAGCACGAGGGTGCGCACGCCGGCATCGCGTGCCGTGCGTGCGGCATCCAGGTGGCCGGAACAGCACGACGTGAGCCGCTCGTCGGTGACGACGCCATTGATGAAGTGGCACATGTGCAGCAATACATCGGCGCGGTGCGCCAGCTGAGTGAGCCGGGCGACGGGTGCCGAGTCGCCACCGAAAACGATTGTCCCTTCCCCCGTCGTCAGCCGGTACGCCAGGCAGGTGAGCTGGGGCTGCACGTGAGCTACCTCTGCCACTTCCAGCGTCCAGCCCGCCGACTCGACGCGGCTGCCATCCTCGACCTCGGTCACCTGCGGCTTTGGGGGACGACGGGGCATGATGCCGCCACGAGCCTCGTAGATGAAATGGCTGCCCGGGTGTTCGGTCCGTGCCTCGAGATCCGGACCGAAGGCCCCGTCGGCGGCGAACAGTCGCGTCGACATGCGGTCCAGAGGGGCCGGACCGTACACGGGCAGCTCCGGAATGCGACCCACGCCCTGATCCCATCGGGTCAGCACCAGGTACGGGAGGTCGACGCAGTGATCGTAGTGCAGGTGGGTGAGAAACAGGTGATCGACATCGGCGGGGCTGACGCCGGCCTCGAGCAGACGCCGGACACTGCCAGGACCACAGTCGAAGAGCAGCGACTCGTCGCCGATCTGCACCAGATAGCTGGAGCCGGCGCGGTGGGCCAGCGGTGCGGGCGTGCCGGTGCCCAGCAGGAGGAGTCTCGTCATCGCCGAAAGGTAGTTCTTTACCGCCACGGGCGGCTGGCGTACGTTGACGCGCCGACCTGCTCCCCGTCCGAACCAGACCATCGTTGATCAACCTCCGAGCCTACCTCGATCTGCTGCGCCGCGAGGGTGAGATCGTCGAGATCGACACCCCCGTCAGCGCCGACCTCGAAGTCGCCGAGATCCACCGCCGCGTCATCGCCGCGGGTGGTCCGGCGCTGTTGTTCCGCCACGTTGAGGGCGCCGACTTCCCATGTGTGACGAACCTTTTCGGCACACCGAAGAGAGTGGATCTGGCCTTCGGACCTCGACCCGGCCGCTTCATTCGTGAGCTGGTGACGCTGGCACAGGATCTCCCCTCCCTGTCGCCGGGAAAGCTGTGGGGGCATCGCGGTCTGGCGCGCGAAGCGCTGCGCGTCGGCATGAAGACCGTATCGGGAGCTCCGGTGACCGCATGCCGGCAGACGGACCCGGACCTGACGCGCCTGCCGCTTCTGAAGACCTGGCCCGAGGACGGCGGTCACTTTGTCACGCTGCCGCTGGTCTACACCGAACACCCCGACACGGGCCATCACAACCTCGGCATGTACCGCATTCAGCGGTACGATGCGCAGACCCTGGGTGTACACTGGCAGATCCAGAAGGGCGGCGGCTTCCACTACGACGTCGCCGAGCGTCGCGGCGAGGCCCTGCCGTTGACACTGATGGTCGGCGGCCCGCCAGCGCTCATGCTGGCCGCCATCGGCCCACTGCCGGAAGACATGCCAGAGCTCGTGCTGGCGTCGCTGCTGCAGGGCCGGCGTCTGCGGCGCACCCTCGTGGAAGGCCACTCGCACGCGATCGTCGCCGAGGCCGAGTTCGCCATCCAGGGCGTCGTCCCACCCCACGAACGGCGACCGGAGGGGCCCTTCGGTGACCATTTCGGCTACTACTCGCTGCAGCACGACTATCCGTACCTGCAGGTGCAACGCGTCTTTCACCGCAAGGACGCCGTGTTCCCTGCCACCGTCGTCGGCAAGCCACCGCAGGAGGACCTGTGGCTCGGCGACTACATCCAGGAGCTGATGGCGCCGCTGAGCAAGCTTGTCATGCCGTCTATCCACTCCATTTGGAGCTACGGGGAGACCGGCTACCATTCGTTGTCCTCCATCGTCGTACGCGAACGCTACCGTCGGGAGTCGATGAAATTCGCTTTCCGCATCCTCGGCGAGGACGGAGGTCAACTGGCGCTGACGAAGTTCCTCGTCGTTTTCGACGATCCCTCTATCGATCAGCGAGACTTCCGCAAGGTCCTGCCCTACGTGCTGGCCCGGTGCCATTTCGAGACAGACCTGTTCGTGCTGGCCAACCTCGCCATGGACACCCTCGACTATACGGGTCCCGCCGTGAACGAGGGCAGCAAGGGGATCCTGCTCGGTGTCGGCGACCCGGTGCGCGACTTGCTCCACGAGTTCCAGGGCGAGCTGCCCGGGGGCGCCCGGGATGCTGCCGCCTACTGCGCCGGGGCCCTCGCTGTGGCCGGTCCGACGTACTCCCAGGACGAGGGCTACGCGCAGACCCTGGCCGGGGATGCCCACGTCGCCGGCTGGCCCCTCGTCTTCCTCGTCGATGACACGGACGTCGTCGAGCGGACCATCTCCTTCCTGTGGAGCACCTTCACCCGCTTTGAACCGGCTGGTGACATTCACGCCGCCGGATCGCGCACACATCGCCACCACGAGATACTCGAAGCGCCCATCGTATTCGATTGTCGCATGAAGCCTGGGTACCCCGATGAGCTGTTTGCCGATGACGACACCGTGAATAAGGTGAGCCGTCGGTGGGCGGAATATTTCCCCGAGGGCAACGTCGAGGGTGAGGCAGACCCCCTCGGGTGTGTCGGCTTCCGGCGCATGAGATAGATGATTTGAAACTCTCTCTGTCGACTCGAGTTGCCGAGAACTTCCGCGACAAGCGGGAGGCGACGGTCGAACTGGATGACTTGGCGCAGATCGCCGCCCGCGAAGGCTACTACGCTCTGTGCATGCGGGCATCCCAGGTGTGCGTCGACGACAATCGTGAGCGCATTCGCAGCGCCCGGGCGACCCTGGAATCACGGGACCTGACGGTGTCGATGGTGACGGGGGACTTCGCCATCCCGGAAAACTCGGAGCAAGGTCCGGGTGCGCTGCGCAACATCGAACCGTACCTCGACGTGGCCGACGATCTCGGTTGTGACCTGCTGCGTATCTGCATGAAAACCGCCGACGACATCCAGTGGGCCCGCGACGCCGCCGATGCGGCGCAGGAACGCGGCCTGCGACTGGCGCATCAGTGTCACACACGCTCCCTGTTCGAGACGGTGCACGAGACGCTGGAGGTGTTACGCAGCGTCGGTCGCTCGAACTTCGGCCTTATCTATGAGCCGGCGAACCTGGAGCTGTGCGGTCAGCCGTACGCGGGCGAGACGCTGGAAGCGCTGTATCCGTGGATCTTCAACGTCTACCTGCAGAACCAGCGCGTTCACGCCGGCGGAGCCGAT
This sequence comes from Candidatus Latescibacterota bacterium, assembly GCA_036339235.1. Taxonomy (GTDB): domain Bacteria; phylum Latescibacterota; class UBA2968; order UBA8231; family UBA8231; genus UBA8231. The sequence goes on along the minus strand of JAYZCA010000169.1, from coordinate 1,805 downwards.
GAACTCGAAACCTGGACGCGAGGTCCGGTCCGCTTTGATCAGTGCCCTCTCTGGGAGGAAGGTGGCCTCGACGTGACCCGCATCGTCGACGAACTGGACAGACAGGGGTACAGCGGCTACATCACCGTACACCAGGCTTCGGCCGGTCTCGGCGGCGCCGAAGAGGCGGCGCGACGCTCCTCAGGATACCTGCGCGACATCGGTCCGTTCGAAGACAGGAGGCTTCCCCGATGAACCACGAAGACCTCGCCTTCACCCCCCTCCATGAGCAGGCGCGCCTCATCACGCGCGGCGACGTGTCCCCTGTGGAGCTCACCGAGATCTATCTCGATCGTATCAGCGATTACGATGAGGCCCTCGGCGCCTATCTCGCCGTCACCGCTGATCGGGCGCTGGCCATGGCCCAGGCGGCCGAGACGACCCTGGTCGCCGGCAGCCGGCGCGGACCGCTGCACGGCATTCCGCTGGTGCTCAAGGACCTGTTCGACGTGGGAGATATGGCGACGACGGGTGGTTCGGTGGTGCTGGCGGACAACATCGCCGAACGGGACGCCACCGTGGCGCGGCGCCTGTTCGAGGCCGGCGCCGTACTGCTGGGCAAAGCGCACATGGTGGAGTTCGCCTTCGGTGGGACCGGCATCAATCACCACTATGGCACGCCGTGGAACCCGTGGGACCCCGATGTTCACCGCCTGCCCGGGGGCTCGAGCAGTGGTTCCGCCGTCGCCGTTGCCAGCGCTATGGCCTCCGTCGCCCTGGGCAGCGACACGGGCGGCTCGGTGCGCATCCCCGCCTCGTTCTGTGGACTGGTGGGACTCAAACCGACCTTCGGTCGGGTGAGCAGCGCCGGCGTTCTGCCTCTCGATCCGACCCTCGATTCCGTCGGTCCCATAGCGCGCTGTGTCACCGATGTGGCTCTTGTGTACGACATCATCGCCGGCGGCGATCCCTTCGATGGCGACACGCTGTCGGCGCCCCCCTTCGTACCCGTCAAGGACGTCGAGGGCGAAATCAGCGGCACACGGTTGTGTATCCCGCGGCAGTACTTCTGGGACGACATGGAGACCGACGTGGAAGCCGCCGTACGGGCTACGACACGCGTCTTCGCCGATCTGGGCGCCGTTGTAGACGAAGTTTCATTGGAAGAACTGGACCGACTCTCAGAGATGCGCTCCCGCAAAAACCTGACCGCCGTGGAGACATGTCTGAGTTACGGATCGCTGCTGGAGGAGCGCGGTCAGGAATTCGACCCCATCGTGCGCGAGCGTATGGTCGACGGCTTCGACGTGTCCGCCGTCGAATACCTGGAAGCCCGACGGTTTCGTGATTCCCTGCAGCGCGACACCGCCGCCGCCATGACCGACATCGACGCTCTGCTCGTGCCGACGACGCCCTTCGCGGCGCCGGTGCTGGAGGACTGTGACGACCAGGGCCCGGAGTATTGGCGCGTCAACAGCATGTGCCTGCGCAATACGGCTGCGGCCAACCTGCTCGGGCTTTGCTCGATCTCGCTGCCTTGCGGTGTCACCGACGAGGGGCTGCCGATCGGGCTCATGCTCATCGGACGGCCCTATGAGGAGGCGCGGCTGCTGCGCCTGGCCCGGGCCTACGAAGCGGCCACCGATTGGCACGCTCGACGTCCGGATCTGTCGGCTTTCGCCTAGTGTCCTGTTATCACCCGCCAGAGTACGCAGTCGCCGTCCTGGTAAGCGACTTCGAGGAACGACCCCAGCTGCCGCGCGACACTTGCATCTACCCGTCCCTTCAGTGGTGGTAGTTGCGGCGCTGTCTGCCGGCGCCAACGG
>JAYZCA010000168.1:0-3682 GCA_036339235.1 Candidatus Latescibacterota bacterium | reverse complement strand
CGCGGGCTCGGCGAATGATCTCATCGATCACATCGCCGTGGCCGCCACGGACCAGAAACAAGCGGCGAAGAGGCCGGCCTTCCTCGAGCACGGCGAGGACAGGGCGGCGCCCGTAGACGATGTCCTCAGCGGGTGGCGATTTGCTCATGGATCTCGACAGACCAGAAAAGAGTAGGGGAATGTGGGGAAGGAAACACCTGTCTGCAGGGGTTTCAGGATGTCACATGGCGATCTTCAGGGTGCTGTTATTACAGGATTTACAAGTGAAAACGCGTTCCAGGATCAAATTTTGCTTTGTGCGATATGACCAAAAGGTACGATCGCCACCCGCGACACGCTCCTCCACCCGAGCCGTCTGAGGCACACGCGATGGACACCGCCATTCTCATGGCCGAACTGGCCCTTGCCGTCACCGTCCTGGTCTCGATCACCCGAGCCCTCGTGATGCAGATCCAACGGAATTAACGCCCAGTGTCCTGTCGCAGAGATCCCTTACGTTTTCGGCCGCCGATACATCCCGGCTCGCGGCGTTGCGCTCCGCTCGGTATATCCCTCAATATGCCTTGGTCCCGCGCCTTGCGACCCGGGTCCCTCGACGCCCGAATTCCACAAGTTATCGCTGCGACAGGACACTACCGACGGTCGCCGTCGGTGCCTTTGAACCCATCTCCGAAGTCATAGCCCGCCCGGCCCCAGTCGATCTGCCCGGGGTCGACCTTGCGGCGCAGCTTGTCCAGCGTCTGCAGGATGGCCTGTTCCTCGGCGCTGAGAGCCGGCTTCTTACCCGACAGATCCAACTGGCCCGGAGTCTGGCCACGCGCCGGTTTCTTGCGTGGCAGCTTGGGCTTCTCGCTGCCCGACGACGGCGTATCGATGGACACCTTCGGCAGTGTGGACGTGCCCGCCGGATCACTGATGGGTTCGTCGGCGTAGAAGAAGTGGGCGAATTCGAGCATCACCGCCGCCTTCTCTTCCGCCGACAGGTCCCCGAGGCCGGCGATGGCGCCGTTGAGATGCTGCAGCGTGTCCACATCGACGTCGGCGAGGATCTCCCGCGTGCGCTCCTCGCCCAGGGCGATGAGAAAGATGGCCAGCTTCTCCAATCGGCTGAAGCGGTCCGCCGCCGATGCCATCAGCTTTCCTCCCCGTCCTCATCGAGTGCTTCCTTCCACTGATGCAGCAGACCGAGAGCGTCCAACGGCGTCGTCCGTTCCACGTCGAGGTGGCGCAGCTGATCGAGAAACCCGCGTAACTCGGCCGATGACAGCGCCCCGAACAGGTCCATCTGCGAATCGGCGACGCCATTGCCCTCTGATGCCGATCGGTGGTGGTCGCTCTCGAGACGATGAAGGATCTGGCGGGCGCGTCCCAGGACGGCTCCTGGCATACCCGCCATCTGTGCCACATGGATACCGTAGCTGCGATCGCACGGCCCGGCGGCGAGACGATGTAGAAAGACGACGCGGTCGCCCTCCTCGCGAACCAGGACGTTGACGTTGCGCACCCGCGCCAGGCGACTCTCCAGCTCTGTCAGTTCGTGGTAGTGGGTGGCGAACATCGTGCGCGGTCTGGCGATGCCGTTGTCGTGCAGATATTCGACGATGGACCAGGCGATGCTGAGGCCGTCGTAGGTGCTCGTGCCGCGGCCCAACTCGTCCATCAGGATGAGACTTTGCGGGCCGGCGTTGTTGAGAATCGTTGAGGCCTCGTTCATCTCGACCATGAAGGTACTCTCGCCGCGTACCAGATTGTCGGAGGCGCCGACCCGGGTGAAGACGCGGTCCACGGCGCCGATGCGGGCGCGGCGCGCTGGAACGAAACCGCCCATCTGTGCCATCACCACGATAAGGCCCACCTGCCGGATGATCGTCGACTTGCCCGCCATGTTGGGTCCGGTGACCAGCAGGATCTGTGAGTCATCACTGTCGAGGCATACGTCGTTGGGCACGAAGCGTCCTTGCTGCAGCTGACTCTCGACCACCGGATGGCGCCCGCCCTCGATGTCGATGAGCGTGCCGTCGTCGACGACTGGGCGTACGTAGCTCTCCGTCTCGGCCACCTCGGCAAAGCCGGCCAGGACATCGATCTGAGCCACGGCCCGGGCGGCTGTCTGTACCTGCTCGGACCAGGTAGCGACGCGGTCGCGGACCTCGGTGAATAGCTCGGCTTCTAGATGGCCGATGCGCTCGTCGGCCTGCAGGACCTTCGCCTCCTGCTCCTTCAATTCGGGGGTGATGAAGCGCTCGACGTTGGCCAGCGTCTGTTGGCGAGTGTAGTCCTCGGGGACCCGATCGAGGTTGGCTTTGCTGACTGCGATGTAATACCCGAAGACCTGGCTGTAGCCAATCTTCAGGCTCGAGATGCCCGTGCGCTCACGCTCGCGCGTCTGCATGCGCGCGATCCAGTCCCGCCCACCGGAGGAGACCTGCCGCAGGTCGTCAAGCGCGGCGTGGAAGCCGTCGCGGATGACGCCGCCGTCGGCCAGTGAGGCCGGTGGCTCGTCGACGAGAGCGGTGCGCACGAGCAGGACGAGATCTTCGACGAGGGGGAGCCTCTCGGGGCCCGTCAGCCGCTGCAGCAGGTCGGCGGCAAAAACCCGCGTCACCGTGGCCAGATCGGGCAGGGCCTCCAGCGAGCTCGCCAACCCGGCCAGGTCGCGGGGCGAAGCCCGCCGGCAACAGACGCGGGCCATCATGCGCTCGACATCGCCGACGCGCTCCAGCTGTTCGCGCACACGGACACGGCCCGTCCGCTCTGCCACGAGGGCGCCCACCGCATCGAGTCGGTCGCCGATGGTCGCCGGGGAGCGCAGGGGGGCCATCAGCCACTGACGCAGCAGTCGTGCGCCCATGGCGGTACGCGTCCGGTCGATGACCGCCAGCAGCGTGCCGTCGCGGCCGCCGTCGTGCTGGTTGACGAGCAGGTCCAGGTTGCGCTGCGCCGTGGCATCGAGGAGCAGGCAGTCGTCTCGTCGGCGTCGACGCAGACGGTGGATGTGGGTGACGGCGGCGCGCTGGTTGTCCTGCAGATAGGCCAGCGCCGCGCCCGCGGCACGCACGCCGGTGTCGAGATCGTCGCAGTCGAATCCCTTCAGCGAGCGGACGTTGAACTGCTCCAGCAGGACCCGCCGGGCCGTGTCGCGTTCGAAGTGCCAGTCGTCCATGCGTGAGTGCGCCGCGCCGGGCAGGATACGTGTCAGGTGCACCAGTTCCGACTCGTCAAACCCCTCGCTGACGAGCAGCTCCGCCGGCGCCGTGCGCTCCAGCTCATCCGCAAGCTCAACTCGTGGCATCTCATCGATGGCGAAGTCACCGGTGGACAGGTCCACCCAGGCGACGCCGGCCGTGTCGCCATCGACACAGATACCGGCGGTGAAGTTGTTGCGCTGGCCGTCGAGCATCGAATCGGACAGCGCTGTCCCCGGGGACACGACCTCGACGACGTCCCGTTTGACGATGCCCTTGGCCTTTTTTGGGTCCTCCACCTGTTCGCAGATGGCCACCTTGCGCCCCATGCCGACGAGGCGTGCCACATAGCCCTCCATAGCGTGGTGGGGTACACCGGCAAGAGGGATGTCGCCGGAGGTCTTGCCGTGGTTGCGGGAGGTCAGGGTCAGGCCGAGGAGCCGCGAGGCCTCACGAGCGTCGTCGAAGAACATCTCGTAGAAGTCGCCCATGCGGAA
>JAYZCA010000167.1:0-2896 GCA_036339235.1 Candidatus Latescibacterota bacterium | reverse complement strand
CGCCGTGCGCGCCTGCACTTTCTTCTCGTGGTGGATCTGCGGATTGAGACCCAGATGGCAGCACACGTCGATGCCGCGCTGGCGCATCACACGCACCGTCTCCGGCTTGAACCCCTCGAACTTTACGCCGTCGGCACCGAGGGCCCGAAAGCGAAGCGCGTTGCCAAGGGCAGCCTCCGGCGTGTCGCACGACCCGTACGGCAGATCGGCGAGCAAATAGGAGCCGCTGCCCGTCAATCCGCGTCGTACGGCCTTGAGGTGATGGATCATGTCGTCCATCGTCACCTCGCGTTCATCGTCGTACCCGAGCAGGTTCGTGCCCAGGCTGTCGGCACAGAACACGATGTCGACTCCCGCAGCTTCCTGCCACAGGGCCGACGGGTAGTCGGAACAGGTAAGCACGACGATGGGCTCGCCACGCCCTTTCTTGGACTGTAGTTCGGCGGCATTCACAGAGACATCTCCTGCTGCGGTCGCAGATCGAGACGAGTCGTCGCCATGGAGCTGTCCTGCCCCAGTTCGTGCAGCAGGTACGGATGCGGCGCCTCGCAGAAGGCGGGGGCGACACTAAACCAGGTGCCCGTCGACGCATCCCCCTCCAGGAAGGAGTCGACGCCGAGGTGGTAGTGGCCTGACAGGGCGAGCCGTACCCGAGGATCGCCCACGAGGGAATCGCGAATCGACTCCCCGTCCCGATATGTGTGCGGCCAGCCCTCGTCGAGGCGTGGCGTGATCACATAGTGCTGCAGGTGGATCTGGGGGCGACGATCGCCGGCGGCGAGGGCGGCCTCGAAACGGGCTCGCTCCTCCCCTACCCGCCGCGGCACGTTCGGTCTCTCGTCCTCTTCTTCAACAGTTCCCACAGGCCGATCCCAGTCGAAGAATGCGATCACGCGGACACCCCTTACGTCCAGCTCGGCTGGACGGCCGAAGACGTCACCAAACAGCTGCGGATGGTCGTGGTTTCCGGGAAGCACGACCCACGGGCAGGACAGCCTGGCCAGAGCCTCGGCGACGAGACGCAGGTCCGCTTCCCCATGGTGAAGGGTTTCGGGTGTCTGCCGGTTGTCGGGGTGATCGACCAGGTCACCGGTGACGACGACGACGTCGACGCCGGCACCCTCCATTGACGCCAGCGCCTCGGTGAAGAGCGCCGGCATGTCGCGGCTGCGGCGGGCTGACACGGCGGCGGTGCCGGACAGATGACAACGCAGGTGCAGGTCAGAAATATGGCCGAGGCGCACGGCATCCACCATGGCAAACATAAACTACGCGCCGACTCCTCACGAGCGCGGCCACCAGCAGGCACGCCCCTCGTCCAGATACGGCGATACCCTGTCCCCGGGACTCCACTCCCGCGCCTTGTCGACGAGCAGGCGCAGCTGCTGTCCCGCCCAGTCGACGACGAGAATTCTTGCCGGCCCTGTGTCCTCTACATGCCGAACGACGCCTTCGTGGGCACCGCCCTCGACAGCGACGGCTTCGGGGCGTATTCCGAGCCAGAGACGCTCGGCCTCCGGTACCCCTGACGGCACCTCCACACTCATGTTGTCATCGTTGTCGACAGACCAGCCGCCGGCGGTCCGGCGCAGGGGGATCATGTTGATCGCCGGTTGCCCGAGCAGGCGCGCCACCTGTGGTGTGAGCGGTCTGTCGTAGACCTGTTGCGCCGTCGCCGTCTGCAGCACCCGGCCTGCACACAATACGGCGAGTCGATCGCCCATCGACAGCGCCTCCGACTGGTCATGGGTTACGTAGAGCATCGGGATCCCCAGCTCTCGGCGCAGAACGACGAGTTCCACGCGCAGCTCTTCGCGCAGCTTGGCGTCGAGGTTCGTCAGCGGTTCATCCATCACGAACAGCCGCGGGCGCCGGACGATGGCTCGTCCGATGGCGACGCGCTGCATCTCGCCTCCCGAGAGACGCTCGGCCGGCCGATCCAGCAGTCCCTCGATGTGCAGCAGCCGCGCCGCCCACTCCACCTGCTCAGCGACGTCGTCTACATCCGGGCGGAGCTGGGATCCGGAGCGCCGTGAGGGAGCCAGCAGCGGGAAGGCAAGGTTGCGCCGCACCGTCCAGCCAGGATACAGTGAGAAATTCTGCATCACGAAGGCGACGTCGCGCCGTGCCGGCGACCACGCTGTCACGTTCTCTCCATACATTTCGACGCGCCCTGCGTGAGGGGTTTCCAGCCCTGCGACGGTTCGTAACAACGTCGTCTTACCGGCGCCCGAGGGACCCAGCACCACGAGCAGCTCATCATCACCTACGTCGAGGGACACATCCTGCAACGACATCGTGGCACCGTAGCGATGAGACAGGCCCGAGAGGCGCAGCGCCGGGGTACTCATCTCACCCGCTCGCCGGTGTCAGTACGAAAGATTTGTCCCTTGTCGAAGGCCAGAGACATGGAGGCACCGGAGCGATAGGTCTCCGCTGGCGGCCGGCGCATGATGATCCGACCCGCCGGTGTGTCGAGGTGAACGTTTCTGTGCGTCCCCAGCAGTTCATCGAGGACGACGGTACCCGGCAGCGGCCCCTGCGGATCGGGACGGACATGCTCGGGCCGCACGCCAAGCGTCAGCGCTTGTGAGGCTGGCGCCCGCGCCGGCAGGGGGAGACGTACGCCACCGTTCGCCTGCAGCCAACCACCCGCTTCCGATTCACCCGAGACGAAGTTCATCCCCGGACTGCCGACGAAATGGGCGACGAAGAGACTCTCCGGCTCATCGTAGATCCCGGCGGGCGTTCCCGCCTGGCGGATTCTGCCCTCCTCCATCACCACGACACGGTCGGCGAGGCTCATCGCTTCCTCTTGGTCGTGGGTGACGTAGATCGTCGTGATTCCGAGGTCGAGCTGCTGAGCCCGTATCATTTCCAGCATCTGCAGGCGGCG
>JAYZCA010000166.1:0-9535 GCA_036339235.1 Candidatus Latescibacterota bacterium | reverse complement strand
CTCAGGGCTCCGATGGTGAAAGCGAACATGGTGACGGGCATCTGTCGGCCGATGCCGACCATGTCGGAGATTTCCGTCTTGTGGAGAGCGACAATGATGGCGCCGGCGCAGAAGAAGAGGGTGATCTTGCCAAAGGCGTGCATGGCGATGTGCATGCTGCCGCCGAGAACACTCCACTTGCTGGCCAGAGCTGCTCCCAGAACGATATAGGCGAGCTGGCTTACGGTGGAGTAGGCGAGTCGCGCCTTCAGATTGTCCTTGGTGAGCGCTATCAGAGATGAAATGACGATGGTGCCGCTGGCTGCGTACATGAGCCAGACGCTGGCACCGGTGTCGCCCAGCAGGTCGATGCCGAAAATGTAGACGACGATCTTCATCACCGTGAAGACTCCCGCCTTGACCACGGCGACAGCGTGCAGCAGAGCGCTCACCGGCGTCGGCGCTACCATGGCGGCGGGGAGCCAGCGGTGGAAGGGCATGAGAGCTGCCTTGCCGGTGCCAAAAGCGAACAGGGCCAGCAGGACCGCGACCACTCCGCTACTGGCGTGACCGGCCAGGATGCCGCCAGGCGTGAACTCGATAGTGCCGGTCAAGTGCCAGGTCCACAGAATGGCCAACAGCAGGAAGGTGACGGACGTGCTGATCAGGATCCCCAGGTAGACACGACCCCCCTTCATCGCCTCTGACGTGCGGGTGTGGGTGACGAGGGGATAGGTGGAGAGCGTGAGCAGCTCGTAGAAAATGAACAGGGTCAACAGATTGCGTGAGAACGCGACGCCGATAGCGGCGGTGATAGCCACGGCAAAGAAGAAGAAATAGCGTGTCTGGTCGGTCTCGTGATGTCCCCGCACATAACCGATGGAGTAGATTGAGGTGACGATCCACAACCCGGAAGCCACGAGGCCGAAGAGCATGCCCAAGGGTTCTACCTGGAAGGCCAGGGCGAGGCCTGGAAGGACCTCGAGGATGGTGACTTCCGGCCTGCCACCGGCCATCACCGCAGGTAGCAGGGAGAGGACCACCAAAAAGGTGCCCCCGCCGGTGATCAGGGTGACGGCTTCGCGCAGGTTGGGCCGCCGGCCGGCAAGCACGATGAGAGGCCCGGCCAGGATCGGCAGCACCACGGCGAGAACTATGGTGGCAGCGGGCGTCATGGGCCGACACCCATGAGAAGCTCGGCGCCGCGTCGGGCGACGCCGGAAGTGAAGGAGGAGGATACGCCGAAATAGAGCGTCGCTCCCACCAGGACCCACATGGGTATCAGCATGGACAGGGGGGCTTCAACCGCAGGCACGTCCTCGGCGGCCGGCTTCTGGAAATACGCCACTTCGACGACGCGCCAGATGTAGATGACGGCCAGGAGGGAGGCCAGCAGCACCAGGACCGCCACCGGCCACCAGCCTCGCTCTATGGCGGCAAGAACGAGATACCACTTGCTGATGAAGCCCACGGTCAGTGGGACGCCAATGAGACTCAAGCCGGCCAGCACGAAGGCCGCCATGGTGAAGGGCATCTGTCTGCCGAGGCCGCGCATGTCGGTCAGGTTCGCCGAGCCCATGCGGTAGACGACGCAGCCCATGACCAGAAAGAGCGCGCCCTTCATGAGGGCGTGATTGAACAGGTGCACCAGCGTGGCTGTCAGCCCGGTGACGGACATGAGGCCGATGCCGAGCATCATATACCCGATTTGAGCGACGCTGGAGTAGGCGAGCATGCGCTTGATATCGGTCTGAAAGATCGCCGCCAGAGATGCCACGACGATCCCCACTAGGGCGAGCGGAACGATGAAGCAGTCGAGCCTGAGCGTGTCGAAGGTGTAACCGGTGCCGAAGATGGTGTAGAAGAAGCGGATGTACACGTAAACCGACACCTTGGTGGCGGTGGCGGCGAGGAAGGCGGTGACCACGGACGGAGCGTAGGCGTAGGCGTTGGGCAGCCACAGGTGCAGGGGAAAGAGGGCGAGTTTGAGACTCAACCCAAGGCTCAGGAAAGCGAAGGCAGTGAGGACTGTGCGGCTGGCCAATATCTCCGGCTTCAGCTGCGCCGCCAGATCCGCCATGTTGAGGGTGCCCGTCACCATGTACAGCAGGCCGACCCCGATGACGTAGAACGTCGCGCCGACGGTTCCCATGACCAGGTATTGGTACGAAGCGGTTAGGGCGCGTCGATTCGAACCGAGGCTGATGAGGGCGTAGGAGGAGAGGGAGGAGATCTCGAGAAAGACGAAGAGGTTGAAGACATCGCCGGTGATGGCTATCCCAAGCAGGCCGGTGTAGCACAGCAGAAAGGTGGCGTAGAACAGGCTGCCGCGGACTTCGGACAGCTCCCTGGCCACGCTGGCGGGAGCGTAGAAAATGACTACGGCGCCGATGGCGGTGACCAGCAGTAGAATGAAGGCGTTGACCGGATCGATGCGATACTCAATGCCCCAGGGAGCGCCCCAGCTGCCGAGGGCGTATACGATGGTACCTTCGTCAAGGACCCGGCGCAGCAGATGGACGGAGATTCCCAGCGACAGGCAGCAGGTGAGAGCGGCCCAGCCCCAGGCCAAGGCTCGTCGGCGCAGCAAAATGCACACGGGAGCGGCCATCAGGGGCACGACGATCTGGAGGATGGGGAGGTGAGACTCGATCACTGTTGCAGGTCCTGTGATAGAATCTCGTCCTCCTCGATGGTTCCGTAAGCCTCGTGGATGCGGACGATGATGGCCATGCCCAGCGCCGTGGTGGCGATGCCGACGACGATGGCGGTCAGGATCAGCACGTGGGGCAGGGCGTTGGAGTAGACGGTGTCCGGCCCGGCCACTATGGGGGCCGTGCCGCCGGTGATCTTCCCCATGCTGATGTAGAGGAGGAACACCGAGGTCTGGAAGATGCTGAGCCCGACCATCTTCTTGATGAGATTGCGGCGGGAGATGACGATGAAGAGTCCCGTCATCATCAGAAAGATGACGATCCAGTAGTTGTAAAGACCGGGAAGAGCGCTCACGATCGCTTTCTTCCGGCGAAGCAGAGGAAAGCGCTGGTCATGACGGCGGCCACGGTGATGCCCACTCCCAGTTCTACCAGGAGTATACCCAGGTGCTGACCGTGGACGGGATCGTGCTGCAAGACACCGTAATCGAGGAAAGTTCCCCCAAGGAAGATGCCGGCTATTCCGGTCCCGGCATAGATCAGAACACCCAGGGCCGCGAGCACCTGAAGCAAGTTGGGTGAAACGACTCGCTTGGCTTCGTCGACTCCCCAAATGAGGGTGTAGAGGACGAAAGCGGCAGCGAAAATCACGCCCGCCTGGAAACCACCGCCTGGACCGTAGTCGCCGTGAAACTGAACGTACAGTGCGAAGAGCAGAATGAATGGGATGAATAACTTGGCGGCGATCCGGAGGATGAGCTGCTGTCTCAACGGTCACCATCCCTTCCCCCGCGCGAGCGAAAGGAGCTGCCGATGAGGAGCAGTATCCCCAATCCTGCCGTGAAGATGACGGTGGTCTCGCCGAGGGTGTCGTAACCGCGATAGCTGGCCAGAACCGAGGTGACGATGTTGGGCACGCCGATCTCCTCGGGTGAGTCATGAGTGTAGCGCGGCGCCACGTGGTGGTGTACGGGCGCGTCCGGGTCACCGTAGTGCGGCATGTCGAGGGTACCGTAGACGAGGATCGCTCCGGTGACCAGCACAACGAGGAGGGCTCCCAGCGAAGATCCGCTGGCCTTCTTCTCCTCCGATGTCGTCAGCAGCAGGGTCCCCAGCATGATGACTGTGGCCACGCCGGCTCCCACGGCCGCTTCGGTGAAGGCCACGTCCACCGCATCGAGGACGACGAACATGCTCGCCGAGAGCAGGCTGAAGAAGCCGGAGACCAGGACCACGCCGAAAAGGTTGCGCAGACGCGCCACCACGACCGCCACCACCGCCATGAAGCCCAGGAGGACCATGTCGACCAGCTCAACCATCGACGCCGTCCCCTCCTTCAGCTGATTTGGGCTCTTCAGTCAATTGGGCGCTCGAGCCCGTGCAACAGCGCGGCCTTGGCGATGGCGTGAGTGGAGGTGGGGCTGGTGAGCCAGAGCAGGACGAGGATCATAATCAACTTGACGGTGATGAGCGTGCCCGGTAGGAGGGCATCGTCCGGGCCGCCATCGCCAAAGTGATCGACGAGCACGTGGCCCTGATTGTAGGCGGCCAGGCCGACGATAACGAGTCCGGCGCCCATGGTGTCGGTTATGCCGGCGCCGTGCAGGCGGCTGAAGAAGTCGGGCAGGCGGAGCAGACCAATGCCACCGACGATGCAGAACAGACACCCCGCCAGGAGGCAGGCCCCACTCACCGCGTCGACGATCGACATCCGTCTTCAGGCCTTCGCTTTTTCAGGCTCGTCGTCGTTGACGCCGAAATCGCCATAGGCGACGTATTTCAGAATGGCGATGGTGGTGATGAAGTTCAGAAAGACGTAGACCAGGGCCAGGTCGAGGAATTCCGGCCTGTCGGTGAGGAAGCCGATAACGGCGATGAGCAGTACGGTCTTGGTGCCGGCCATGTTGACGGCCAGAACACGGTCGTAGGTAGTGGGCCCGAGAAAGGCGCGGGTGAGCGCCAGGACCAGCGTCACGAGGATGGCGGCCATGGCTGCTGCGAACATCATCACTCACTCACCCTCCAGGCGCACCACGCGGCGGTCCATGACTCCCGCCTGCAGATCTTCGGCAGCTTCCAGCGTCAGGGCGTGCACGGTGATCTCGCCATCTTCCCGGAGGTCGACGGACACGGTCCCGGGCGTCAGCGTGATGGAATTGGCGTAGGCTACCATGCCGAGGTGGGTTTTCTGACTCGCCTTCACCTTTACCATTCGCGGGCTGATAGGAAGGCCGGGCTTGAGGATGCGCAGGGCGACATCCATGTTGGCGCGGAGTATTGCCCAGGACAGCCAGGGGATATAGAGGAGAAGCCGGGGAAGTAGATGGGTTGGATGGCCCTCGGGGTCGGCCAGGTGCATCCGACGGGCGATGAAGACTACGAGCAGGCAGGACAGCGCACCGAAGGTGATGATCAGCGACGTGTAATGTCCCGACCACAGCAGCCAGATCGCCATCATCGAGACTGCCAGGCTTACTGAGCGACCCAAAGAGTCTCCTATGCTGGTCGGATGATCGTACGAGTACTGCCGAAGTTGACGGCCCCACCGGGCGACGGCTGGACTCTGTCGCGTCGCCGGAATTTCTTAATCTAGGCGTTCACTGAAGCGGAAGTCAAGTAGAATCATGAGGCTAGGTCCAGCTCGCACCATTGCCCCCGCTTTCGAAAAGATGCTGTGTTTGTGGTGGATGCATTCGTTGGGCAACAAGGAGCACAGAGCAGAATGATGGAGCACATGAAGCAGAAATTTCTGGAAGCCGCCCCGGCTGCCGACTTCTGGTCGTTTCGCCTGGTCGATGAAAGGATGGAGATCATCCAGGTGCGGCAGGATGTGCTGCAGCCGGTGACGTCGGTGCGGGACGTGGGCGCCATGGCCACCGTTCTCCACCGCGGCGGCATGGGCTACGCGGCCACGAGCGATCTCTCTGTGTCGGGTCTGCGCGCCGCGGGCGAGCGAGCCCTGGCCTGGGCGGAGCGGACGCGGCTGGCGACTGTCGTCGACTTCACCAAGGTGGTCGCGCCGACGCCCCGGGGTAGCTACACCTCGCCGATCGAGAGGCCCTGGTCCTCGGTGCCGCTGACCGAAAAAATCGATCTTGCCAGGACCGAGTGCGCCCGTCTGAAAACGGATGCGCGCATCGTCGACTGGGATGTCCTGCTGTGGCACACGGCTGGCGACCAACTCTACGTCACCTGCGGCGACGGCGAGGTTCACCAGCACTACGAGCTGCTCACACCTGGGCTGGGCGTAACCGCCAACGAGGGCAGCGAGACGGTCAGCCGTCGTTTCGGCGGCTTCGATCTTGGTCGCCAGGGCGGTCTCGAGGTGCTCGATCAGGTCCGCTTCCGCGATCGCGCACCGACGCTGTCAGAGGAGGTGCTCGAACTTCTCGCGGCTCCCAACTGCCCGACGGGGACGATGGATCTCCTCCTCGACCCCGACCAGATGTATCTCCAGATCCACGAGTCCATTGGACACCCGCTGGAGCTGGACCGAATTCTCGGCGACGAGCGCAACTACGCCGGCACCAGCTTCGTCACCCTCGACATGATCGGGAGCTATCGCTACGGATCCGATCTCCTCAACATCACCTTCGATCCGACAGTCGCCGAAGAGTTCGCCACCTACGCCTTCGACGACGACGGCATGAAGGCGGAGAAGGTGGACATCATCCGCGACGGAATCCTGGAGCGTACCCTCGGAGGTGCGACCTCGCAGGCGCGCACCGGTTTGCAGGGCGTCGCCAACTCGCGTGCCTGCTCCTGGAACCGGCCGCCGATCGACCGCATGGCCAACCTCAATCTCGAGCCGGGGGAGTCCACCTTCGAGGAGATGGTGGCATCGATCGAGAGGGGGGTGTTCATGAGGCGGAACAACTCGTGGTCAATCGACGACAGCCGCAATAAATTTCAGTTCGGCTGTGAGTACGCGCGGATCATCGAAGACGGCGAGCTCAGGGAAGTGGTGAAGAAGCCCGGGTACAACGGCATCTCCGCCACCTTCTGGCGAGCTCTCAGGATGGTGGGCGACAGCGACACTCGTCAGGTGCTGGGGACGCCCTACTGTGGAAAGGGGGAGCCTAACCAGGCAGTGCGCGTCGGTCACGCCTCTCCCGCGTGCGTGTTCGCCAACGTCGATGTCTTTGGGGGAGAGTGAGGGGAAGAGGATGCAAGCGTATTTCAACGGTATCGCCGATTTCCTCACTTCGCAGCTCTCCGGTGACGAGGTGCTCACCATGGGGTTCAACGGTGAAGACTCCGACTTCGTCCGCTTCAACCACTCGAAAGTCCGACAACCCGGGCACGTCCAGCAGCGTCACCTGGAGCTCGATCTGATCAGCGGCTCGCGCCATGCCACCGGCGTCCTGACGCTTTCGGGCGTAGAGGAAGAGGACCGGTCTCGCGCCACTGAGACGGTCGAGAGTCTCCGCGAGATGGTGCCCGACCTGCCCGAGGATCCGCACCTGCTCTACGCCACCGAGGTACACTCCGGCGAGCAGCACGGGGACAATCGACTTCCGGATCCGGGTGACGCCGTCGATCAGATTATAGCGGGCGGCGTCGGTCGCGATCTCGTCGGGATCTATTCCGCTGGCCCCGTATATGCGGGCTTCGCCAATTCGCTGGGCCAACGCAACTGGTTCTCCGCCTTCAGCTACAATTTCGATTGGAGCTTCTACCTTCGCGCCGACAAGGCGGTGAAGTGCGGTTACGCCGGGTTCGAGTGGGATGCCGACGCCTTCACCGGCAAGATCGACAGTGCCGCCCGGCAGCTGGCGGCGCTGGACAGCGAACCCCGGGCCATCGAGCCGGGTCGCTACCGGGTCTACCTGACTCCCGTCGCGGTCCTCGACTTCATCGGCCTGGTCGGCTGGGGCGGCTACGGCCTGAAAGCGCGCCGCACCAAGCAGACCGTCCTCATCAGGATGATGGAGGAGGGCGCAACCCTTTCGCCGCAGGTGACTATCGCCGAGAACACGAAGGAGGGGGTGGCGCCCAATTTTCAGGCACAGGGATTCCTCAAACCCGACCAGGTGACGGTGATATCCGCCGGAGCACTGCAGCACTGCCTGGTCTCTCCCCGGAGCGCCAGGGAGTACGCGGTGCCGACCAACGGCGCCAACGACATGGAGGCGCCGGAGTCACTCGACATGGCGGCGGGGGACATTCCTCAGGAGGAGGCGCTGGCGCGACTCGACACCGGCGTCTACATCAGCAACGTCTGGTACCTGAATTTTTCCGACCGGCCCGCCTGCCGTATCACCGGGATGACGAGGTTCGCCAGCTTCTGGGTGGAGGGAGGGCGGATCGCGGCGCCGCTCGATGTCATGCGGTTCGACGAGACGCTCTATCGCGCCTTCGGTGAGAACCTGATCGGGCTCACCAGGGAGCGCGAAGTCATTCTTGACGCGGGGACCTACGGGTCCCGAGATACGGGATCCGGACGGATTCCCGGAGCCCTGATCGAGGACTTCAACTTCAACCTGTAGACGGCTGCAGTGCCTGCGGCGCTCCTGCGGAGGTGGCGGTTGCCCCGCCGCCGCTTCCGAGCCCCGCCGGAAGTCAGCTCGTGACCCGAACCGGCTGCTTCTGCTCGGCCGACCGATACGCTGCCTCCGAGAGCTGGGCGACTGCCAGGGCAAAGTGCGGCAGTTCATAGCCCTTGCCGCCGTTTCTGATGAAGCGGAAGAAGGCGGCATCCGGTGAATCCTCGCCGATTCGTCTGGGGATCTGCATCGGCTGGTCGTCGACCAGCACCTCCCTGACCCTCCATCCATGCAGGTGGAAGACGATGCACCCCTCGCTGCCGTGGATGGCGATGCGCTCGTCGTGTACGCAGGCATCGCCGAAGGTATTGAGGCTGCCGCAGGCGCCGCCTTTGAAGCGGACGTTGACGACTGCGTTCAGATCCACAGCCATCCCGGCGTTGTCCATGAACGCAGATACTTCGAGGGGCCGCAGGCCGGTCACCCACAGCGTCGAGGCGACCAGGTGGCTTCCGGTGTCCATGAACATGCCGCCGCCGGACAGCTCCGGAGTCAGACGCCAGCCACCGACACCCCCCCAGTTCTGGGTGACGTATGAGACCACACCGCGCAGTTCGCCGATGGCGCCCGACTGCACCAGCTCACGCGCATATACATGGGGGGCGTAGTAGTTCCGCTGGTAGCTGGCGACAAGGATCCTCTTCCTCCTGTCGGCCAGCCCGATCAGCGCTTTCGTATGCCGCGACGATATGGTCAGGGGCTTTTCAACGAGCACGTGTAGATCGCGGCTGAGCGCGTATCTGGCCTGTTCGTAGTGCATCGAGTGCGGCGAGCTTACCACCACGGCATCCAGCGATTCCGTGCGGAGCATTTTCCTGTAATCGATATAACGCGGCACCCGGCTGCCCCAGGCGTCCATCAAAGCCTCCGCCTGCTCCGCGGCCGGGTCCGCCACGGCGGCGAGCTCGATCTGCCCGTCCTCTCTGAGGCGGGGAAGGTGCGCGCCCCGCATGTTCCCCCCACATCCGATCAAGGCTACCCGAAGTCTCTTCCGTGCCATTATCTATCTCCTCCGTTCGGTAATTGCGCCCGCACCACCGCTGCCGCCCCTCGTTGAGGCGTATCGTGGTCAACGCCAGGCATCCCTGAAGAAACGCAGCCAGTTGCCGGAAAAAATCTCCTCCACGTCCGCATCCGCATACCCCCTCTGGCGCAGCAGATCGACCAGCTTCTGCAAATCGGCTATGGTGTCGAGATCCCCCGGGGTCTGCTCGGTACCGTAGCCGCCGTCCAGATCCGAGCCGATGGCGGCGTGCCGGCTGTCGCCGGCCAGCTGGCAGACGTGGTCGATGTGGTCGGCCACCGATCCGAGGGTGAGCACCTCCGGGCCGGTCTCCCCCTTGATCCAGTCTGGAT
>JAYZCA010000165.1:0-4425 GCA_036339235.1 Candidatus Latescibacterota bacterium | reverse complement strand
GCGATGAGGGCGCCGAGAAAGCTGGCCCAGAGCACGAGATGACGGACCAGCGGATCCCCCCACAGCCACGTGATGCCGAGGAAGTTTCGCAACAGGATCTGGGAAAAGGCCAGGACCAGAAGGGCACCGACGAGCATGACGAGAACGCCCTCTTCGAGCCGGTGGAGGAGGGTGCGGCCCCCGACGTGGGCACGGGGTCCACCGACTTCAACCTCGGTTGCCGCCATCACTCGCTCGGCGAGAGTGCGCGAAACTCGTCCAGGTGCCGGTGCACCATCGCATGCGCCTGGCGGCTGAAGGCGTGGCCTATCAGTTCGGGTGTCGACTCGCGCACCAGTTGCTGGAAGCTTTCCACTGCCTCCGGCGAGGAGGCGACGGCGGCGATTCCTTCGCGCCGCATGATCTGCAGCGCGTCGCGGTTGTCGGTGCGGGAACGTCGATTGTGAGCCCCGATGTGGCGTGCCGAGATCTCCAGCAACCGCCGCTGCTGCGTTGCCGTCAACCGGTCGAAGGCTTTCTGCTGCACGAGGAAGGCGCCGATCGAATAGTTGATGGGCAGGTCGGTATAGTATTTGACCCGAGTGAACCACTGCAGCACGATGGCCGCTGCTGGCGAGGCGTAGACGACGTCGATGAGGTTCGTCTGCAGGCCGAGCAGCACATCGGGGATGGTCAAGGGGACGGACGTAACACCGGCTTTCTCAAACAGCACACCCGTGATCGGCTCGTCCTGCAGGCGCCAGACCTTGTGCCCGCTCAGGTCCTCGACACTCCGTATCGGCTGTTGCGACATGATATAGACGAAGCCGATGTCCGACCAGCCGAGTAGGACAAACCCGGCGTCGTGGAAGGCCTTGCGGTAGTAATCCTCCGTCTTTCCCAGGACGTAGTCGACTTCGTCATAGTTCTCGAACAGGAAAGGCATTTCGAGGGCGAGGACGTCGGGAAGGACATGGCTGATGCCGGGCCCGCCGAGGCCGGCAGCGTGAAGCTGCCCGATACGGATCTTGCGCAGCATGACGTCCTCGTCGCCCTGCACGCCTCCGGCGTAGATCTTGAGGCGCACTTGTCCATCCGTCTCGGAGCGGATCTCGGCGTCGATCTGCCGCAAGGCGGTGATCCAACTGCTGCCCTCCGGCGCCAGCGTGGCGATCTTCAACACGGTCTGCGCTGTCACAGGGGCGCCCAGGCTCAACAGACTCAGCATGATGATGACGACACATGGCGCCCGCCACGGAGCGCGCCGGCCTGAAGCGCCGTGATCAGAAATAGACATCGACCTCTTTCAGCAGGGTGCGGGCCAGGCGTTGGGCGGCGGCGTTCTGCAAGGTCAGTTCCGGGACCGTGTCGACGGGCGAGGCCAATACCTGCTCGAGGAGGGATACGTAGAGCTCGCGGTCGAAGGTCTGGCGGGCGTAGAAGCGGGCCATCTGCACGCGGGCCATCAGGTCATGCCCTTCGGTCAATTCGAGGGCGCGCTCGAAGTGCAACAGGGACTGCTCCGGTTTGCCGCCCAGCAGCGGCGGCAGGGCGGCGTGGTAGACGCCGAGGAAAACGTGGGGGTCGCCGTTGCGGAAGCTTTCGTCGTGTTTCAGGACCCACTGCATCAGGTGTATTACCCGGGGCAGATCCGCCAGAGCGGCCATGGAGTCGGTGTGCGCGCCGATCCAGGCACCCCAGGAACTGGCCGCCCAGAACACGTACGGCAGGTCACTTGCCCGCAGGTGGTTGTCTATGTCACCGAACTCGGAGAACGGCCCGGAGAGCAGAACCTCAACGGCAGGTCGACGGGCGATGAGTGCGGCAGTGCCGTAGTGTTTGGCGCGCACGAAGATGTCCGCCGCCCGCCGCGGGTCATCGGCCTCGACCAATGTGGCGTAGGCGGTGTATCCTTCGGCGACGGCACGCAGAGATTCAGGATTTCGAGGTTCATCCCGAATCAGGCCCTCCATGAGCAACAGATAGGTGGGCAGGGCCTGCATCACGAGATCGACGTCACCGTTTTCGAGAGCAGCCCTCGAGACATCCTCAATCAGGCCGCCGGTGGCCACCGAGCGGATGTATCCGCAGCCACCGGCAAGGATGCCGGCAATGAGGACCCCAACTGTGCAGACGCTGACGAGGGCGTTTCGAACGATCCAGTGTGCCCGTCGGGCCATAAAGGAATCCATTGTCGATCGCGGCAAGGAGTCGGCGGGAGAGGCTGACGCTCTCCTTGGAGTGGGCTAATATCACGAGCCTCCGGAAGGACCGTCAAGGAAGGTACACACTGCAGCAAGAAGACCACACTCTCCCGCGTTGGACGCCGCACGCAGTCGCTGGGTTTCTGCGTAGTCCTCCCATGGGCTGGCTGCTGCTTCTGGGACTGGCGGTTGCAGCCTACGAAGGCGTCGTCGACAACGGCTTCTGCCTGGACGACACGGGTATCGTTATCGACAACCGGTTTGTCGGCACCGCGGCCTGGGGGGAAATCTGGACGACGAGTTACTGGCACGGAGTGACCGGCGAGACCGGTGGTCTCTATCGCCCGCTGACGCTGAGCCTCATCGCTCTTCAACGCCTGCTCTTCGGCGAGCGCGCCATGCTCTTCCACTTGGTTTCGGTGCTCCTGCAAGTGCTCGCTGGCGTCTGTCTGATGACTGCGGCGCGCCGGACCGGCCTGTCACCTGCCACAGCCTTGATGGCCGGCGCCTTTCTGTGCGTGCATCCGGCGGCATCGGAAGTCGTCAACACCGTCGTTGGTACGGCGGATCTGCTCGCCTTCATCGGCGGTGTGACGGGTGCGTCGATCCTGGTGACCACACTGAGTCCGCGGGCAACGCTGATGGCTGCGGCCCTCGTCGTCCTGGCGGCGCTGGCCAAGGAAAGCGCCGTCGTGTTCGCCGCCGGTGCCCTTGCCGCCCTTCTGCTCCACGATCGTCGACCTCTGCCGCTGCTGTGCGCCAGCGTCTCGATGGTGTTGCCTGTCGCCCTGCGAGCCGCTCTCACAGGTCATCTCGATCCAGGGGGCATCGGCTTCCTCGACAATCCGCTGGCATACGCCGACGTCGTGACGCGCTGGTTGAACGCTCCAACTCTCGTCGTCCACTACTTGCAGATCGTCCTCTTCCCGTGGCCGTTGTCGGCCGATTATTCCTTCGACGCCGTACCCGTCATCGCCATCGAGGACCCGACGGCCTGGCTACCCTCCCTGTTTTTTTGCGCTTCTGTCGGCGTCCTCATGTGGCGCCTCGTTCGCCGTCATCCACAGGCGACGCTGTGGTCGACGTCAGCCATCGCCATGCTGGCGCTGGCCGCTCATTTCGTGATTCCCATAGGCACCATCTTCGCAGAGCGTCTCGCGTACCCGCTGCTTGCGGGGTCCGGAATCGGCACCGCTGTCTTGCTCGGTGACCTGGGACGACGTCGGGGCGCCGCGACAGGATGGCTCGTCACCGGGATCTGGCTGCTGCTGTGTGTGGCGCTGGATCGCGATCGCACCGCCGACTGGCACGACGATGGCACCCTGTTCGCAAGTGCTCTGCAGGTCAGTGACAGGAGTGCCCGCTCTCACTACGGATCGGGGCGCTGGCAGCAGCAGCGGGGAGACCACGAGGCAGCCATCGCGGCCTACCAGAAGGCCTTGCACATCCATGCCAGATACGCTGACGCTCTCTACAATCAAGGAGCGGCGCTGGTGAGTCTGGCGCGTTACGAGGAGGCACTGACGTCCTACGAGGCTGCTTCTCAGGCGCGACCCGCGTATGTGGAGGCACTGTTCGCGGTGGCCGTCGTGCGTGAAGCAATGCACGATGCGCGTGCGGGCAGCGCCTATGCCGCAGTACTCGGACTCGAGCCCCGCCACGCCGAAGCTGCGCGAGGCTCGGCAAGATGCCTGGCATCGTCGGGAGAGATGGTGGCAGCGCGGGCCGTCCTTGAGCGCGCTTTCGGTGCCACTGCGGCGGCGGAATGGGAGCGCCTGGTTCAGCGCGCGCACCAGCCGCCGTCAACGACGAGCAGGTGACCGTGGACGTAGTCGGCGGCGGCGGAGGCGAGGTAGACGACGGCGCCCTTGAGATCGTCAGGATCTCCCCAGCGTCCGGCTGGCACGCGTTCAAGGATCGTCCGTGAGCGGTCCGCGTCATCCCGTAAGGCCTGTGTGTTGCGGGTGACGAAGTACCCGGGCGCGATGGCGTTGACGTTGATACCCCGGGCGGCCCACTCGTTGGCAAGCCCCTTCGTTAGCTGGGCCACAGCGCCTTTGGCCGCCGTGTAACCAGGAACCAGGACGCCACCTGAAAACGAGAGCACGGAGGCGGTGCTGATGATCTTGCCGTGGCCGGCGGCCAACATGTACACGCCGGCGGCCTGCGACGCGATCCACACCGCGTCCAAGTTGATGCGCATGACGCGATCCCAGGCGTCGTCGGGGTGCACTTCCGCGGG
>JAYZCA010000164.1:0-5981 GCA_036339235.1 Candidatus Latescibacterota bacterium | reverse complement strand
CGGTGGGCCCAGACGTTCGATAACCGGTTCGTGACGCACCACCAGGACCCGGCTTCGTGCCAGCGGGATTCCCCCGGTGACATCGGCCGTGACGTAGAGCCAGTAGGAGCCGGCCGACAGGTCGCGGGTAACGAGTTGCAGGCTCCGTCCCTCGCCCTCGTTTTCAGTGTGCACCGTATCGGCGGCGGCGCTGACTCGGCGCGCCTCGACGGCGACGTCGGCGTTGACCGTGAGCAGGGCGTCGGTAGAGAAGAAGAAGCGGTAGAGCGTATCGTTGGCGTCGTCCCCGTCGCCGTGGCCGGCCAGGCGATTCGGGCTGCCCAGACCAGCGTCGAACACCAGGTCCGGCAGCGACAGGACGAGGACTGCAGGCTCGGACGGAAACCACGTGCCACGCGCCGTCGTCGTCGTGTCCTCTCCCGCCGCCAGTGGCGCCGCCAGATAGACGATGCCCATGGATCCGACGCTGGCGAAGGTCTCGGTGTCGACGAAGGTCAATAACGGCAGGTCGGCGGCGAACAGGTCCTGTTCCCGGTCATCGGCGAACTGCAGAGCGCGGTAGGCCCTGTCGGAGGACGACGGCAACTCGGAGGCCGGCGAGGCAACTGTGGAACGGATGGGAAACTGAACGTAGAGCTCACCTCCAGCGCCGGCGCGCTCCTGGCTCTCGATGACGATTCGAGACTCGGAGGTCACCGTCGCTGCCTTGAAGCGCGGCAACTCCGCGTCGACCGCGCGGTAGACGACGCGGATCTCGTCGAACAGAGCGCCGTCGGAGTCGGTGTCGCTGACGACGACCCCTTCCGGCAGATCGATAGCGATCGTCTCGGAACTTGCGGCATCGTCGTGCTCCAGCACGATGCGCAGCTGCTGGTAGTAACGTCCGTCGCCGATGTCGGCCGGCGGGATACGCTGCAGCACGGCAGGCTCCAGCGACACCGTCTGCGCCGATGCCGGCGTCGCAGGGGTCAGCAGCGCCCACACGGCCATACCCAGCAAGGTGACATGGATAGAACGTCTGGTGCACGGGCTCTGTCGAGTCGAGACGGGAAGCATTTTCCTAATCCGTTGGCGCGCGCTTCCGCGCTGGACCGTCCCCGAGAGGAAGCGGCGTAGACGGAAACGAGCGGCGCGACAGTCCATGTCGGAGGGATATCCCCCGGAAGTGGTGGTCTGTCAGCGCCAAGCAGGCGGCGGCAAACTGGATTCTCTCCTCCTGAGGGGAGCAAAGCCCGTTCCACCTTGGCCTTCCGAATCCGCCAGCTGCATCTCTCCGACTATCGAAGCAACGTCATTCTGCCGACCGGCCCCGACCGATCCCCGGTGTAGAATCGGTAGAAGTAGACGCCACTGGCCACCCTCCGGCCGTCGTCGTCCCGACCGTTCCAGTGCACGGCCGTGCCCGCACGCAGATCATAGGTGCGCAGGACTCGCCCCGTGGCGTCGTAGATCCGCAATGTCCCGCTCTCGGTGTCGATCGGCAGGGTGACACTGGCGTTGAAAGGGTTCGGGAAGGGACCCGGCAGCCGCTCCGCTACCGCATCGAGGGCGTCCGTCGCAGTCGCCGCGACGGGACGAAAAACGGTGGTGCCCAGTTGGCTGTCGGTGAAGGCGCGTACTCCAGACGGGGTGCGCCAGGCGCCGGGCAGATCCTGCCAGCCGGCGGTGGTCCGTTCCTGCAGCGCCGTCCAGCGATAGTCAGCATCAAGGGCACGGATCGACAGAGCCGCCAACCCTCCGACACGAACGACGGTAACGGCTCCGGCTTCGTCGGCCTCGGTCATGACAACGGCCAGTCCGCCGGGGATGCCGGCGGGCACACCGATAATGAGGATACTGTCGGGCCCTGCCAGTTCCCCCGGGCCGGCGAACCAGCCCGCATGGAGGGACACCGAGTCAACCCCGACAGCCCCAAGACGCCACCCCCGAGCGCGCACGCCGATCTGCTTCGGCGAAGACGGCATTGGCAGCCGCACCACAGCGCCGGATTTCAGTTCATGTGACACTGTCGACTCACCCTGGATCGTCACCTGGAGGGTGAGGGTCACGTCGGCGTCTGCGTCGACCCGAAACCGCAGTCCGGGACGGTCGCCACCGATCAGGTCCCAGGCCAGATCGACGACGGGCGCCGCTGCCGGCGGGGAGCGCACCAGGACGAGAATCTCCAGCCGTATCACCTCGCCATCTGGATCCGATCGATGGGTCGCCTCGACGGCGACGAGGAAGTCGCTTGCCCCTGACAGTTCGAGGTGACCGGCGACGATGCGGGCGTGGCCACGATCGGCGGCAACCGACCACTCCAGGGAGTCGGCGGCAACACCTTCTGTGAGAGACGCGAGAGGCACGAGGATCGTGTCCCCGGACATCGGTGCCGGCAGAGAGGGTTGTCGCAGAGACCAGACAGCGGCAACGTCCGCCTCCTCGACAGGTTCCGGGGCGTCGTCACTCACCTTCACCCGGAGCCGTACCGGCAGCACGGCGGTCGCAACCTGCAGACCCGACGCCAACCGCGCCCACAGGCGCAGATCGCCGACACCGGCTCCGGAAATGCGCAAACGACGCGTCGACGCGTCCCACACCGCCGACACACCCTCCGGCGATGACCCGACCTGCCACTCCAAGGCCGTTGCCGGAATCTCACCCTGCACCCAGTCGTCGATCGCAACCGCCGCCGACCTGTCGGACAGCAGCAGCGAATCGGGCGCTCTGAGGGCGACGACGGGAACGCGTACGCGAACCGACACGGACAGCTGGCGCGTCTCCCCTGCGAAAGCCGCCGTCACCTGCAGCACCTCGCGGCCGGGCAAAGCGCCAGCAGCGTCGATGACGAGCCGGCGCTGCGACGTCACCGTCGGTCTCAGCAGAACGCCGCCGCCTATGGACCAGCTGATGCTGTCCGTTGCACCGATGCTGACAAGGTCGTCCACATTCAGGACATCGTTGATGAGACCGGCCACCACGGTGGCCTCCGGCGCCGGGCGCAGCACGAGTCGCGGGGGCACGGTGACTGCTACCTGGAAGCGCAGCGTCACCGTCCCCCCCGTGATCCGAGCCTCCAGCGTCACCTCTCGCCAGCCGGCGGTCACGTCAGCGCCTGCCCCTACATACAGGGTGTCGCCACTCAGCGTCAGGCTGAGGCCGGCGTCGGTGGCGACGCTCCACGTAACATCCTCCTCCCCCTGGACCAGGGTGCGCAGATCGACGGTCAGATTCCCATCGGGGATCAGGGCCAGCGCCGGCGGCGGTGTCAGACGCAGGGAGGTCCCGGTGTCGGGCGCCTGCGCGTTGACCTGCACGTGCAGCAGTTCGCTGGCGCGACGGCCGGCCTCATCCTGCGCGGCGATGAGGACCGTCGCGCGCCCTCCATCCGCGCCGGCACGCAGCCACAGCATGCTGCCGCCGACAGCCGACGACACCAGGTCACCGTCCGGCGTCGCCGACCACACTACCTCTCCCTGGGCCCCGTCGACGTACGCGTCTAAATCGACCAGCTGCTCGCCACCGGAATCGAGGGTGACGTCCGGCAACGCCTGCAGCCGCAGGGCATCACCCTCAGTCGCCGACGTAACTAGGACTTCCAGCGTTGCCGTCGCCACGCGGCCGATGCCATCTGCCGCCGACAGCAGCAGCACTTCCCGACCCGCTGTTCCGGCGGCCGCCGTGATCACAAGCCGCCCGGTGTCGCCGTCGATCTCGACGTCGACGAAAGTGGCTCCCGCTACCGAATAGGCACGGCCGCTACCTTCCGGCTCGACGACACGGGCCACGTCGAAGACCACAGCCTCGCCAGCCGTCACCGCCAGTCGAGACAAGTCGGCAAAACCGAAAGGGTCGGCTGATTCTGCGAGACCATCGACCACATCCGGATGATTCACCTGCGAGGCGGGTTCGATCGGAACCGTGGCGTTGATCGGGCTCGTCGTTTCGCCAACGCCATCGGGGACATCCGTGCCGGCAAGGATCGACACGGTCCACATGCCGGACGCGGTGTTGCCGTCGACGTCGGTCACCGTGAGATAAACTTCAGCATCGGAGGCGGTGGCCATTCCCGCCGTGAGAACGAGCGAGTCGGCGACGACAGCGGCGGACAGCGCACCGCTGGCAACGACGACGATCTCGAGATCATCGACGCGCGGCGTGTCGGCGTCGACGACGAGTAGGCCCAGAGCCAGGGCGAGTCGCTGCCCGGGCAACAGCAATGGGTCGGCGGGAATCAGGATCACCGGCGCCACACTGGCGGCGACGACGTCGACATCGACCGTGCCCTGGTGGCTGGCTCCCGCCGGATCGGTGACCCTCACGTGGACGACAGCGGCGCCGGTGCGCACCCCACGCAGCTGCAGGCGACCGTCCTCTTCCCAGACATCGACACTATCGCCGACGAGCTCGATGACGAGATCCTTGATGTCATCGTCGACGTCGGTGACCCAGTCGGAAATCCGAGGCCCCACCGTACGTGCCCCCACAGTCGCCGTCATCGATGCCGGCAGCTGCAGGCGCGGCGGGTCATTCACGGAGGCAACCCTGATCGCGACCTGCAGCGTATCGAGCAGATCACGCCCCGATCGCAGGCGCAACGTCACCATCTCCTGCCCCCACCAGTCCGCCGGAGCGCTCAGCAGGAGATCGTCGCCGTCGATCCCTCCGGATAAGGGCGCGGGCACCGATGCCTCCCAGGCCACCGTCGAGGGCAGCTGGGCACCCGGTTCCAGGAAACCGTCGAGAGAGAACCGCCGGGTACCGAAATCCTCTTCCGTCTGCAGACCTGCAGCGGCCAGCAGTCGGCGGGCGTCGACGACGATGGCGTCGAGTTGCCCGGAACCGACCGGATTGCCAGCGACGTCGAGCACGACGTAGTCGATGATGGCAGTGCCGGCGGTGCGCGGCCGTGTCTCGAGCAGCAGCGAGTCACCCTGTACCCGCACCTCGACGAGGTCAGGCGAACGGGAGCTGGCCAACCAGGTCATGGGGTCGGCTGTACGACGCCGCAGGCCGAGAGCGACGACACGTCCGGCCTCGACATCGACGTCGGACAGCGGCAGAAACCCGGTACGATCGAGTTCGACATTGAGACGCTCTGGTTCGGCGACGCCGAAACCACCCTGGACACCGGGGCGACCAAGTTCGGTAAAGAGCGGACGATCCCTGCCGTCGGTGACGAGCCGGATGTCGGCCGAATCGGCGAACCCCACCACGACGAAACGGATCGTGGCCAGAATTCCCTCGCCCGTCATCGTGTGGCGGACGCCGCCGCTGGCGGCACCGGCGACGGCGACGAAGCGGGCTCTGGCGCTGCCGGACAGGCCGCTGGCTTCGTCAGCGATGCGGTTCTCGTAAACGATGCCGTTCTCGTAAATCACGGCCCGGGGGAAGAAACTCGCATCTGGTACGAAGACGGCGCCACTGCCGACAGGGCGCAGGATGGCTGGATCGTATTGCAGGGCGAGGCTGGCTGAGGTCAGTCGACGTCCGGCGGCATCGACGTGCAGACCGATCTGCAGCGTATCGCCTATGCCGGCGCGGGCGGGTAAGGCCGGTCCACCGCCGAGGTCGAGCACCTGCGCTCCTAGCGCACTCCCGACACACAAGAAAAGAACCGTGAAGAGGGCGGTGCAGGACGGACGGCGCAGGATGTGGCGCATGATGCTCCTACTGCCGCATCAGCGCAACAGCAGCATCTTGCGTTCGGCGCGGAAGCCGGGGGCTCGGAGACGGGCGAAGTAGGCGCCGGAGCCGACCGTGCGTCCTGCCTCATCCCGTCCATCCCAGCGCACGGTAAACACACCGGCAGACATGGGCCGGGACAGCAGCGTGCGCACCTTCTGCCCCGCCGCGTCGTAGACGTCGAGCCGCACGGTTGTCGGTGTCGGGATCTCGATGCGCAGCGTCGTCTCCGGGTTGAATGGATTCGGGAAGGCCGGCTGCAAGCCGAACCCCCGCGGCAGGCCCGCCGTCGTCCACCGCGCCTTTTGCGCCAGGTG
>JAYZCA010000163.1:0-25166 GCA_036339235.1 Candidatus Latescibacterota bacterium | reverse complement strand
AGGTAGAGGCGAAGCGAATCCATGTAGGCATGCGTGCGCTGCAACTTGGAGTCTGGTTCGCCGCAACCGCAGGCCAAGCCAAGGGCTGCCAGGAAAACGACGCGAAAGGATGTGGCAAAAAAACGAAGAGCTGTGGGACTGCGCGTGGTTCTGTCAGGAAGGTTCAAGGACACACTCGGTGCGTTCGGCGGCCGCTTCGACGGAGAGATCGCCGTCGGTGTGAGCGCTGACGATACCGTCGATCACGTCGTCATTGTGATCGGGATGATGGTGAAACAGAACAATTT
This sequence comes from Candidatus Latescibacterota bacterium, assembly GCA_036339235.1. GTDB lineage: Bacteria > Latescibacterota > UBA2968 > UBA8231 > UBA8231 > UBA8231. The sequence continues at coordinate 24,879 of JAYZCA010000163.1, read as the reverse complement.
TACACACGCCCGCCAGTGCGACAGCCGTCGCGTCGCTGCAATGCCCGTGGCCGCGCCGGGTTTTCATACTCCGTCGCAGTGTGATGGGCGTCGTGGATGAGCAAGTCGACGCCGTCGGCCAGTTCGAGGGCCGGTCGCCTGTGCGCGTCGTCGAGGTACTTCACGTCTGGGATGTCGGCCATGGAGCTGTCGCCGTCATCGAGGCGGAAACCGAAGGTGGGCACACCCGGGGCGTGGTTGACACGACGGGGGGTGACCGTGGTGGCGCCGATGCGGAAGGCTTCCTCATCGATATCGGTCGCCGTCGGTAGCGCCGACGCCATCGTCGAAGAAATTTGGCACCGGACAGTAGGCGCGTTCCATCCGCCGACGCAGGACGTTGCCGAGAGGAGCGCTGCCGCCGCTGCCGTAGAGGTGGATGTGGCAACCGCCCACCAGCATGGGCGGGAAGAAGGGGAGGCCCTGGATATGACCCCAGTGCGTGTGGGTGATCAGGATGTGCGCCTGGCCGCCTTCGGCAAAGCCGTTGCCGAGCAGTTCAGTCCCCAGCCAGTGCAGGCCGATACCGGCGTCGAGGATGAGCAGCTCACCGTCGACGGTACGGACCCCGACACAGGGGGTATTGCCGCCGCATCGAGTCATTCCGGGAGTCGGTGTGGGGACGGAACCTCTGGTGCCCCACAGCTTAATGTGCAAACGACAGTCCTCGCATGACGGGGAGTTCACAGGTCGATCTGCTCACCCTCGCGGGCGGCAAGAACCTGCAGATTGCCGTCCACCCTGACGCGGCAAGCTTCAACCATGGCGTCGAGTTCGTCGTCGCTGCGACTCGGACGGTGGTGGAACAGGCACATGGTGCCGGCGCCGGCCTGCGTGGCAAACTCGAGAAAGTCGTCGGGCCAGCTGTGACCCCAGAAGGGGGTCGTATTCCTCGCCAAGGAAAAACGTATCACAAACCATCAAATCCGCACCGTGACCCAGATCACGTGCCGCCTGCCGGAGTCTCAGGATCCACTCGGCATGTTCGGAGTCTGAATGGGCAGGCAGGTCAGAGGCCAGCAGGTATTCGCCGTTGAGATCGGTGTCGCAGATGTAGGCGAAGGGTCCTGGCGCCTGACTCGATGCGGAAGCCACCGGTGACGCCGGGGTGGTTGAGGCGATGGCACAGGATGCGCGCGCTCATGTCCTGCAGTGGGACAGGGTAGAAGGGCTTCTGCTGCTGCCCAGCAAAGATGCTCGGCAGCGTGTGTTTCGGATGCCGGAGGACATGGACGGTGACGGCAATGTCGTCACGGTAGAGCGGTTCGAAGTGTGGGAACCCCTGAATGTGGTCCCGTGCGCGTGGCTGAGCAGCAGGTCGAAGCGGGGTGACGGAACGTTCGGGCAGAGACTTGCCGAGGTCGCGGATGCCCGTACCGGCATCGATGACGATGGTGCCATCGTCGGTCTCGATCTCGATGCAGGGTGTATTGCCGCCGTAGCGGATGACATCGGGAGACGCCACTGGGAAGGAGCCACGGACGCCCAGAATCGGATCTTCATCGGCGCGGACCGGCTTGTGGAGCCCCCTTGGTCGCCTGGCCTCCGGTGTGGGAGCGGGCGACGCTCGGCAGGTCGGTGATCCAGGCGAATGTTGGAGCGAAGTATGGCGAGGATCTCTTGAATTCACAAGCAGTTGCGCCATTTGGGCGGGCCGCAGAAAGGCCCGAAACCGGCATCAGGTTTACAACGAATTAGCGCTTTTGTATGTTCGGCCTACCAGCCGGGTGGCCGATCGTCCCGGATCCTCATTCCGAATGGAACCGATGCCTGCAGAGACCGACAGTTCGCCCCGCGGCGGCTTCCGTGAATACGGGTCCTCCATACTCATCGCTGTCGGACTGGCCCTGCTGATCCGCAGCACCGTCGTCCAGGCGTTCTACATCCCGTCCGGTTCCATGGAGGAAACCCTGTTCGTCGGCGACTACCTGCTGGCGAACAAATTCGTCTACGGCGCTCCCGTCGAATTGCCTGCCCTCAGCGAGCCCCTGTTCCGCCTCCCGGCCCTGCGTGACCCGCAACAGGGCGACATCATCATCTTCCGCTCCAAGACGGAGGCGGGCCGCGACCTCATCAAACGCTGCGTTGCCGTCGGCGGGCAGACGGTTGAGATGCGGGACAAGCAGCTCTTCGTCGATGGCGAGCCCCTGGCGCTGCCGCCTATGGGCAAGCAGACAGATCGGCGGATCCTGCCCGGGTCAGGGAGTCCCCGCGACAATTACGGGCCGATCCGCGTGCCCGCGGACAGCTTCTTCATGATGGGGGACAACCGCGACAACTCCAACGACAGCCGCTTCTTCGGCCCCGTGCCCCGCAGATTGATCAAGGGCAAGGCGATGATCATCTACTGGTCGTCTACACTCGTCTCCGGGCCGCTCTACACGGGGTTGCCGCAGCTGCTTCTAGACGCCGGCAATTTTCTGTGGAACCTGCCGACCCTGCCCTTCCGCACGCGGTATTCCCGTCTCGGCACGATCATCAACTAGGCAGCAGCGACGCCATGGCACAGAATCGCGACGACGGTTTTGGACGCTACCGGGACGACGACGGGAGACCCTGGGAGGGCGAACCCGCCGACACGGACGACAGCTACGACGACGAACCGGTCCGGCTCATCGATCAGGTCCTGTTGAGTCTTCCCGATCGCGATCCGGCGCGGCCCATGCTTTACCAGCTGCGCCGTCAGCTGATGGACCGCGAGATCACGTTTCACGAGGCCCGCCGGGCGTTGGTAGAGCTGGAGGCGGCGTTGGAGAAGGTCACGGCGCCGGCCAACCGCGTCGGCATCTTCCTCGGGTCGCCAAAGACGGGTATCGCCACCGTCTTCGTCGGCGGCTCCGAGTACTACGCCAACATCGATCCACGAGTAGACCCGGCAGATCTCAAAGTGGGCACACGGGTTCTGATCAACGAGGCATACGCCGTCGTCGGCCTGATGGGCTACGCTCCCGTCGGCCCGGTGGCCCGGATCAGTGACGTGCTCGAAGAGGGTCGCCTGCGCATCGGCAACGAACACGGAACCTCCGACTTCGTTCTCGAGCGGGCCGAGGAACTGACCGACGTCGAGTTGAAGATCGGGGACGAGGTGCGCACCGACCCGTCGATGCGCGTCGCCCTCGAGAGGCTCCCCTCGAAGGAGAGAAAGGAACACTTCCTCGAGGAAATCCCTCCTATGCCGTGGGAGCGTATCGGCGGCCAGCAGGAGGCCATCCGTGCCATCCGCGACGCCATCGAACTGCCGGCGCTACACCCCGAGCTGTTCGAGAAGTTCCAGTACTCGACTCCCAAAGGGTTCCTGCTGTACGGGCCTCCTGGCTGTGGCAAGACGCTGATCGGCAAGGCCACTGCCTACAGCCTGGTGCAGCATCTGCGTGAGGAGGAGGGTCTGCATGTGCAGGAATACTTCATGCACATCAAGGGCCCCGAGATTCTCAACATGTGGCTCGGCGAGACGGAGCGTATGGTGCGCGAGATCTTTGCGCAGGCGCGCCAGAAACGGAAAGAGGGCTACCTGCCCTTCATCTTCATCGATGAAGCCGAATCGATCCTGGGTACGCGCCGCTCGATGCGCAGCCACAACATCACCAATACCGTGGTGCCCATGTTCTGCACCGAGATGGACGGTATCGAGTCGCTGCAGGACGTGGTCATCATCCTTGCCTCGAACCGGTCAGACCTGATCGACCCCGCCATCCTGCGGCCCGGTCGCATCGACCGCAAGATCAAGGTCGCCCGGCCCGATCACGAGTCGGCGAAGGACATATTCGGTCTTTACCTGAGTGAGGATCTGCCCCTCGATCCAGCGGCGGTGAGCGAACACGGCAGCGCCGAAGCGGCGCGCCTAGCCTTCATCGAAGTGGCTGCCAGGACCTTGTTCGCGCGCACCGAGGAAACCAAGGTCCTCGAAGTGGCGCTGCGATCCGGACGCACCGAGAGTCTGCACTTCGGCGATCTTGCATCCGGGGCCCTGATCGACAACATCGTGCAGCGTGCCAAGGAGGCAGCCATCAAGCGTGCCATCGCCGAGAACACGATCGAACAGGCGGGCGTGAGCGAGGCAGATCTGCTCGAAGCCGTTCGTGCAGAGTATCGCGAGAACGAGGTGTTCCCGCCGACCGACAGCGTCGAGGACTGGTTGAAGCTGCTCGACTACGATCCTGAAAACGTCGTGCGCGTGCAGCCGAAGACGGCACACTCGGAGCGCCCCCGGGACCGCGCTGCAGCTGGCAGGGTCATCTGATCTCAGACTCAGGTTCAGGGCAGGACGCCCCGCGCCGCCTGTGTGGTCTGGAGACCGAGTACGGGATTCAGGTCGACGGTGTCGATGATCTCGATGTCGTCACTGAGTCGATGGAGCTGATCCGATGCTACGCGCGCGAGGATTTTGTGGCGCTCTGGGACTACGACCTGGAGAACCCGCGGCGTGACATGCGTGGCTTTGAGGTCGGCGAGTTACTACAAGATCTGGACGAGACCGAACACCTGCAGAAGGACCGGGCGCGCAAGATCCCGCTGAAAGATCTCAAGTCCGACCTGATCCTGGCCAACGGCGCCCGTCTCTACAACGATCACACCCATCCAGAGTACAGCACCGCCGAGTGTCTGTCGCTGTTCGACCTGATCGCCCAGGACCGCGCCGGCGAGCACATCGTGCTGCAGTGTGCCCGTCGTCGGACCGAGCAGCGGGGGCATGGTGTGGTCCGCCTTTACAAGAACAACACCGACTTCGAGGGGCACTCGTACGGTTGCCACGAGAATTTCCTGCTGCCCCGATCGATCCCCTTCGACGACGTCGTAGCGGCGCTGCTGCCTTTCCTGGTGACGCGACAGATCTACGCCGGCGCCGGCAAGGTCGGCGTCGAGGCCGATGGATCACGGCACCATCAGGGTGTGTTCCAGCTGGCCCAGCGCTCCGACTTCTTCGAGGTCATTGCCAGCGTCGACACCATGACCCGCCGACCGCTGGTGAACACGCGTGACGAACCACACGCCGACCCGACGCTCTACCGACGGCTGCACATCATCATCGGCGACGCCAACATGTGCGAGTGGGCGACGGCGCTGAAGGTGGGCGCCTTGCGGCTCGTGCTCGAGTTGCTCGAGGCGGGGAACGTGCCCGCCCTGGAACTTGCCGATCCTGTCGGTGCCGTAAAGGCCATCAGCCGTGACAGCGACCGTCGCTGGGAGCTGGAACTGACGGACCGCTCAGTGATCTCAGCCGTCGACGTGCAATCGGCGTACCTTGAGCGGGCGCAGTCGCAGGCGGCGGGGCGCGATGCCGAGACAGACTGGGTCCTCGACGAATGGCAGGCCGCCCTGCAGGCGCTGGCTGCGGACCCGATGGAACTGGTAGGCCGCTGCGACTGGGTGACGAAAAAGTGGTTGCTCGACGCTTTCGCCGAGTCCGAAGGGCTCGACTGGAACAAGGCAGAGGACCGGGCCTGGCTGCAGAGCCAGGACCTGGAATACCACAACGTCGACCCGCAGGAAGGTCTGTACCTGATGCTGGAGGGAGCGCCGGACGGCTCTGTGGTACGGCTGTGCGACGAGGCCACCATCGAGGCAGCGCGGGTGACACCGCCGAAGGGCACGCGCGCCTGGTTCCGTGGCCATGCCCTGGAGAAGTTCGGTGCTCAGGTGCGCTCCCTGAACTGGGACAGCATCGAGTTCGACGTCGACGGCCGCGTCCGCACCGTCGACCTGCGCAGTTGTGTAGACGCGAACACGGCGGCTATCTTCAACACACGACTCGATCAGGCTGGCACGGTACAGGAACTTCTCGCCGCGCTGGCTTCACCGCTGACTGCGAAGGAGGCACCATGAGTCCCCAGATGCGCGACCGCGCGCCACGGCCGAAAGGCCCCATCGACAGCGGCGAAGACAGCAACGATGAGTCGGGCCCCCGCCGACCGAAAGTGGACCGGCCGAACACCGATGACCTGCTGCGGCGCATGCGCAAGGTCGACCCCAACCAGGCGCGGCGTTACCGTCAGCGCACGGGTCAGTAGGGGTGTCCGGATAGTATGGAGAGCGCCGACTTCCTCAGCATTCTCAAGGAGCGCGGCCTGCCAGCGCCGCAGGCGTTTTTCCCGCCCGAAGCAACGGTGTCGACGGGAAATGGCGTGGGTCCCGCCGGGGTGCACACGGAGGGGACGACGATCCTGGCCCTGCGCTACCGGGACGGCGTCCTCGTTGCCGGTGACCGGCGCGCCACAGCTGGCAACGTCGTCGTCTACGACCGCGCCGCCAAGGTCCTGACTGTGGACGATCGGTCGGTGCTGGCCCTGTCGGGTTCTCCGGCCAACGCCTATGAGATCGCCCGCCTGCTGGAGATCTCCTTCCAGCACTATCGGCGTACACAGTTGCAGGAACTGAGCCTCGATGGCCGCCTGCGCACGCTGTCGCGTCTGTTGAAAGACAATCTGCCCATGGCCATGCAGGGCATCGGCGCCGTCGTCCCCATCTACATCACGCACGAGGACAGTGGCCCGCAAGCAGGGGGCCGGATCTATTTCTACGACGTACTCGGAGCCAACTTCGAGACCGTCGATTTCTGTACCACGGGCTCCGGCTCCCCCATCATCCGCGGCGCTCTCTACTTTCTCAACCGCTGGGAACGCCCCTTCGCCGAGCGCGACGAGGCCGAGGCGTTGAGACTCGTCCTGCAGATGCTCGAGACGGCGGCGGAGTTCGACACCGCTACCGGAGGTTTCAAGTCGACGGCGGCCATCTACCCCCAGGTCATGCGCGTCACCGGCGACGGCATCACCGACGTGTCCGATACCGACCTGGCAACCCATTACGGCAGCCTGCAGGTAGGGTCCTAGAGCCATGCTCGACGAACCCTACCGCTGGGTCGAGGCGATCCGCAACCGGCGTGAGTATCTCGAGGATCAGCTCGAGGGGGCTAGTCCCGTAGTGGGGGTCTCATATGCCGATGGCGTTCTGCTGCTGACGTCGACACCGGGGCCACGCAAGGTCTTTGAGGTTTACAATCAGGTCGCCTTCGCCGGTATCGGCCATCCCGCCGACATCGAAAAGCTGCGCAAGGCCATCATCGACATCGCCCATGTGGAGGCGTTCAACCTGTCGGCAAGCGACGTGTCTCTGCAGCGCCTGGTGGCGTTCGGCCTGGGACCGCTGGTGAAGGCTGCCTTCGACGAGATCTTCCGGTCGCCCTACATCTCCAGGGTGATGGTCACAGAACTCGATCCTTCCGACCCGCTGGAGACCTTCTACACGGTCGCCGCTGACGGCGCGTTCACGTCATCCGCAAATGCCGCCGTGGTGTCCGACACCGCCGACAACGCCGAGGTAATCCTCCAACGCCTGCGTGACGGCGACGATCGTGATGGTTCTCTCGACGCGGCGCTGGTACGGGCTCTCGACGCCTGGGCGGAGGGCCGAGCCCATGCCGGGCGCGAGCAGGTCGAGGAAGTGGAGGAAGCAGGTGAGCCGGTGACCGAACAAGAGAGAGGGGCGGCGGTGCGCACCGCCCTCGACGCGGGGCGGATCGAAGTGGCCGTCCTCGACCGCACGCTGCCCACCAAGACGAAATTCCGGCTGTTGACCGAGGCCGACCTCGAAGGAGCGCTGGCGGCTTTCCGTTAGAAAGCGCCGCGCCGCAGACCTCGCCCAATGCGCAACCGCATCTACGGCATCGAGACCGAATTCGGCTGCATGCCGCCCGACTCCGATCCGTTCCTCAGTCCCGACTTCATCTCGGTAAAGACCAAGGACACGGTGTTTGACAGTGAAGGGCTGGGGATGTTCGATATCCACTACCGGGGTCGTGACGAGCCCCCCCGCAACGGGGGGTTTCTGTTCAACGGAGGGCGCCTCTACATCGACATGGGACATGTCGAGTACGCCACTCCCGAGTGCCGCGGACTGTTCGACCTAGTCGCCTCCGACCGCGCCGGCGAGGTCATCCTGCAGCGGGCCCTGCAGCAGCTGGAACTGCCTCACGACGCGGGATTCTTCAAGAACAACATCGACCACTACACGGGGGCCACCTTCGGCTGCCATGAGAACTACCTGGTGCGCCGGGATGTGCCGTTCTCGGAGGTCCTGCTGCCGGCGATCCTGCCCTTCTTCGTCAGCCGGCAGATCTATGCCGGCTCGGGTCGCGTCGGCTGCCACACCGACATCTTCGAGTACGGCAGCGGCGATGAGGGAGAGGTGACGTTCCAGATCTCGCAGCGGGCGGACCATATCGTCACCGAGATCTACCAGTGGATCCAGTTCAGCCGCGCCATCATCAACACTCGCGACGAACCGCTGGCCGACTGGGGCCTCTACCGCCGTCTGCACCTGCTGGTGGGCGACTCGAACATGTCCGAGTACGCCACGGCGCTGAAGGTGGGGACCACGGCGATGATGCTGGAGCTGCTCGAGGAACGGATCGTCCCCGACGTCAAGCTCCTCGATCCGGTGCAGGCGATTCGCGACATCTCGCGCGACCTCACCTGCAAGTGGGAGGTGCAACTCGAGGACGACAGCTTCACGACGGCGCTGGAGATCCAACGCCAGTACCTGCGGCTGGCCGAGACCTACCTGCGCGGCAAGGATCCCGAGGGCGACTGGGTGCTGGACGAGTGGCGCCTGGTGCTCGACGCTCTGAACCACGACCCGATGGCGCTGGTGGATCGTATCGACTGGGTGACGAAGAAGTGGCTGCTGGAGACGGTCATCGAGGCGGAGGGAGTCGAGTGGAACGATCCGTGGATCCAGTCGCTGGACCTGGAATATCACAACCTGAATCCCGAACGCGGACTGTATCACGACCTGCGGCGGCGCGGCATCGTGCGCGGCGTCGTCGATGAGCAGCAGGTTGACGAGGCCATCGTCAAACCACCGGCTGACACGCGGGCTCGGGCACGGTCGACGGTCATGCGGGCGCTGACGCACAAATCACGCTACGTCATCGATTGGGACTCTATCTACGTGGAGGACGAAAGGTATCTCAACCTTGACGATCCTTTCCTGATCTACGAAGCCGAGACCGAGGCTTTCATCAAAGAGTGCAGCCAGCCGTACGGCATCACCTAAACGGGAGAGGAAAAGTGCCTTGATCGCGGTCCTCCACCACCGTACATTGTACCACACGGGAAGTTTCCAGAGCACGTAACTATCTGTGCCGCAGATATATGCTCGAAACCGCCAACGCCCTCGAAAACACCTCCGGCCTCTCTAGCCAGCTCCGGAAGCGTGATTCTGTTGCCTCCGCGCCGGACAGTTCGGAGCAGAATCGTCGCTTCGGCCTGGACGCCCTCGCCGCCAGCCGCCGGACCGCCGAGCCTGGTGAGACGCGTCTGTCGCGGGGAACGATCAACATCCCGCCGGTCGGTACACCCGCAGAGTCAGATCTGTCGGAATCCCCCTCCGCGGCTGAGTCCACGGCCGGCTCCTCGAGCCAGTTCATCGCGCCGCTTCCACCCGAGCCGGCATCGACACCCGCGGCACCGTCTCTGCCTCCGGTGGAAGAGGTTCGCGAGGCGGCACGGGCAAACCGGGTGCAGAAGGGTCTCGCCGCCATCGCCGCCAGTCGACGTGCCGCGGCGGCCGTGGCGAGCCAGGTGCAGAACGGGCAGAGCCTGTCGGCCCTGAGCGGCACCTCGACGGGTGTGCAGCAGTTCAGTTCCGGCCTGCTGCAGTCCGATGGCGGTCGCAGCAGCACATCTCTGTTCGACCTTCCCACTTCGGGGCAGGGCCTCGTCAACCGGCTGCGCGCCCAGGTGAGGCCATCCAGTCCTCTCAACGCCCTGCGCAGCAGAGACAGCATCGGGACGTCGCCACTCACCGGCGTCCTCGGCGGCCTCAGCACGCCGACCTCGCTGACCGGCCTCAATTCGCAGCGCGCCAGCCTGCGCAGCACCTTCCTGAGCAACGACAACGACAGCCGTCGTCTGCTGAGTATCTCCAGTCCCAACCGGACTTCAGACGGCTTCGGCCTGTCTGCGGTCACAAGCTCCGCCCTCGATCTCATCGGCTGATTTGCAGCCCCTCCGCCGATTTTTCGTACCGCCATCGGCATCGCTGTGTCTTGCCGTCGTGTTCTGTGCGTCATTGCCGGCGCCTGCCGTGGCGCAAGGTGTGTCGACGACGGGCACGTACAATGCGATGGTCATCTTCGCCCGTTTTGCCGGAGAGGCGCCCGGAGACGTCAGCAAGCCGCCATGGGCCGATGACCTGTTCGCTCCGGACGTCGAGGGCAGCTTTACCCACTTCTACGACGAGATGTCGGGCGGCCGCCTGCGCGTCGGTGGCGAGGTGCTGGACAAACGCTACGCATCGACATCCCCCGCAGCCGCGTATCTGGCGAGCACACCGGGAACGCTCGGCCAGTACGATCGCTTCAATCTGGAGATCCTCGAGCAGGCCGACGCCGATGTCGACATGGGGCGGTTCGACAACGATGGCCCCGACGGCGTGCCGAACTCCGGTGACGACGACGGCTACGTCGATGTCGTCTTCGTCAACCTGCTCACCCTACCCCGCGACTTTCTCATCGGCGGAGCCACCGGCATCGCCAGCCTCGGCCTGAGCGCCGATTTCCTCTCTGACGACAGGGCGGCGAGGGGCGGAGTCATCCGCGTGCGCAGTCAGTATTCCGGTTTTGGCGGCACCACACAGAGGGGTCATGTGTTCACTGTGACGGCGGCTACCATGTGCCACGAGTTCGGCCACGTGCTGGGCCTGCCCGATCTGTTCGACCAGTCGTCGGTGACGGCGGACGGCCAACTCGACCCGGTGGAAGATTCGGCAGGCATCGGCAAGTGGGGGTTGATGGGTCTTGGTACGCTGGGCTGGGGCGTCGAGGACGGTCCCAACGCGTTCAGCGCCTGGTCGCTGGCCGAATTGGGTTGGCTGGGAATTGACAACGATCGACTGGATGTTGTCACCGACAGCCGTAAGGGAGTCATCCTCGAACCGCTGGACCGCGGCGGCCGGGTGCTGAAGATTCCGCTGACGCTGGACGAGTATTTCCTCGTGGAGAACCGCCAATCCTTCGCCAGCTTCTACAATCGCAACATCCCCGGCGGCGGGCTTCTGGTGTGGCACGTGGACGAGCGGGCCGACAACGACGAGGAGCACCACAAGCAGGTCGACCTGGTGTGCGCCGACGGCCTCTTCAGCGACCGTGGCTTTCCCGGCGATATGCCGGACCCGGTGGCCGGCGGAGACAACCTCGACTTCTGGGCCCGCGATACCGCCTACGCCGCCGACCACAACGGCAACGAGGGGGACGCCACCGATCCGTTCGATGGTATCCGCTACCGGCGGCTCGCCTGGGATACGAATCCCGGCGCCCGCGGTCACGCCGGGGGGCGTCGCGGCGTGCCGCTGGGTTTCGCCCTGGAGAACATCACCTCCCTCGGCGATGGGCGGATGGGGCTCGACGTGCTGCTGCGCCAGCCGCTGGAAGGCAACATCTCCGGCCTGACGACTTGGACGGGACAGGTCAGCCTCGATGGTGACATCGTGATCGAACCGGGTGCGACATTGAGGCTGGCAGCGGGTACTCGGCTGACCTTCGCCGCCGGCGACAAACGCGCCGCCGGTTTCGATACGACCCGCAGTGAGATCATCGTGTACGGCGAACTCGTCGTCGATGCTACGGTGGGCGATCCGGTGACAATCGGCCGTCAGGGAGCCGCGGGCCGTCTGTGGCTGGGTGTGCTGTTGCCGGGGGCCGGCAGCCCCGGCCTCGAGGCGGCGGTGCGCAGCGGGGCGCTGATTCTGGAGGGTGCAACCCTGGGGCTGACGCGGGCCCGTCTGCCCGCCGGGCGAACCACCTGGAGCGGGACGCAGCAGATCCCCTGGGATGTCATCGTACCCGCCGCCGCCGAGCTGCTCATCGAACCCGGCGCTACGGTTCGATTTGCAGCTGAGGATCTGTCGCTGCGGGGGCGAAGCCCCGGATTTACGGAACTGGTCGTGGAGGGGGGACTCGTCGTGCGCGGCAGTGCGGCAGCACCCGCGGTATTCACTATCGATCCCCAGGACCGGTCAGAACTGTGGTCCGGCGTGCAGCTCGTCGAGGGCGGCACAGTGGATGCAGAGGGTCTGACCCTGACACACGCGGGAGTCGGTTTTGCCGGCGACGTGACCGACGGGTTTCGCCTCGCCGACAGCCGTTTGAGCCGCCTGGCCACCGGCCTGCGACTGACCCTGTTCGACGATGCCACCGTCGACCGTGTCGACCTGCGCACGATCACGACCAACGCCATCAACGCCAGCGGCTTCGGTACTTTGCGCCTGCGCAACAGCGTGGTGGAGGGCAACGGCCGCGAAGGAGTCGTCGTCAACAACGCCGGCCTGCTCGTCATCGACTCCCGGATCAGCGGCAATGGCCTTCTGGACGACGAGGATCCGCGCTCCGGGCTGGTTGCCGACGGCGGCAGAGGGCAGCGCATCGAAATGTGGAACACGGCGGTAGACGGCAACCGTCTGCACGGCATCGACCTGGGCAGCTGGGAGGGCATCTTCGAACTGCACGGCTCCACCGTGATCGGCAATCGAGGCGACGGCCTGCGTGCCGACGGCGCCGAACGAATCGTTTTGGAGGAGGTGGAGGTGTCGCGCAACCTGGTGGCCGGCGTGCGGCTGACCTCGACGGTGTCGGAGGTGTGGACGACGACGTTCGACAACAATCTCGGCGCCGGGCTCGTAGCCGATGGCGGCTTCCCCGCCGTGGAGATGAGCCACTTCACCGGCAACGGACTGGAGTTCCACGATGTGGCCGCCGCTTCGGTGCGTAGCAACGACTTCGTCAACGCCTCTGTGGGGATGCTGTCGACACGGTCGGCGCCGCAGGTGGTGAACAACACGTTCACCGGCAACGTCACCGCCCTGCGTGTGATCGGCACGCCGGTGCCGGACCCGATCGCCGGCAACACCTTCATCGGCAATACCACAGCCATCGACAATCGCAGCGGCGCTCTGCTGACGGCGCAGGGCAATTACTGGGGTACGTCGGACAGCACCGCCATCGCCGCCATGCTGGCAGGGGAGGTGGACTTCAGTCCCTACCTCGACGGCGAGCCAACGACGCCGCCGGCGGTAATTTCGACAGACGAGTCCCTGCCAGGCTCCTTCGCGCTGCGCCAGGCCTGGCCCAATCCATTCAACGCGACGACGGTTATCGCCTTCGACCTGCCGACAACCTCCACGGTGGATCTGGCCGTGTACGACGCCCTCGGTCAGCGGCTGCGCAGCCTGGCGCCGGCGCCGAGCCTGGCCGCCGGTCGCTACACGATTCGCTGGGACGGACGCGATGATGGCGGTCGGGACGTGGCCATCGGCGTCTATTTCTATCGTCTTGCTACCATCGGTTTTCGGGCGACGGGGCGCGTCGTCCTCATCCGCTAGAGACTCACCACTGAGGTCCACTACATCGTAAGGGACAGGTCCTGAATGACGTTTGATCTGCTGCTCAAGGGCGGCCATCTCATCGATCCGGCCAACGACATCGACGCGGCGCGAGACCTGGCGATCACCGCCGGCAAGGTGGCCGCCGTCGACACGGACATCCCCGCCGTCAGCGCCGGCCAAGTGATCGACGTGTCCGGCCTGGTGGTCACCCCGGGATTCGTCGACATCCACACGCACATGTTTGCCACCTCGGGCTTTCGCAATGCCTGGGCTGGAGACCGCTCGATCCTGCCCGACGGATTCAGCTTCCGCAGCGGTGTGACAGCGATGGTCGACACAGGCTCTGCTGGCTGGCGGATGTTCGAGGACTTCCGCTACCGCGTCCTCGACCGTTTCGAGACGCGTATGTTCGCCTTTCTCAACATCGTCGGCATGGGTATGGTGTCGAACGACATGGAGCAGAACCACCAAGACATGCAGGTGGACGCCGCCGTCGCCATGGGCCGCGAGCATGAGGATGTGATCGTCGGCATGAAGACGGCCCACTACAGTGGACCTGAGTGGATCTCCGTGGACCGCATGCTGGAAGCCGGCCGGGCACTCGGCAAGCCGAGCATGGTCGACTTCGGACTGTTTCCCAGGCAGCGGCCGTACTACGAACTGGTGACGCAGAGAATGAGTGCCGGGGACATCACGACGCACATGTTTCTCGGTGACGTGCCGTGGATCGGGCCCGATGGCAAGGTGCTGAGGTATCTCTACGAGGCGCGGGAGCGCGGCATCATCTTCGACGTCGGTCACGGCGGCGGCAGCTTCTACTGGCGCAACGCCGTACCGGCTATCGAGAATGGCTTCTACCCGGACTCGATCTCCACCGATCTGCACACGTGGTGTATGAACGACGAAATGCAGGACATGACAAACGTGATGTCGAAATTCCTCGCCATCGGTATGCCTCTCGAGGAGATCATCCGCGAGTCGACGGTGAACCCGGCACGTGAGATCGGTCACCCGGAGCTGGGTCATCTCAGCATCGGCGCCGTGGCCGACGTGACGGCGCTGAACGTGCTGGAGGGGGATTTCGCCTATCTGGACGTGCGCCAGGGACGTGTCGAGGCAAAGCAGCGGCTGCGCTGCGAACTGACATTTCTCGAAGGCGAACTGAAGTGGGACTGGAACGGGCGCACCGGCACGGACTGGCGCGAGCTGCCCGAGTTATACGGCATACGCAACCCCGAGGGTCTGATCATGCCCCCCGCTGAGGGCGGAGAATCGAAGTGAGCGTCTACGACGAGATCGGCATCCGGAGAGTTCTCAACGCCTCCGGAAGCATGACCTACCTGGGCGGCTCCCTGATCGCTCCTGATGTGGTAGAGAAAATGGGCGAGGCGGCGCGTTCCTTCATCGTCATGGAGGAACTCGTGGAGTGGGCCTGCGGCGAGGTGGCGCGTCTCACCGGTACCGAGGCGGCTCTGGTGACGACGGGTACGGCCGGCGGCATTCTGCTGGCGACAGCGGCGGTGCTCACCGGAAGGGATCGCCAAAAGATGCGATCCCTTCCCACGGTAGGTCCGAAATGTGAGATCCTGGTGCAGATGCCGCACCGCATCGGTTTCGATCACGCCATCGGCGTCGCCGGCGGCAGCCTCGTCGAGGTAGGTGGCCCGCAGGGGGCCACACGCGAACAGCTGGCCGCCGCCATCGGCCCCAACACGGCGGCGGTATTCTACGTCGTCCTCGATCCGAAACCGGCGCTGGCTCTGGCCGATGTGGCGGTTGTCGCTCACGAGAAGGGGGTTCCCGTCATCGTCGACGCCGCGGCGGAGCTGCCTCCCGTGAGCAACCTGAACGCGTTCTACGCGGCCGGAGGAGACCTGGTGCTGTTCAGCGGCGGCAAGGATATCTCCGGACCGAACGACACCGGCATCCTCTGCGGCCGCGCCCAATGGGTGGCTGCGGCGAGGGGGCAGGCCTTCCCCAACGGCGGCATCGGCCGACCGCTGAAGGTCAGCAAGGAACAGATCGTCGGTCTCGTGTTCGCGTTGCGGCGGTTCGTCGCCCAGGACGAAACGGAACGCATGGCGCGCTGGCAGGGGATGGCCGAGCGGATGCGCGACGCCCTGCAGGACGTTGATGGCGTCAAAGGAGAGGTGACCTACCCCACACGTGGCGGACGGCCCCTTTGCATACCGCGTACGCGGTTGGCCATCGACGAGGCCGTCGTGGGCTGCACGATTGTCGAGATGGACGAGGTGCTGGAGGGAGGAAACCCGGCGGTAGCGGTATTCGCCGATGCAGTTAACGGCGCGATCTGGCTCAATCCCCAGCACCTGGAGGATGGCGAGGAAATACTGGTGGCCAAGCGCGTCGGAGAGTTGCTGCGGGGTGGCGGCGGCGCCTGATCGGTGGTTCTCAGTCGAGAGGGATTCAGACGCCTCGCCACGGGATCGCTTCGCGATCCTGTGGGGTTTCACCCTAAGGGTTTATAGAGGTCCTCAGCGGTCTGTCTGCTGAACTTTACAGGAGACCTGCCGCTTCGAGGGTTTCCTTCGCCCGCTGGCCCTGCTCGCTTTCAGGATCGCGCCGGACGAGGCGTCGCAGGTGGTAGGCGGCATCGGCGTCGCCGCGGGCGGCGCGCTCCAGGGCCTCGGCGTTGAGCTGGTCGAGCCACTGCATCTGCTTGGCCATCACGTCGAGATCGTGAACCTTCCAGTAGTATTTCAGATCGTCGGATTGCCAATCCTCGTACACGTCGTCCCAGCTCAGCGGCGAGATGCCGGACAGGTGCGGCATCAGCATCTGCTCGGCGATGGGGACACGTGTGGACTGGTAGCGGTTGTCGAGAGACAGGCGCATGTGGTTCTCAGTGAGGTTGGGCAGGGCGCGGTGCACGAGGAGACTGTGGAAGATGAGCGTGTCGCCGATCTCGTAGTTCGTCGTCTGCCACTGGCCGGACACTTCGTCGGCGTCGATGGCGAGCAGTCCGGCGCCCAGGGAGAAATGGTGGGGCATGACGACCTCCGGACGGTGGGATCCGGGGATGATGGCGAGGCCGCCGAGCTCGACGGGGCAATCGCCCACGGGGGCCCAGCAGGTATAGGTGTCGTAGCTGCCCTGGAAGTGGACGTAGTCCTGGTGGGTCGGCGTCGTGTGCTCCGTGTACTGCGGGAACCACAGGCGGCAGATTTTCTGCGGTTGCGGCAGGACCTCGTCACCGATGGCCCTGGCCATCACGTCCAGCACCTCTGGCCAGTGGCCTGAGCGGTGGAAGGACTCCAGACGCTGCACCTGGTGATAGACGCCGGTGTATTCCGGGTCCCCTTCCGTGCATTGGGCCTCGATGCGAGCGATGCCGTCTTCGACGGGAGTTCCGGGGACAAGCCAGCCGCCCTTCATCAGCACGCCCAGGATGTCACGGCGCAAGGCGCGCAGACGGTCGGCGTCCTGCAGGCCTCTGAAGAACAGATAACCTTCGTCGGCGAGGCGCCGGCGCAGTTCTTCTCGGTCGTCGAAGGCGTCGTCGGAGACGCGCAACTCGGTGATGGGAGCTTCGACCATGACACCTAATCTACGGCGGCGTCCGTGCAGCGCGATACTTTTCACCGTCAGAAGGGTGGGGGCATCCTGAATTCTTGCCAGGTTTCGTCATCGGGATGGTGGAAGGCCAGGCTTGTGCTGTGGAGCATGAGACGGTCTGCGGCTTTGCCGTAGAGGCGGTCACCGATGATGGGGTGGCCGAGGCCTTCCGGGTGAGCGGCGTGGACACGCAGTTGGTGGGTGCGTCCCGTTTTGGGGGTGAAGCGTATCCGTGTCGAGTCATATCCACGCTCGACGACTTTCCAGTCTGTGATACCGAGTTTGCCGTCGACGGGATCGAGGATCTGCCGAGGACGGTTGGCGAGATCGACGCTGAAGGCGAGTTCGATGTGCCCCGAGTCCGCTCCGACACAGCCCTCCACCAGCGCCAGGTAGGTCTTGTGCACCCGGCGTTGCTCGAACTGCAGCGACAGGTGTCGGTGCGCTTGCGGTGTGAGTCCGAGGACCATCAGACCGGAAGTCTCCATGTCCAGACGATGTGCTGCCAGAGATCCCCTCGCGTGGGGGAAGAGTTCGCGGACCCTGGCCACGACGCAGTCGTCCATGCCGGCAGATCGTCCAGGCACCGAAAGAAAGTCCGGTGGTTTGTCGACGACGACGAAGCTGTCCTCCTGGTGGAGGATGGACAGGGGCCGGTGCCGAAGGTCCGGGGGGAGGAACTTCACGATGGCCGGACGCGCGCCGCATCGATGCCGCGCAGCAGGAACCCGAGGATGGGATAACACTTGGATCGGCACGAACCGTAGTAGGTACCCTCCACACGAGGGTGGACGGCGGACGGAGAGCCCCACCAGAACTCGACCATCCCGAGGGGCACAAGATCGTGGCGGATGGCAGCCTGCAGCAGCTTGGGCGCGCAGCAATCGCCCATTCCCGTGGGTGGTCGAGGACTTCCGGTGTCGACTTCGGTGAGAGGCAGGACTTCACCAAGGGCATTCTCGAAGCGGTAGGCCGCGTGGATCCGGTCCGTCAGAGCCCGCGACAGCCGGCCCCGTTCGATCTTGATGGCCTCGATCTCTCGCCGCAGAGGCCTGCTGGTGGGCCGCGTCTTCAAGTCGTCGATTTGCCGCGTCAGTTCGGCGACGCGCGCCTCGGTGTTCCTCCGATCGGCGGCGTACTCGGCCAGATAACCACTGGAGGGAACCCATCCGTCAGGGGACTCCCAGGTTTCCCATTCACCGGAGAAGGCGCGCAGGGTCCCGTGGCCCCCGTCCGTGTCGCGGCACAGCATGACACCAAACATCTTACCAGCCGCCGGCTCCAGCAGGTGACTGGTGCTGAATCCCTCGGCGGTGTTCCGACAGGAGTTCAGGTAGTGCTGCAGGCGGATGGCTTCGGCGATGACGGCGGGCGTGGGTCCGATGGACAACTCATCCCCCGTGACGGGGCAGCGCCCGGCATAGCGCACGTCCGGTACGTCGATGACGCCCGGCCCGGATTCATCGAGATGGTGAAGTCGCAATACGCTCAGGGGTTCAACGTCGCGTCCGCCTCGATGAGGCGACATCCCTCTGGAGTTTTCCGCGTAGCAGCTGCTGAACCATCTGCGGGTTCGCTTTGCCTCTGGTAGCCTTCATGACCATACCCATGAGAAACTGGATCGGTTTGTCGTCGCCGCCGCGAATCTTGTCGGCGGCGTCGGCATACTCGGCGATGACGGCGTCGACCTGGCCTTCGAGCTCACCGGTGTCGGAGACTTGCTGCAAACCGCGATCCTCGATGATCTGCGCCGGGCCGCCACCGTCGTCCCACATCACTGCGAACACCTCCTTGGCGGCGGAGCCGCTGATCGTACCCGCCGTCACGAGACTGATCAACTCCGCCAGCTGTTCCGGAGTCACCGCCACCTCCTCGATGGCGCCGTCGGTATCCTTGAGGCGTCGGAAGACCTCGCCGGTGATCCAGTTCGCCGCGGCGCGGGCGTCGGCGCCGGCGGCCAGTACCTGCTCGAACCAGTCCGCCACGGTGCGATCCTCGGAGACCATCGCGGCATCGTCGGCGCCAAGATGCAAAGACTCGACGAAGCGGGCGGCGCGCTCCTGGGGCAGCTCGGGCAGGCTCTGCCGCACGCCCGCAATCCACTCAGCCGAGACATCCACGTCGAGCAGGTCGGGCTCCGGGAAGTAGCGGTAGTCGTCGGCGAACTCCTTCGATCGCATTTCTCTGGTGACTGCGGCGCTCTCGTCCCAACTCATAGTCACCTGGCGTACGGTGCCGCCCTCTTCCAGCAGTTCGATCTGCCTTCGTACCTCGTAATCGATGGCGTTGCGAACGGCGCGGAAAGAATTCAGGTTTTTCACTTCAACCTTGGTGCCGAACTCCTGCGTTCCCTGCACTCGGACGGAGATGTTCGCCTCGCAGCGCATGGCGCCCTTTTCCATGTCGCCGGTGGATGCACCCAGGTAGCGGACGAGCTGGCGGATTTTCAGCAGATAGGCGCAGGCTTCGTCGGCAGAGCGGATCGACGCGTCGGTGACGATCTCCATCAGCGGCACGCCGGCGCGGTTGTAGTCAACGAGGCTGGCGTTGCCCTGGTGCTGGAGCTTTCCTGCGTCTTCCTCGAGATGGACCCGCTCGATGGCGATGTGCTTCTCCGTGTCGCCGTCGCCAGCAATGCGGATCCGGCCATGCTCACACAGCGGCAACTCATACTGCGACACCTGGTAGCCCTTCGGTAGATCGGGGTAGACGTAGTTCTTGCGGGCGAACACCGAATGCGGTCGAATCTCGCAGCCAAGAGCCATTCCCGTCATCACCGTCAGCTCGATGGCACGGCCGTTGATGACCGGCAGCGCACCCGGCTGCGCGGTGCACACCGGACAGATATGCTGGTTGGCGTCCACCTGGAAGTGATCGGCGGGACAGCGGCAGAACATCTTCGACTTCGTGTGCAGTTCGACATGGACCTCCATGCCGATGACGGTTTCATAGTTCATCGTTGTCGATCAATCATTCATGCGAACAGGACATGGCGGCGCAGGAAGGCCTCCGTCGCGCGCAGGCAGTTCTGTTTCGTCTCGGGCTGGCGGAAGCCATGCCCCTCGCCTTCGTAGACGTGATACTCGTGGGGGATACCGCGCCGGCGCAGGGACTCGACGATGGCGTCAGACTGGTCGCGCAGCACGACGTCGTCCTCGGTGCCCTGGAACAGGATGACGGGGTCGCGCAGAGCGTCGGCGGCGAAGAGGGGCGAACGCTCACGGTAACGGTCGGCAGCTCCGGGCAGAGGGCCGAGGAGCAGGTCGTTGTAGCGGGACTCGAACTTGTGGGTGCTGTCAGCCAGGGCAAAGAGGTTGGAGATGCCGTAGCGGCAGACGCCGGCGCGAAAGAACCCCGCGTGCATTGTGAGGGCGCGCAGGACGGTATAACCCCCGGCGCTGCCACCTGAGATGACAAGACGGTCGGCGTCGGCCAGAGCCTGATCGACGAGATGGCGAGCGCCGCCGACGGCGTCCTCCACGTCGTACACACCCCAGTTGCCGCGCAGGGCGGTCATGTAGCGTCGGCCGTAGCCGGTGGAGCCGCGGTGGTTGACGAGCAGCACCGCCCAGCCGCGCGTGACGAAGTACTGGACCTCGGCGTCGTAGCCGACGTCGGACTGGCTCGTGGGGCCTCCATGGACATTGACGATGAGCGGTTGGTGACCGTCGCTGTCGAAACAATTGCTGGCCGGCGGGTAATAGATGCCGTGGGCCGTCGTGCCGTCGGGGGTACTCCAGCGTATCGGATGGGGGCACGACAGGGCCTCGGCGGGCAACGCCTCGCTGCCAGAGCGCGCCTGCACTGTCAGGCGACTTTCCTGGCCGCTGCGCCAGGACAGGATCCGGTCGGGTTGACGAGGTGTGCAAGCGACGACGGCGACCCCGTCGCCCCGTGGCGCGGTGGCCAGGTGCGAGACACAGGCGTAGTCGTCGAGGCTCTCCAGGGGCCGAACGTCGCGCGTCGACAAGTCGCAGACGAAGAGGCGCCGCTCGGCGTCGCGACTGCGCGTGAAGTAAAGCCGCCCGCTGTCGGCGGAGAATGCGAGCGTCCGCAGCCCCTGGGCCCAGCCCGGAAGGGCGATGTCGCCTTCGTCCTCGGGAGTGAGACAGACGGTCGCGTCGGTCTGCAGGTCGCGCAGGTACAGCCGGCTCGCGTCGCCGTCTTCGTCGCTGGCATAGGCCAGAAAACGACCGTCCGGGGAAAATTCCGGCTGGAACACCGACACCTCATCGCCGCCGGCGATGACCCGAGAGGCGGTGACACAAGGGCCTGAGCCGGTGGGCAGGCGCAGGTCGGCCAGCCGCAGTCGCGTCCCGTCCCAGGCCATGTTGGGGAAGTCCCACTCCACCCAGGCCAGCATGCGGCCGCGCGGGTGCCAGGTGGGCTGCATGTAGAAATCGGCGCCCTCCGCCAGCCATTGCGGCCACTGTCGACCCTCGGTGTCGACGAGGGCGATGCGGTCGGTATCACCATCGCTGTGGACGTAGGCGACCCAGCGTCCGTCGTGGGAGACGGTGGGGGAGGCGGGTTGTCCGAAAGCCGGTGTAAGCGGCCGTGTGCGGCCCCCGTCGAGAGGCTGGGCAAACAATCGTGAGCCATCGTCGACGAAATAGAGACAGCCGCGAGCCACGGTGAATTCGCCCCCGCCGTAGAACACCTTCGTGCGCACGCGGTGGCCGGCAGCCAGTTCGCGGGGCGCCACCTCACCCCGCGACCGGCACACCAGGACAGAGGCGGCACCCCGCCGCTCCATCCACACCAGAGTCCGACCGTCGGTGTCGAACATCGGCGCGCGCAACCCGATGCCGTCGGTCACGTCGGCGACGTCGACGGGACTGTCCCACAGCCCGAAAGGACGGCGCTGGCGGTCGGTCACCTCAGTCACATCTTCTCCATGAGCTCGATCTTGACGCTGTCGGGACCGTCGATGAAGACGATGCGGCGCCCCGTGTCGGGTATCTGTACGGGGCCAAACCAGATGTGCACGCCTTCCTTTTCGAGGTGGGCGAGGGTGGCATCGAAGTCGTCGGTGTTCAACGCGAAATGGTCGAGGCCCTGGTAACGGCCCAGTTCCATGGGGGAGAATTCACGGTCGGTGACGGTGACCTGTACGGGGCCGATGTGAACCTCCACCCAGGTAGCGCCACCACGCTCGAAGGGTTCGCCTGCAGTGGCACCCAGAACGCGCTTGTAGAAGTCGACGGCAGCGGTAACATCCGTCGTTTCGTGATGGAGGTGATCGAAGGTGTAGTTGGGCATGGCGGGTCAGTTCTCCTGGTTGGGCTTGCGACGGAAGTCGGCGAACTCGGCGCTTGTGGCAAACTCCGCGAGCTGGATCTTGCGGCCTCCGAGACGGTCCGAGAGATTGGCGGCCAGGACGGCGGCGAGGCTGTTCAGGCTCGAGGAAAAAGTGTTGCGCA
This sequence comes from Candidatus Latescibacterota bacterium, assembly GCA_036339235.1. Taxonomy (GTDB): domain Bacteria; phylum Latescibacterota; class UBA2968; order UBA8231; family UBA8231; genus UBA8231. Next base: position 2,464 of record JAYZCA010000163.1, on the reverse strand, counting down.
GGATCGAGTCGTCGCCTCGGGCGACGGCTTCGACGAAGCACTGGTTGATATGGAAGGTACCGTCCCGCCTCTCCGGCAGGGGCAGCACGTGGCGCAGGTCGTCGTGGGGCGGGGGGCCACCCTCCGGCGGGTAGGGACCTGAATAATAGTACGCCGCCACCTCGTCCCCCTCGATCTTCACGTGGCCGTGGTCCCACATGAGGCCGGTGTAGCCATCACCCCAGAATGTCTTGCGCAGGCGCGCCATCAACAGGTTGAAGAGGAACCCCGATTCGAAGCCGAAGGTAACCGAGTAGGCGTACGGGTTGTCGCCGCCGTCCTCGATGTCACCCGGGTCGCGATGCACATAGTCGGCGCGTGTCCAGGATACATCTCCTGCCCAATAACGCATCGTGTCCAGCTGGTGGATGCCCGCCTCGACGACGGTCGTACCCGACCAGGCAGCGCTGGCGGCCCACACGCGGTTGCCCGGGCCGCCTAGGTCTTCGGTGCGCGTGTGCTTGACCGAGTGACTCTCCAGGGAACCGTTGGCGACTGCCGTCGCCATCACCAGGCGTTTGCCCTGGAGGAAATCGTGGATCGCCTCGTGCCGGTGATCGTGGCGCTGGTTGAAGCCCACCGTGCCGATGACCCCAGCCTCCCGGATCGCAGCTTCCATGCCGACGGCTTCGTCGTAGTAGAGGCTGACCGGCTTCTCGACGAAGACGTGGATGCCGGCTCCCACGGCGGCGATGACCTCGCCGTCGTGCCGGTTCGGCGGGATACAAAAGTAGAGGGCATCTACGCCAAGGGAGTGGGCGGCGGCAGCGAGCAGGTCGGCGAAGCGGGTGAATGTACGGACTCCGTCGAGAGTGAAGCCCTCAACGAATCGTCCGATCTTCGACTCTTCGAGATTTTCGGGAAAGGGGTCGCAGAGTGCGACGACCCTGGCGCCGTCGATTCGCGACAGGTGACTGAGATGCTGCAGGCCGCGCTGGCCAAGACCGACCAGACCGACTCGAACTGGCTGTACCAAACTGGCATTCCTCGTGTTTCCTGTGCGTGTTACCGATGCACAACTACGCCCAATTGACTGGGGTCGGCAATGCCCGGCTCGCCCTGTAGAGGGGCCGTCGTTATCTTAGCAACATGACCGAAACAACCCCAGCCTCTGAGCGTGTAGTCGATCCGGAGTGGGAGAACTTCTTCTCCAACCGGGCATCGCGGACAGAGGAGTCGCTGGAGAAGTTCCTGGGGCGGGTGTCGATCTTCAGCCTTCTGCGCGCCAAGGAGTTGAGGACACTTGCGCGCATCGTCCACGTACGCGATTTCGCTCGCGGGGAGGTCGTCATCCCGCGCGGCGTACAGCAGTCCGGACTCTACCTGGTTCGCACAGGCTCGGTGCACATCGTACGCGGCATGGTGGACGGCGACCACGAAGTCGTGGGCACCCTGGGGCCGGATGAACTGCTCGGCGAGTTCGCCCTGCTCGATGACACGCCACGCAGCACTTCCGTCGTCGCCGCGGAGAAGAGCGAACTCGTCGGTTTCTTCAAGCCTGACCTGACAGATATCCTGTCGACGGACCCGGCCATGGGTTGTATGATCCTGCTGCGCCTGGGTGAAGATATGACGGTGACACTCAACAAGGACTACAAGCGGCTGCGCGAGATGGGTTGGCCGAATCTCGACCGCCCTGGCGACGCCATCGACCCGACGACGGCCTGACTGATGAACAGCAAGGGCAACGGCAAGGCCAGAAAGAAAAAAAAGAAGGGTGCCGCCAAGTCCGGCGGTAGCCTGCTGTCTCGCTTCTTCAAGGGGGGCGCCAAGGCAGGTCGGCCCGACAACGGCACCGCCAAGAAGAAGGTCAGGGCCAAACCACTGACGCCCCTGGAACGATCCATCCAGGAGATCAAGAACATGGCGAAGGTGGGCGAGTCCGACCCCGAACGTCTCGCCATGCTGTTGAGCCGACTGCTGGGCCAGGAGAAAGAGAAAGAGCGCCTGGCCAAGGAGGATTTCGACCGGATGGTGTGGGATATCGTCAACAAGAACGAAGCCAAAAACGCCGACGACACCGACGCGGACGGAACAGACTAGCGCAGACCGTCGACGATCCCCCTCAGGTAATGCAGACTGCCCGCGGCGATCGTTCGCGGGTCCGGGGCGAAGTCGAACACCTCCACAGACACGTATCGCTGGTAGTCGATCTCCTGTAACGCCTCCATCACGGAAACGAAATCGGTCTCGCCGAAGCCGGGACCTCGCTTGTTGGCGTCGTTGACGTGCACATGCCAGAGATGATCCCGCGTCTCGCGCAGCAGCTGTGCCGGCGCTTTGGCCTCCGATGACCCCGAACAGACATCGATCATGGTACGGAAGTTCGGGTGGTCGATCTCGGCGACCATCCGGCAGGCCTCCTGTGCCGTCTGTACGAAATTGGTCTGCTCGGGGCTGAGAGCCTCGATGCACAGCGTCACGT
>JAYZCA010000162.1:0-4887 GCA_036339235.1 Candidatus Latescibacterota bacterium | reverse complement strand
GGTACAGATGTCGCCTGAGATGATTACCAGGTCCGGAGATTCTTTCGCCACCAACTCTAACGCTACCTGGAAGTGCTGCAATGTGCTCGGCCTGAACGGGGCAAGATGTATATCGGAAATCTGGACAATGCGCATTTGAACCCTCCTTGCAATGGATGGATATGGCGTGCGTCCTCCCCCCTCCCCTGCATACCAGGTGTTATAGAGATGGTTGTGGAGGGATTGGTCAAGGGTGCCGGGGGAGGTGGTGCCGGAATCTGCGGGCGAATCATCCGGAGAGGCCGATGCCGCCCCCCTTGACAGCACCACCGTCAAATATCTTCTTGCCTCCCAACCTCATGAAAACACCCACTGCTTGCGCCATCGCTCTACTCATCGGTGTCGCCGTCCCGCAACCGGGCATCGCCCAGGCCAGGGGGCAGTATAGCGACTACGAGGGCATGGTCCGCGAGCTGAAGTCGATCGCCAAGTCCCACTCCGACGTCGTGGAGCTGGAATCCCACGGTCGCAGCCCAGGCGGACACGACATCTGGTCCGTCACCCTCTCCGCCGGCAAAGCGGACGAGAAGCCGGCCCTCCTCGTCGTCGGCGGCGTCCACGGGGCCGACCTGGCCGGCAGCGAAATCTCCGTTCGCTTCATCCGCGACCTGGCCGACGGCTACGGCGTGGCCGACTCGGTCACCCAGCTTCTGCATCGATCTACCATCTACGTGTTCCCCCGTCTCAACCCCGATGCGGGCGAAGCCTACTTCCGCTTTCCGCGCTACGAGCGTCGATTGAACGAGCGCGCCATCGATCTCGACAAGGATGGCTACGTCGACGAGGACGGTTTTGACGACCTGAACGGCGACGGTTTCATCACCGCCGTGCGAGTGGCCGATCCGCTGGGGGAGTGGATGCCGGACGAGGAAATCCCCGAACTGCTGCGCAAAGCGGATGCCGCTGCCGGTCAGACCGGTGTATACCGCCTCTTCACCGAGGGGAGGGACGACGACGGGGACGGGGCCTGGAACGAGGACGAGCCGGGTGGTGTCGACCTCGACCGCAACTTCACCCACAATTACGCCTGGTTCGAGGCCGGATCGGGCCCTCACCAGGTGTCGGAGGCGGAGTCCCGCGCCCTGGCTGACTTCGCCTTCGCCCACCCCAACATCGCGGCCGTGTTCACCTTCTCCCCCTACGACAATCTCCTTCACCCGCCGAAGAAACCGGGCGCCAAGATCGAGGGCAAGAAGCCGATCACCGACGTGCTGGAGCAGGACGTGCCGTATCTGGCGACGATGTCCTCGAAGTTCGGGGAGGTGACCGGTTACGCGAATTCACCCGAGCCACCTCCGGCCGCCGGTGCCCTGAGCGAGTGGGCCTACTACGCCTACGGTCGCTGGTCCTTCAGCGTGCCGGCCTGGTGGCCACCAGCCCTGGCGGATTCCGAGTCCCGTGCGGCGGCTGATTCGGCGGCGGTTGATTCCTCAGCTGCGCAAGGCTCGACCGACGTCGAGGCCGCTCTGGCGGACACGGCGATAGCTGCCGCCGCCGACACCGCCGCGATCGATAGCGCCGCCGCCGAGGCGAAATCCAAGTCGGCAGAGCCGGACGAAGAGGACCCTCTGGCCGATCAGCGCCGGCTGTGGAGTTGGCTGCAGGCGAGCGGCCAGGCCGACGCCTTCGTCCCCTGGACCCGGATCGAGCATCCCGACTTTTCCGGCCTCGAGGTGGAGGTGGGCGGCTTCGTGCCCTTCACGGCCAGCACCCCACCGGCCGACAGCCTCGACGCCCGCGCTGAGCACTACGGTGATTTCCTCATTCACCTCGCTGAGAGCCTGCCGCGAGTGCGGCTGGAACGGGTCGAGGTAGAGCCGCTCCACGAGCGCCTCTACCGACTGCGTGTCGCCGTCACCAACGACGGTGTCCTGGCCACCCACACGGGTGTGGGCAGCCGCTCCCAGTGGAGCCCCAAGGTTCGTGTCGCCGTTGAGCTGGACTCGAGCCAGCGCCTGGCCAGCGGCCGGCGCCTGGTGCTGATCGAACGCCTTGACGGCAGCGGGGGAACGAAGGAACTCACCTGGCTGATCGAAGCGGAGATGGGCTCGACGGTGACCGTGACCTCGGGCAGTCCGATGACGGGCTCGGACGTCCGGAAGGTGACCCTGAAATGATGCGCAGGACCCCGCGCTATCTCATGCTGGCACTGATCACTTCACTCGCCCTGGCCGCGCCCGGTCTGGCTGAGGACCGCGAGTTCACCGCAAGCTCCCTCAAGGCCATGGGCGGGCCCAACAACCCCGACGTTGAAATCGCCTGGAACCGCTACTACGACTCGCAGGAGATCGGTCAGATCTGCCGGCGCCTGGCCGGCACTCACCCCGATCTCGTGCGCTATGGGACCATCGGCAAGTCCGTCCAGGGACGCGATCTGCACCTGCTCACGATCACCGACTGGAGCGCGGGCGACGCCGCTGGCAAGCCGGCCATGTATATTGACGGCAACATCCACTCCAACGAGATCCAGGGAGCCGAAGTCGCTCTCTACACCGCCTGGTATGTGGTCGAGAACTTCGACAAAGTGGAGTGGATCCGGGGTCTGCTCGAGCGCAAGACCCTCTACATCGTCCCTTCCATCAACCCCGACGCTCGCGATTACTTCATTCACGAGGCCAACACCGCCCACTCGCCCCGCTCGGGGATGCTGCCTCGCGACGACGACGGTGATGGCGAGGTAGACGAGGACGGCTTCGACGACCTCGATGGCGACGGCAACATCGTCTTCATGCGCAAACGCGAGCGCGGCGGCCGCTGGAAGGAGCACGGCGACGATCCGAGAATGATGGTCGAGGCCGATCCCGACGAAGAAGGCCTGTACACGATGCTGTGGTGGGAAGGCTACGACAACGACGGCGACGGGCGCGTCAATGAGGACGGTCCCGGCTTTTACGACCCCAACCGAAACTGGGGTTGGATGTGGCGACCTTCCCACCAGCAGTATGGCGCCGATCAATACCCGTTCTCGATTCCCGAGGACCGCGCTGTCGCCGACTTCGTGCTCGCTCACCCGAACATCGGCGGGGCCCAGTCGTATCACAACTCCGGTGGCATGCTCCTGCGGGGGCCGGGTGGCAAGGAGGATACAGAATCCTACAAGGGTGACCTGCCGCAGTACGACTTCCTCGGCCAGCTCGGTGAGGAGATGCTGCCCGGCTACCGTTACCTCGTTGTCCACAAGGACCTCTACAGCGTCTACGGCGGTGAGCTCGACTGGTTCCACGGCGCCCGCGGGATCTTCACCTTCAGCAACGAGCTGTGGTCTCCCTTCGATTTCTTCAAACAGGAGCAGCCGGAGGAGGCGGGCTGGTGGGCGGAGCTGGCGATGGCATTTCGCTTCGACCGAATCCTGCTGTTCGGCGAGGGTGTCGTCCCGTGGGAAAAGTTCGATCATCCCCAGTATGGCGAAATCGAGATAGGCGGACTCAAGAAGGCTTGGGTGCGGACGGCGCCCTCCTTCATGATCGAGGACATGTGCCACCGCAACATGGCCTTCACCCTGTTCCACGCCTACCACCTGCCGGTCGTGACGGTCGACTCGGTGAGAGTCGAGACGCTGTCAGGTAGTTTGCGTCAGGTGGACGTCACCCTCCGCAACCGGCGGGTCTTGCCCTCACGCTCAGCGCACGAGGTCGCGAACGGGATAACTCCTCCCGACTACGTCGAGCTGCGCAGCGCCCAGGTCGTTGCCGGCTTTCTTGTCGAGGACCCGCATCTGGACCTGGCTCGCGAGCAGGAGCATCGGCCGCAGCGACTGGCAGTCGATGCCGTAGCGGGAATGGGTGCAGTCCACGTACGCTGGATCGTCGACGGTCCGCCTCCCTACGAGGTAGTCCTGAACTCGAGAAAGGCGGGGATCGTCACCGCAACGATCCGCTGACCTGCCACACCTCTCGCACTACAGCCTGCAGGCAGGAAGCTGGCCCAACGCAGGATCGGGCAATGGGAATGGGCGCGATCACGGGCGCACCTCCTGCGAATCCGCCGACAAACCCCAACGGAGGTGATACATGAAGGGAAGACGCGTTCAACGTCAGCCTGGGTTTTGCCGCGCGCGCCACGAAGTCCGTCAGTCTCACCGTTGACCTCTACCGGGCTGAAACACTTGTCGACCTGGAGCTGAACAACCAGGTGGATGGCAACATCACGGTGATTACCGGCGCCGGCAATCTATTCGACAACTTCCCGGACGAGATTGATACACGGCTGTCGCAGGGCATGCCGCACCCACGCCGGACGCCGACCGGCTATCACGGGGCATGGGCCACTTGCGCCTGGTGTACACCCTCGACTAGCCGATCACTTGAGTCGTGGCAGTGGTGAGGCCCTCGGACCGAAGCTGGCCTGGGGCCCCTCTATCGTTCTGTGACAGCGATGGGATGGACGGTAGCGGAATAGATGCTCTATATTCGCCGCAGTTGAAGGTCGCGATGCCGTGTTATCTCCCGAAAACACTCCCTGATCGCTTGCGGGCTCGAAGCGGATTCAGCCAATAATGCGCGCCACGCCAGAGCAGTGGAAGTCGTGGGAAGAAGATGGAGTCCTCGCCGTACCGGATGCCGTCGTCGGCGACGAGCTTGAACGCCTGCGGGCTGTTTTGATAGCCGCGCCGCCGAGGCCAAAGGGGACTGGCTGACAGGGGTTGCTGCCGGCACTCATCCGGCAGCTTTCTTCGACATTCCCAACGCGATGGAGAAAGGCGATGTTTTCGTCGATCTGGCCGATCACCCGAGTTACTACGGCTTGCTGGTCGACTTTTCAGAAGGGCAGGTCTGCTTGCAGTTCCCGCAGTTCAGGACGGTGGCGCCCAGCCCCCTGAGCTATGTAGGGTGGCACTACGACGTCTCC
>JAYZCA010000161.1:0-6267 GCA_036339235.1 Candidatus Latescibacterota bacterium | reverse complement strand
GCTCACCGCAGGATGGGCAACTCGTGTGCAGACGACCCAACCAGTTCTGACCTGTCAGGTTGCGGGAAATGGAGACGCCGAAAAGGTGGGCGCAGGCGGGGCAGGTATAACGGCGGGTGCGCGCCTGCCACCAGGCCACGGTGAGGCTGACGATCGTCGCGGCGGCGGCGGCAACAGCCAGATTCAGAGCGCCGAAGGCGTCGATGAGCCACGGACGTGCCGTTACATATAGAGCCGCCACCAGCAGTAGCATCAGCGTTGGTCCACGCCAAGACATGGTCTGCGTCATCTTGGGTTATCCGTGCGTGACGGTGCCCTGGTAATCCGGACAGAACTCGTGGTCCCAGCGCTCTTCGATACCGGCGCGCCAAGCCTCGGCGGCCTCCTTCAAGGTCTGTGCCAGACGACGGTCCCGGTCCTTCAAGTTCACACGTTCACCCATGTCGACGGCCAGGTCCGCCAGGTGAATGTCGTCTTCAGGTGATGCATCCTCTACCAATTTCCCCTGCAACACCAGCTTCATCGAACCGCGTCGGATGGCGGTCTGTGGTCCCATCTCCCAAAAGAGATCGCGAGGTGCCGGCGCCTGCCCGTCACACACGTAGGGCAGTAGATTCGTGCCGTCGACTTCGTACCGCGACACATCGCCGCCAGCGGCGGCCAGAGCCGTAGCGAAGACATCCATCGAGGCCACCGGTTCTGACAGCACCTGGCTAGCGGCTACGGCTGCAGGCCAATGCAAGATGCCGGGTTCACGTATGCCGCCCTCGTAGAGACTGAACTTGTGTCCCTTCAGCGCCCCGGCGCTGCCGCCGTAGTACGGGTCAAGTGTTCCGTCGAGCCAGTTGCGGGTCTCTCGTGAAGGCCCATTGTCGGCGGTGAAGATTGACAGCGTGTTTGGCGCCAGGCCCAGGCGTTCGACTTCAGCGAGGATCTCCCCGACGCTGTCGTCGACAGCGGAGATCATGGCGGCCATGATGCGCCGGTCCCACGGCAGGTGAGTGAAGCGGTCGACGTACTTGTCCGGAGCGTGCATCGGGTAGTGGGGTGCGTTGTATGGCACATAGAGAAAAAACGGTCGATCCTGGCGGGCCGCGTCCCGTACGTAGTCCACCGCATGCACGGTGATCAGTTCGGTAAAGTAGCGGCCGTCGTCCCAGATTTCCTCGCCGTCCTGCCACAGGTCGTGCGTCGGATTGAGGCCGGGTCCGGGGTGGTTGGCGCCCCAGTAGAAGATGTGGGAGTAGTAGTCGATGCAGCCAGCCATGTGGCCGAACCAGTGGTCGAAGCCATGGTTGTGCGGGCGTGAGGCGTCGGCCAGTCCCAGGTGCCACTTGCCCGACATGTAGGTGGCGTAGCCCTCTTCGCGCAGGGCCGTGGCCAGCGTCGGCACATGAGGTGGCAGGCCAGTTGCCGTGCGGTGTCCGGCGAGGATGGAGCGCACGCCGGCGTTGCCCGGGTAGCGGCCGGTGAGCAGTGCCGCGCGTGATGGACTGCACACCGGGCTGTTCGAATACCAATCGGTGAAGCGCGCACCGCCGCGCGCCATGCTGTCGAGATGGGGCGTGCGAAAGTCGGTGCAGCCCATGCAGGACAGGTCGCCGTAGCCCTGGTCGTCGGTGAGGAAGAGGATGACGTTGGGACGTGTGGCAGGCATGCTGCGTAAGGTAGACAAGGTCCTCGGCGGGAAAAAGGCGGTCATTGCCATCCGGCTGCGGCATGCATACGTTCCGTCACACATCGCGAATCCGTTGGGGGTGGCCCTGAACTGCACCGGGTGCCTGAGACCACACCCTTCGAACCTGACCTGGATCACACCAGCGTAGGGAAACGGAACGTCGCGCTGCCGGCCCGGCGGGGGCCGGTCGGCGCGATGGCGCCCCGCCACATCGGCGGGCCGCACTCCCCCAAGCTGGGAGCGGCGGCCCGTTTTTTCTGGTGGTCGCCAGGAGACGACAAGTCCCGTGCGACATCTTCGGTTTCTCCTCGTAGTACCGCTTTTTTTCCTCATAGCGATGGTTCTGGTGACCGGTGCCGGTGCCGACGTGCAGGGTCGTGTCACCGACGCTGACACGGGGGTTCCCGTTGTCGGTGCCAACGTCACTGCCGCCGGCGCGGCTGCAACCACTGGCGACGACGGGCGTTTCCACCTGCCCGTGGACGCCGACTCGCTCACCGTATCCCACGTGGGTTACCGGGAGGGTCGCGTGGCGGCCACGCTCGACGCCCTGATCAAACTGCAGCGGTTGACCGCACACATGCGCGAGGTCGTCGTCCGCGCCGGTCTGACGGAGAGTACGCTGCAGCGTGCCATGTCCAGTCTCACCGTCATCGACGCCGCATCGTTACAGGAGCGCAGGCACCTGCAGGACGTTGTGGCGAGCATTCCCAATCTGAACTGGGCCGGCGGCACATCGCGGCCGCAATATTTCCAGATCCGCGGCGTCGGCGAGCGTTCCAACTACGCTGGCGAGGGCCCCCCCAGTTTCTCCGTGGGCACCGTCGTGGACGACGTCGATCTGAGCGGCCTGGCCACCGGTGGGCTGCTGTTCGACCTGGAGCAAGTCGAGGTCTACCGCGGTCCGCAATCGACGATCTTCGGCGCCAACGCCATGGCGGGACTGATCCACATGCGCTCCGCCGATCCGGTGGACCATTTCGATCACGGCCGGTCAGACGGCGTCGGCAGCGACGGCCTGCTCGACGGATCGGGCTTCGTCAACGTGCCGGTCAGCGCCACTCTTTCGCTGCGTGCAGGCTATGCCCGAAGCAGCAGTGACGGGTTTCGCGACAACAAGTTCCTGCATCGACAGGACACAAACCGGCGGCGAGAGAGGGTGGCCCGGCTGAAGGGGCTGTGGACACCCGCCAGCGGGGCTCGCGTGACGGCGACCTTGTTCCGCGTTAACGCCGACAACGGCTACGACGCCTGGGTGGCAGACAACAACGAGGAGCTGGTGACTTATTCGGACAAGCCGGGCGTCGATACACAACGCACTACGGGGCTGTCGTTGCGCGCGGAGGTACCTGTGGCCGACGATCTGCGCCTCGTATCGATCTCGGCATACTCACGAACGGAGGGGGACTACTCCTTTGACGGCGACTGGGGTAATGGCGACTACTGGCGCCAGGCCCCCTTCAACTTCGATCCCGAAGTCGAGGGTTATGCGTACGACTTCTTCGACGACATGGATCGCGAGCGCACGACGTGGACGCAGGAGGCGCGACTGGTGCACACCAATCTGCCAGCTTTCGGCGGCAGGGGTGTCGTCGGCATCTTCGCCCGCGGCCTGCAGGAAGACACCGACGCAAGGGGATATCTCTTCGGCGGGGACGCGGCTGATCTGGTGAGCACCTTCGATGTGGACGAGGTGGCTCTCTACACGCAGCATCACCGATCGCTGACGAAGAGCCTGCGGTTGACGGCGACAGCGCGCGCCGACCGCAACCGGACCGACTACTCGGGAGACACGAACAACGGCGCCGAGTCGGTGAGCTTCGAAACCAGCGAATGGCTCGTCGGCGGTCGGGCGGGACTCACCCTCGCTCTGGACGAGGCCAGCACTGCCTTCGTCAGCCTGGCGCGAGGCTACCGCGCCGGCGGCATCAATCAGAATCCACGGCTGGCCGTCGCCAACCGGCCCTACGAGCCGGAGTACGTTGTCAATGCCGAGGCCGGGTACCGCTGGCTGGGCACGCGGAGTCGAGGGGCGATCACCGCCTTTTACGGGCGCCGTAATTCGCAACAGGTGGAACTGTCGACGCAGCAGGATGCCGGTGATCCGAACAGCTTCGTCTTTTTCGCGGACAATGCCGGCACGGGCTGGAACGCCGGCGTCGAGTTGGATGGCGACTACAGCCTGATACCCTCGGTGAGCCTGACCGGGTCCCTCGGCTATCTGGAGACGCGGGTCGATGACTACACCTTCCTCACTGGTCAGGGAGAAACCCTTACTCTCGGAGACCGCGGGGCGGCTCACGCGCCGACGTACAACCTGCGCCTCGGCGCGCACACGACCACGATGCGGGGGCCGCAGGCGTTGCTGGAGTTCACGGCGATGGACGCTTTTTACTTCTCCGACAGCCACGACCAGCGTTCCGACAGGTACGGCCTGTTCAACGGCAGTGTCGGCTACCGCGAGGAGAGATGGTCGGTCAGTCTGTGGGGGCGGAACCTGCTCGACGAGCGCTACGCCGTACGCGGATTTTACTTCGGGCTCGAGCCGCCGGATTACGCGGACACCCTCTACGTCAGCTACGGTGACCCGCGTCAGGTGGGGGTGAAGGTGACAGCCCGGTTCTTCGACCTGGTGTCAGGACAATAGTTGTGAAAGCGCTCGTCGTCGGCAACGGGGAACCCCCGTCGCGCCAACTGTTCGACGCGCTGCTGGCGGCGACGCCCGACCTGTTGCTCTGTGCCGACGGCGGGGCGGACACGGTGCGACGTTATGGCGGCGAGCCCGACGTCGTCGTCGGGGATCTCGACTCGGCGTCGGCCGACGTGCTCAACGGCATTTCGGCAGCGCGCCGTGTGTGCATCGATGCCGACGACACGGGTACCGACCTCAACAAGGTGCTGTCCCACGCCGTCCACCTGGGTGTGACCGAGGCCGTGCTCACCGGAGTGACCGGCAGGCGGACGGATCACACGTTATGGAACCTGAGTCTGCTCAAGACCTTCGCTGACAGGCTGCGCCTGCATATCACCGACGATCACTGTCACATTCACCTGCTGGGGGAGGGCACAATGACACAATTTGCCGCCAACCTTGGGCAAAGACTGTCGCTGTCGCCTTTGGATGGCTCGACGCAGGATGTATGGACGGAGGGGCTGCGCTGGCCGTTGGCGGGGGTGAGGCTTGATTCCGGAAGGCGCGACGGGATCAGCAACGAGGTGGTGGCGTCCCCGGCGTCGGTACGGATTGGCGGACCCGGCGACCTGCTGCTCATCGTGCAGCGCCAGAGTGACAGTGGTGGGGGTGAGATCGAGTTTCTCGATCCGACATAGCTAGACCAGCTCGAGGAGCTCCCGCAGCGTGCGCAGCTGGAACCGCGGTAGGGTCTCGCCTTCGGGCGCCGACAGCTGTCGCGGGTTGTACCAGCAGGGGATGAGACCGGCGCCGAGCGCGCCGACCACGTCGTTGCCGAAGGAATCGCCGACGTAGAGGGTAGTCGCGGGCTGCGACCCGAGCAGTTCGCAGCCGTGCAGGAAAATTTCGGCCGCCGGCTTGCGCGGTCCCCCGTACTCCTCGGATAGAACAACACAGCGGAGGTGGTGGCGCACCCCCAGCGTCTCGATCTTGCCGTACTGCACGTCGGGGTAGGCGTTCGACACGACTCCCACGGGAAGGCGGGCTGCGCACTTGGCGACCACCTCGGCGGCGCCATCGATGGGTGCCTGTACGGTGGTGTAGGTCTCGATGTAAAAATCGGTGACGGCGTTGGTGTGTGCCTCGGAGAGACCCAGCAAACGCAGGAACACGGCTGAACGCATGTTCCGCGAGGTGCGGATGTCGCTGACCGTGTAGACATGGTTTTCGGTCTGGCGATCCGATTGCTCCCACGCATCCCACACCGCCTCGAGACCGATATCGCCGAATAGTTCCGGCAGGGCCGCCGGCAGGCGCTCGAGCACGAGGCGCTGCGCCCGCTCCCGGTCGTAGAGTGTCTCGTCGACGTCGAAGAGGATGGCGCGAATGCTGGGGAGAGCCACCGTCAGGTCACACCGGCTGACGTTTCGCCCGCGTCGCGAGATTCTTCGCGCAGCGGGAGAGGAAGCTCAGATACGTGGCGAAGTAGGCCGGAACGCAGACGGCCATGGCAACGGGGTCCTGGCGGCCGGCCAGCGCCGCTGCCAGCAGCAGGAAAACGCCGGCAAGAGCGACGAGGAGCAGACTGACGGGATCGTCCAGTGGCCGGCTGCGCCAGATCTGCACACCCAGGCAAGCGCGGGTCATCCAGCTATCGCCGCTCGAGGGCTTGCGGAACAGCAGGGGCAACATCATCCACGCCGTCATTATCAGCATGCCGCCAAGCATGGAGCCGAACCACATAGGCACGAGCATGAGGGGCAACAGGATCAACCGGATCCATCCACACCATGGATGCGTTCCTCGCACCCAGGCGTCTGCCATTCTCATCATCATCATACTGCCAGTGTCCAGTCACAGGACCGCATCGGCTTCGATCTCGATGAGCGCGTCGACCTGCACCATCGTCGTCGCCGGCGGACGCGGGCCGAAGGCTTCGGCGTGGGCCTGGCCGAAC
>JAYZCA010000160.1:0-8587 GCA_036339235.1 Candidatus Latescibacterota bacterium | reverse complement strand
CACCTGGACATCCACATCTGCCAGCTCCTGCGGAGACAGCATATCGAAGGCGCCCCCGGGGCCTCCGCTGCCGCCGCTCGTGTCCAGTGGTTGCGTAGCGATCTCGGTGGCCGCCTGGACCTGGGCCGACGCGGATGGCGTGGCCTGGGTGCGCACCTGCCGAGAATCGGCCTCTCTGGGAGACTGGAAGGCCGGCAATGAGAGCGCGCCCTCCGCAGGCACTTCCTCGTCACCCGCGGATCCATCGTCGGTAATTTGTGTCGTCAGCGACTGTGCAACCTGTGTGGCGGCAGCAGCCCCCGCGGCCGCCTCGTCATCGGTCTCGTCGGTCTCGATATCGACAGCGTCGGGCTCGGCTTTCTCACGAGCTGGGCGCTGTGCTGTCGGCTTGTCGTCCACGGGGCGCTTGTCCTCGGGCGACTCCGGCCGGCCCGCATCCGGAGAGCGTGGCTCCTGCTGCTGGCGGGCGGCGGGGCGCACATCGTCCTGGGGCCGGGGGGCCTTGATGCCGCGACTCACCTCGCGCAGCATGTCGGCGAAACCTGGACGCTCCGGGCCAGTGGGTCCATCGAGGCCCGGAAGTCCGGCGCCACCTCCCTGACGCGGGCGCTTCAGTCCAAGCTGGTCAACGGGTGATCTGTTCATCTGCGTGCTCATTGCCATGGCGGGCTACACTCCGTCCGAATCCAAGCTGTGCCATCCGCTGGTCCGTTCGTCGTCCTGCAGCTCTGCCGCGCCGACACGCTGTCGGCGCAGGTGGAGCTGTCCTCCTACTTCATCCAGCTGCACGAGTTCCTGGCGCCGTGCTGCCTTGCGATGCGCTGCCTCGGCCTGCTCCTGCAGGATCTCGAAGGTGCGGCGTTCGCGGGTGGCCTCCATCAGTTCGGCGCGCTTTTCCTCGACGAGCGTCTCGGCGAGGCGCACCTGCTCTCCCTGTTCCCCCGACTCCCGTTCGAGGCGACGACCGTAGTCAGCCAGCAGATTCATGAGGCCGGGATCGATTCGACCGGCGGCGGGACGCTTGGCGGCGACCTGCGACTGGCGGTCCGCGTGCAGACGCTCCAGCTCGCGGCGTTCCGCCTCACAGGCGCCAACTACCTGGCCGAGAGACGCCTTGCGCACATCTTCGAGACGCTCCTTGACATCGAGCACGCGTTGGAAACGGAACTGAAAGCGACGCATCCTGTCAGCTCCCCTCCGGAGGTGCCGGAGCGACGGCCGGCGGTTCGAGGAGCCCCATGAACCGCTGCACGTTGTGGTCGAGTCTGTCCGAGTCGCTGGAACTCTGTTTGAGGAACTCCTCGATGGGTTCGATGAACTCCAGAGCCCGATCGATGCGTGGATTGCTGCCTCGGGCGTAGGCTCCGATGTTGACCAGATCCTCCGCTTCTGCGTAGGCGGCCAGCATCGATTTGATCTCGAGACTGCGCTCCCAGTGAGCCGGACTGACCACGTCTTTCATCGACCGACTGATGCTCTCCATCACGTCCACCGGCGGGTAGTGCCCACGCGAAGCCAGCCGCCGCGATAGAACCAGGTGCCCGTCGAGAATGGCACGCGTCGCGTCGGCGATGGGATCGTCCATCTCGTCTCCTTCGACGAGGACGGTGTAGAGACCTGTGATGCTGCCGTCCATGGTGTTGCCGGCACGCTCAAGAAGACGGGGCAGCAGAGCGAATACGGAGGGTGTGTAGCCCTTCGTCGTCGGCGGCTCACCGGCGGCCAGGCCGATCTCACGCTGGGCCATGGCGACGCGGGTGACGGAGTCCATCATCAGCATCACATTCTTGCCCTGGTCGCGAAAATACTCGGCGATCGTCGTCGCCGTCAGCGCCGCCTTCAAGCGGATCAGAGCCGGTTGCTCCGACGTGGCCACGACGACGACGGAGCGCCGACGACCGGCCTCACCCAAGCTGTCCTCGATGAAGTCGAGGACCTCTTTGCCGCGTTCGCCCACAAGGGCGATGACGTTGACGTCGGCCTCGGAATGGCGGGCGATCATGCCGAGAATCGTGCTCTTGCCCACACCGGAGCCGGAGAAGATACCCATACGCTGACCTTTGCCGACGGTGGCCAGTCCGTCGATGGCGCGTACGCCCGAGCCCAGGGGTTCGGTTACGCGCTGGCGCCGCAGCGGGTCGGGAGCACGGCCGTGCACAGGGCGGTGTTCCAGGGCGTGAATGACACCCTCACCATCCAACGGGTTGCCAAGGGCGTCGAGGATCCGCCCCTGCAGGGCCTCCCCTACCGGAACCTTCAAGGACGCACGCGTGGGAAACACGCCGGTTCCCGGCCGGATCCCTTCGATCGCGCTCAACGGCATCAGCAGTACGCGCTCGCCGCGGAAGCCGACGACCTCGGCGGTGATGTGCTCGCCCCGCGGATCACCGATCATGCACAGTTCGCCCAGAGCCACTTCCGACGGGCCGATCGACTCGATGACGAGACCCACGACATCGCGCACCTTGCCGTACAGCGTGATCGGCTCGGTGAGGCCGACGAGGTCGAAGAGGCCGGCCGTCTTCACGATTCTGCCCCCGTCGGTTCATCCTCTTCCGACTCCGAAGGCGTCTCGCCCGACTCATCCTCGGCGGGATCGGTCACGGAATTGACAGGGGCCGCGTCTTCGCCGACTACGTATGTCTCTTCCATCTGGCTGCGCAGGGCCTGCTGCAGGACATCGAGCTGCGACTCGAAGCGGGCGTCGACATTCTCGACGCCGCCCTCCACCATACAGCCCCCACGTTCGACATGGTCACTCACCCGCACCTTGAGGACCGCGTCCGCATCGACGCGCTCGACCCAGGCGCTGGCGAAACGGCTGGCGATCTTCAGGTCGTCGGCATTCACCTTGATGATGACATTGCTGCGCTCGCTCAGATTTTCGAGGGCGGCGCGAATTGTGCGTGCCACCACTTTCGGGTCGGCTTCGGCCTGCGCCCGGGTGACGCGACGCGCCAGCGCCAGCGCCAGATCGACGACGAGGGTCTCCGCCTCGAGCAGGATCTGGTCGCGCTCGTGACGCATGGAGCGATGCAGTGCCGCCATGCGCTCCACGGCCTGGCCAGCCTCCTCTTCCATCGACGCGACGCCGTCGCCGTGGCCCTCGTCGTAACGTTCCTGGTGTATGCGTGTCACCTCTTCCTGATGCCGCTGCCCGGCCTCGGAAAGCTGGCGTTCGCCAGCGGTGCGCATGGTATCGTGCTCCTCACGCAGACGCCCCTCCCACTCCCGATCGAGACCTGCTGTCAACGTCTTCAGACGTTTGGCGATGATCCTCTCCAGGTCGACGGTGGGCGCCTTCTGACGCGACGCTTCCGGGTCGTAGTGCAGCCCCTCCTCGTGAAGCCCGAGGGTGACGACGCCAGCACCCGAGACGTGGCCCGTACGGATCACTTTCGACACGATCTGCCTCCTGTCATCATGACATTTTCATCCGTCCCTGGCTGAATGTAGCGGTCGTGTCGCATACGGAAAGCCTGCCTTAGCTGCCACTGCCCTGTCCGACTAGCATCGTGCGGATCAGTTTGGCAGCATCCTCCGGACGTTCGCGGACCATCTGCTGCACGCGACTCAGGATGATGTCGTGGGGTGTCTCGGGACGCTCAAATTCCTCGTCCTCGATGTCACCGGAGATCTCACCGAGGACCTCGATTTCTTCTTCGACGCCAACACCGCGGCCGATGGCCTGGATGATGAAGCGCAGCATGATGAGGGCCGCCAGGATGCCCAGGACCTTGGCGACATTGATGGCGATGCCCGTCCAGAAATCTCGGCGCTCGTCGGACACGGCCTGCTCGCGAGACTGGATCTCCTGCGTCTTGTCGAAGATGATGGGGAACACGGTCTTCTCGTCGCCGCGCGACTCATCGAAGCCGACGGCCTGCATTGCGAGCGCCGCCAGCTGATCGATCTCCGACTGCGGACGGCTGACTTCGGTAATCTCCCGGGTGTCGGGATCGATAACAACCTTCGTCTGGTCCACCGTGAGGGCCATAGACAGGCGCGCGATGCTGCCCACCGTGCCGATGATGTTGCGTACCGTCCGGTTGATCTCGTAGTTGCGGACGGCGTTCTCCTCAGTGCCCTGCTCGGCGGAGCTCTTCTCGTTCGTCTCCTCGCTGACGACGATCTGGCTGCCACCGGGCGGCTGGTAGATGCGCTCTTCCGTGGTCTGCTGGCTGAAGTCCAGCGTTACATTGATACGAACCTTCGAGCGGCCGGTGCCGATGACCTCGTCCATCAACGACTGCACCTTCTCCTCGAGAACGTGCTCGACCGCCCGCTGCATCTCGAACTGCTTCGTCGCCGCCCTGGCCAGCGGATCGTGTTCCTCGGAGAGCAGGATCCCCTCCTGGTTGACGATGACGACGTTTTCCCTGTAAAGTCCTTCGACGCTGGAACTCACGAGATTGGTGACCGCCTCGATCTGCGTCGGGCGCAGCGTGCCGCCACCGGACAAGGTCAGAACCACCGATGCCGTCGTCGGATTCTGGTGTTCCGTGAACAGGCTCTCCTCGGGGATCACCAGATGGACGCGCGCCTCTTTTACGCCGTCGATCGATGTCAGCGTCTTCTCCAGTTCTCCCTGCAATGCGCGTACCAGGTTCATCGTCTGCAGAAACTGGGTCATGGCGATCTGCTGGTCGTCGAAGATCTCATAACCGATACGGCCGCTGTGCGGGAACCCCTCGCCGGCCAGCGTCAGGCGCATGTTGTTGACCTGGTCATCGGGCACGGTGATCATCGTACCGTCCGGGGAGAGCCGATACGGCACACCGGACGTGGCCAGACGCGTTGCGATCTGTGCCGCATCCTCGTAGTCGAGGCCTGCGTAAAGGATCGCCGGATCCCACTCATCGTCGCCGCCGCCCATGGACATCAGCCCCACCACGACTGCGATGACGAGCGCCGCGGCGCCGCCCATGACGCCGAACTTCTGCTGCTGCGGCGCCTCCGACCACCATTCCTGAGACCTCTCTGAAATCCCTGTCAGTTGATCTGGAAGATTCATCCTCTAGCCAATCACCGCGCCCTCACTGGCGCGTGCCTTTCGCTCTGTGGGTTTCCCGTACATGCGTCTATCGCTGATATTCCAGGACGTTTCGCGTAGCGAAACTCCCAAGAACTCGGCTCGCCGAGTTCCGTTTGCGCAGCAGTTCTACAATCGATCTCATCGAGAAGACGCGCAGTGGCTTCTCGCAAGAATTCGCGCAGCAAACTCAAACTTGCATCCGGATCAGTTCCTGATACCCATCCAGCACCCGGTTGCGGATCTCCAGCATCAGATCCATGGCGATGCCGGCCTGCTGCACGGCGACCATCACCTGGTGCGCGTCGGCCGCCTCGCCGGTGACGAACTGGTCGATGGCATGACCGGCCTCGAACTGGAGGGCGTTCACGTCACCGGCGAATTCCTTGACCATGTCGCCGAAACTCTGCTGCTGTGGCGCCTCCACCCCGGCAAGGGCTTCGTCCGCCTGCGGTGCGATCCGCAAAGTGGCTGAACGCGTTTCTCCGCGCCCGGTGAAATCGTGAATCGCGTTGACGGACATCGTCATCGCACTGTCTCCCGAGTGTGGAGGGTCAACAGGGCGCGGCGAACTGCCAGCACGCGCCCGACGTATGTGGTGGTCTCCGAGGGGAGCACACCCCGCTGCACCGCCCCAGGTCCGGCATTGTACGCCCACAGAGCGACCTCCGTGGAGCCGTAGTCGTCGAGCAGATCGTGCAGGTAGCGGATCCCGGAGGAGATGGACTGCTCCGGATTCAGGGGATCCTCAACGCCCAGCTCGCGGGCCGTCCCCGGCATCAACTGCATCAGGCCGCGGGCGCCGGCCGGCGACACAGCGAGAGCGTCACCCCCGGACTCGGTGTAGACGATGGCCTGCACCAGCGCGGCGTCCACGTGATGGAGACGGCTGTGATGTTCGATCAGATCTCGGTACCGCTCCGTGCGTTCGAGACGAGCCGGGTCAAGGGTCCTGGCCGTTGGACCTGTCCTGGTGCCCGTCGCTGCTGGCAACAGGATACGGGCAGCGGCTGCCGGCCTGCGGATCGTACCGCCGACGCTGCGGCGGGCGATGGCGAGGGCTTCACTGTTGTCGAAGGAGCGCCGGGCGATGGCGGCCAACGTCTGCTGTTCGCTACCGGCGGCGAAGGCCTCTGAGGTCAGCAGACCGGCCAACAGCGCCGCGGGCCACAGGATCCGGCGGCAGGTAGTGGGTGAACATCTGGTCGTCATCGGTGTCTTCATCCCGTGATATCGAGCAATCGACCGTTCTGCGCCTCGACTGGCATCCTCGACGTGCGGCCCCTGGGGTCGTAGACGCCGGGGCCGGACACTCCCTGACGAGGCGAAGCCGCCGAATCGGGGGTCGACGTCGGCGCCACCACCGGGACGGCTGCGGCCGCGACAGGCGCCGGTTCTGTTTGCGGTGCCGCGACTTGCGGGTGCTGCTGCACGCCGTTGTCGGACACGGTTACGTCGAGACGCCGGTGAGTGACACCCGTCTGTGCGGGAACCGGGGGCAGATGAGCGTCGCGGATGTTCATGGCTGCAGTCGGTGGATCAGATCTCGAGGGAACGGTTGATCATGTCTTTGGCAGCCGACAGGACCGTAGCGTTGGCTTCGTAGGCACGGGACGAGGCGATCATGTCCACCATCTCGGTGACGACGTTGACGTCCGGGTAGACGACGTAGCCGTCCTCGCGGGCGTCCGGATGGTTGGGGTCAAGTACCATGCGCGGTTTGGTGGGCTCCTCACGGACCTCTTGCGTCATCACTCCGGACCCGGTGAAAATCTCGCCCGGCCGGGGCTCCCCCTCGATCATGTGACCACCGTTGGTGCGCACCAGACGACTCCTCGTCTGCTCCAGCATGGTGGAGAACTTGGTCAGCTTCGGTGCCTCCAGCATGACCATGCGACGGCGCTTGTACGGCCCCCCTTCATCCGTCCGCGTCGTGTCGACGTTGGCGATGTTGCTGGCGATAGCCGTCATCTTGCGCCGCTGGGCGCTCAGGCCCGTGGCGCTGATGTCGAGTGTGTCAAAGATCTGCATGATGAGTTCTCTCTACCTATGGGCTCGGTTAGCCGGTGCGACCGGTAATGGCCTTGCGCAGGCCGTCGAAACCACCCGCCAGAAGACGGGCGCCGACATTGAAGTGCAGGTGATTCTCGGCCAGATCGGTCATTTCCTTGTCGATGTCGATGTTGTTCAGCCCCGTGTCGTTGAGGCCGGTTTCCGGTTCGTAGACTTCCGGGGCACGCACCGGCAGGGGCACCGGGATGTGCCGTGAATCGGTCCGTGTGCCCTCCACCGCGGGTTTGTTGACGAAGGAGTTGAGATACTCCTGAAATCGCAGATCCTGCTTGCGGTATCCCGCAGTCGAGACATTGGCGATGTTGTTCGCGATCACTCTCTGACGCAGCTGGGTGACGTCGAGGACGGCATTCAGGGCGGGGATCTTCGTCTTGTTGAAGATGACTCTGTCCAGAAACATGGCGACTTAGGCTCCTTCCTCTATGAGTGAGTCGCCCGAGGCGGCACGTCCAATGGAGGCGTGCTTCGGGCATGGTCCGTCGACGGCAGGGAGCAATTCCTATGCCATTTCCCAGTTCCGACAATCGCAACCGATTGCGGAGCAATGACTTACAGGGATGTCTCCCGCTCTTACCGAGCCTGGACGGCCGGGCAGCAGCGGGAACTTTGTCCCGATGAAACGAGGGGGTGGAAAGAGTTGCCTTGGAGAGCTGGAGGGACGCCGAGACTTGAGGCGGGTAAGATGAGCGCGGACGGCCGTGCCGTCAGTCGATCCGCGCCGAGATCCTGGGGGTGCGGCCCCCCCGCTGGTGCATGCTGGCGAGCATGTCCCCGAGCAGGCCTGTAGAAAAGAACTGGATGCCGACGATGATGAGCAGGACGGCGAGCATCAGCAGAGGATGCCGATTCTGGATGTTCCCCGCCTGCGCCCACAGGTACGTGATGTAGGCGCCGATGGTGCTGCCTGCCAGCGTGCTCAACAGGCCGAGACTGCCAAAGACGTGCATCGGTGTTGTCATGAAGCGGACGATGAAGGTGACCGATAGCAGATCGAGGAAGCCGTTGAGCAGTCTCCTGGCACCGAATTTGGAGACGCCGAACTGCCGCGCATGATGGGTGACGGGGATCTCCGTCACCCGGTATCCGGCCCAGTGAGCGATGGCTGGCAAAAAGCGGTAGAGCTCGCCGTACAGGTACGGCAGCGAGTCCTCGGCGACTTCGCGCCGGTAGATCTTGAGACCACAGTTGAAGTCGTGCAGGCGGATGCCGGATACAGCCGACGTCACCAGATTGAAGACCTTCGAAGGGGCCCGCTTCGAGATGGGATCGTGCCGCTTCTTCTTCCACCCCGACACCAGATCGTTGTCCGTCGACAGCGCCGCGATCAGGTTCGGAATTTCCGCGGGGTCGTCCTGCAGGTCAGCGTCCATCGTGACGATCAACTCACCGCGGGCCTCGCGGAATCCAGTCGCCAGGGCCGCAGCTTTGTGGTTGTTGCGGCGGAAGCGGACGGCGCGGAGCCAGCCGAAACGCGGCGCCAAC
>JAYZCA010000159.1:0-6085 GCA_036339235.1 Candidatus Latescibacterota bacterium | reverse complement strand
AAGGTTGCCGCCTTTTCCCGGCCAAGTTCCGGCGTGCGGTTCCAGAGTCCCACCAGATGCGCATCGGGGCACTTGTGGACACCGTCCGCATGCAGGCCCGACACGTCGCCTGCACCGAAAAAGGCGATGCCCAGGGGCTTGTCTGTCGGTTCCATCCGTGCTTCTTCTCCCATGTGGTGACGTTGACTTCGTACAGGGACTGATCATTCAAGGCCGAAGAGTGTACAGTCACTGCAACCAAAAGCGGGGCAATACGTTAGGGCATCGATCCCACAAACACGCCGGCGGCGTGAGCAGTTACTGAACAGCGATCCTGCAACCCTAACATTCGTACTTCTTCTACAAGATCCTGTTAATCAGGAAGTTACGTGTATCAATAGAACCCGGCGGCCGCGGTGGCATGACCTGTGCTATTCTCCAAGTGACAACCCCACTTCATCCCGACTCGCCGGAGAATCACATGAGCACGACAATCAAAACGCTGCTGTTCGCAGGCGCCTTCGCCGTGGCCTGCGGCGATGGCGACGACAACAACCCCGACCGTGGCCTCAACTCATCCATGCCTGGTGTCGACGAGATCACAGTGGATGTGACCCGCGATGTTGGCAACAACTTGGCGATCCACTTCGGGCGTGCCGCCGGTGGGCGCCACGGCCCTACGCTTCGACTTCAACGAGATCTCACGTGAGGTCCGCGACGGAGAGGGTGTGGCCGGTGACTTCCTCTTTGCCGCCTTCGGCGCGCCGCAGCGCAAGGGCTCGATCTCGATCTACTACGCTCCGGGTGGTGAGAGCTGGTTGCGCACTGGCATATTCGAGTGACCCAGGACGTGGACGTGGCCTCCCATGTTTTTGCCATGACGGTACGCGACGCCTCCACGGGTATGCCCGTGGTGGGCGCCTTGGCCGAGGCCCGCAGGGTGGACGACATGCGCGTCACGCCACCACGGTTACTGACCTGCTTGGGGAGATGCGGCTCGAGGTGCTGCCAGGCGCTTTCGACATCGAGGTGCCGCAGGATAACTTCGAGCCCGTGTTCCTGCGCAACGTGTCGACTTTCGACGGCGTTCAGCTCGGTGAGATCCACCCGACCCGGCTTGCGAAGGCGCTGATCTTCTGATCATCCGCCGCCTGCAGGCAAAAGAGACCCCGGAGGACTGATTTCTCCGGGGTCCTCTTTTTCAGGTGCCGGCTCGATGAGGATCCCCATCGTCAGTCGGTTCCTGCCGCTGGCTTCGTCCCAAACGCCCAAACTTGCCAGTCGGTATGCGTAGCGCCCGTCGTCGTGCAGGGCCGGCAACGGATCGGCCAGGTGCATGTAGGCCGTATAGGAGCCCGACTCCATCTCTCCCGGCAGCGACAGTTCGAACTCCATCATGTAGCGTTCCCCCGGTTTCCATGTGCGTGGATCGAACCCTGTAGGAAGTGACCACGTGCGACCGGTCTCCGCATGCTGCAGGACGATGTCGAAGTCGCGCGGGTTGTAGAGGGAGGCGAATCCATAGTTCTCCAGATCCAGAGCAACCCGCAACCGACCACCGGGACGGGCACGAAGGGAGATCTGGCTCTCGTGAAGGGCGAAGCGCGCACCCAGCCGCCGGCGCACATAGTCGAGGCAGCCCTGGACTCTCCACTTGTCCAGCACCTTCGGGTGATACTGACTGTTCAGGTAGGTGGCATGGAGGGTGTGCAGTGCGGCCGTCGCCGTCTCACAGTCGTTGAGTTCGTAGGGAGCGCAACTCTCGCCCCCGAAAACGGTGTACAGGGTTTCCGCCGCCAGATACTCGGTCTCACTCGCTCGGTCCATGCCGCCACGGTCGTAGGTGCCCACATCGTCGGCCGATGACAGGAAGCAATCGTTGTGATGGCCGACACGGGCCACCGCCTCGCCGCTGTAGGCGTTGATGGCCGTCAACGTCTCGAAGCCACCGGCATTGGCGAAGATCTGCTGTTTCAGCAGCGGATAACGCAAAGCGACCATACGCGGCGCCGGAGTGTGGTCGAGGAGGAAGTAGAGGAAGTCCCGACTCTGTTCCACGTCGCTGGTGAGGGCGGTGGTGTGCCACTCACCCCAGGGCCCGATGAAACCGGCTTCGAAGAGAGCGATCACATCGGCGTGTGCGGCAAAGATCGGCGCCAGCTGAGCGACGTGATTGCGGATGTGATGGATCGGAGGATCGGTGTAGCTCGTGTGGTCCCCCTCGGGACCTTCGAAGCCATAGGATCCGCGTACGATGACCTTCATCCCCTGGTCGCGGGCGATGTGGAAGCCGTGCTCGACGCCAGCGAGGAAGCTCTCCGGCAGGAATTCGTCCTCGCGGTAGGCTTCCATGAGGATGCGCCCCCACAGCAGCGTGATCCCCTCCCGCTCGCGGAGGTCGCCGATGTCAGGATCCAGATCGTGCAGATCGGTGTAGCGGTAAAAGCCGCGCTCGGGGTTGGGGAAGAGGCTGTCGTCAACCTCGTAGCTGGTGACGATCATCGAGTCAGTGACTGCACTCGTGCCGGGGGCATCAACCTCGGTCGACTGGTTGCCGCCGCAGGCCGCCAGAAGGATCAGGGCCAGCCAACCGACAATCGTCGTCATCGTTCCCGGCCGGGCGTTTCCCGTCTCCCGTTTACTCAACGTCGCCGTAGTGCTCGCCCCAGGCGGAGGCAAAGTCGCGTCCACTGTCGAGGAGTGTCCTGTTTTCGGCGGGAGCCAGGGGCTGGAAGCGCCGCACCCACTCGATGTTGCGTTCCAGCTCCTGGGGTGAATACATGCCGATGACTGCCAGGCTCACACCTTCCAGCCCGAGAGACCAGCGCAGAGACTGCTCGTGATCGAAGGCGGGATCGACGACGCGCAGGGCTGACGGGCGATCCCTTTCCTCGGCCGTCGTGTGGTAGTCCATGTCCTTGGCGCCGCCGAAGACCTTCATTGCCGCAATCCCCGTGTTCTGGGCTAGGGCGGCGGGCAGTACGGTGCGATCGAAGCCGTAGGTCTGGTGGTCGGCGAAGTTTAACGCGAACATGGCGACATCGACGTCTGCCTCCCGCAGGACGCGCTCGGACCAGGCCGGCTTGTGGTGAGCGGTGAAGCCGACGTAGCGGGTCAGGCCCCGTTTCTGCGCGTCACGCAGGCCTGCCAGTGAGCCATCCTTCGCCAGGACCTGGTCGACATCCAGGTGCCCCAGGGAGTGCACATAGCACACGTCGACGGCGTCGGTCTGCAGTACTCTCAGATTCTCTTCCAGCTTCTCGACCGCCTCCTTGCCGTCGGAGGTCAGCACCTTGGTGACGAGGAAGATCTCGTCCCGGCGGCGCGGCACGATGTTGCCCAACTGGGACTGGGCGCGCTCATAACCGGGAGCGGTGTCGAGGTAGGTGACACCTCGATCTATCGCCATCTCGATCAGCTCGATGGCGGCGGCGTCCTCCAGGCCAAAACCTCCAGGGGCGGTGCCAAGGCCGAGGATGGGGACCTGCTCACCGGTCTTGCCGAGAATGCGCTGGGGCAGGGCGCTCACCACAGGGGCAACGGTCATGCGGTATCCTCCTCGAAACCGATGGCGTCGCGGGATTCCACGTCGACCCGTACGGCGCGCTCGGGGCGCTGGTGGAGATGGCTGTGCCCGGGGAGGGCGACGCCGACACGGACGGACGGCCCATCGCCCTTGGGGAAGATCTTGTGGAAGGTTCGGGCGGGCACGAAGACGAAGTCACCCGCCTTCGCCTGCACGGGCTGATCGCGACCCTCGATGACCCAGTCGATCTCTCCCTCGAGAACAACCCACCATTCATCATACGTATGGCAGTGGTTGTCGTTCTCGGTGCCGGCATCCTGGTAGATGACAACGCCGGTGACATGATCGGCCAGCGTCACCGCGTGAGACCAGTTCGGCGGACCTTTGGCGGTTTTGATCTCGTCGAGGGAGATGTGGCTGAGAGCGCCCGAGAGGATCGGGTTGCCGAGGGACATGTGTGTGACCTCCGTCAGGGACTTCGGGTTGGCAGAAACATCATCAGTGGGCAGTGCACCACGCAACTCCGTGACGTCACCTGGGGGCTTTCGTAGGTTTGCGGCCATGTCAGAGACCGACATCCTCACCGACGCGCACCACTACGCGGCAGACTTGCGCGCGGACCTGAGTCGCTGGCTCCAGCAGAGCAGCCTGATGGACGGGCCATACCGCAATCAGGGCGGCGAAGACGAGGCGAACTACTCCCTGACATGGTTTCCACATTACCTGATCACCGCCGACGATGAGGTCCTTGAGCGCTTCCGCTCGTTGCTGGCGGACCTGGCCGGATGGGTGGCGTCGGATTGTGTTCACGGCTACGAGC
Source organism: Candidatus Latescibacterota bacterium (assembly GCA_036339235.1). Lineage (GTDB taxonomy): Bacteria > Latescibacterota > UBA2968 > UBA8231 > UBA8231 > UBA8231. The sequence goes on along the minus strand of JAYZCA010000159.1, from coordinate 1,760 downwards.
CGGAGGCGGAGGCGCACCACGGAACGGAACCGTTTCTCCTGTTTCTGCCGCGTTATCTGGGACTCGTTCCCGACGACGTCATCGCCAGAGGCCTGCTGGAGGACGCGGCGCATCACATCGGCAACTGGGTGGAGGAGATTTCGCCGTGGTACGACTACGAGCGAGATGTATTCCGCGGGTATTCCATCGGCAGCCGTGTCGTCGACGACACGCCGCAATATCAAGTAGAGCTGTGCGAACATCTGCGCTTCGTCCACATCGCCCTGGCGGCACACCGAGTCCTCGAGGACAGCAAGTATCTGGAGTGGGCCCTGCGATATGGTCGCAAACGCGCCGAGCGCCTGGTGGCGGCGTCGGAGCCACTGCCGCTGGCCTGGGATCTGAGGGGCAACGAGCTGCACTGGAAGGATACAGGGGAGTGGCCCCGCCTTGGCAGCATGTGCGCGTTGAGCCACAAGATCCCCAACGATCCCCTCGGCGGTGTCGAGAACCACCTCGCCTCCGGGGCGGTCATGGCCTACGGCGATCTCTTCGAAGCGTCGGGGGATATGATTTTCCGAGACGCAGCCCGGCGTATCGTCGAGCCGCTGATCGACCAGCTTGCCGATCCCTTCGGTGACCCCGCCGCGGCGGCGGTGTCCCACTACCGGGTTGTCTTCGGTGATACCACCTTCGACGCAGCAGCACTGCGTGTCATCGATGGTGCCCTAGCGGAGAATGACGTCCCTTGGGTGATGTTGCAGCCAGAGCAACGCAAGCGCCGCGAACCCGGCATCGGCAAGCGGAGGGACATGCTCTACTGGGGCGAATTCGGCGAGGACGGCTCGGCGCGGCCGCTACGCGAGCCGTCGACGGCGGCTTCGACCTTGGCGTTCCAGATCAGCGGCGACGTTCGACACGCGCGGCGCGCCCTGCGCGGAGGGGCGCGCAAGTTCGGCATGGCGCTGCGGATCCTGCGAGGCGGCCGCGAGCACGCCGACATGGGAGGCGCCATCTGCTCCGTCGCCGCCGGGCATGGGCGCAACTGGGGGACGGGTGCCGTCACCGGGTGTTACGGTGCCTTGCTGCTCGGCTGCCGCGAGGCGAGAGGAGAGGTGGTTCCCGCGGTGCGCCTGCGCGACGCCGCTGGCACCGCACGAGTGCCCGAAGACATCCTGCCCCTGGTACGTCCCAAAGTCGATACACAATCCGGCGAGCTGTGGTTGTTCAACGGTGGTGTGGATCAGGTGGAGTTGACGTGGCGCAACGGTGCCGGCGAGGAAGCCCGCGAGTCCGTGTCCGCCGGCGCCATCGTACGCCGGGAGCTGAATTAGTCCGCATGTCATCGATGAACCCCGACGAGCATCCCTTCGCCGGCCTCGATGGCGCTCTGGCCCATGGGCGCACGGAAAAGCCGCGGACATCCGGTCGTACGATGGTCATCGACTGGGGGATCCCCATGCAGCAGCAGCGCGATCTGACCGACATGGGGTCGGAGTACTTCGATTTCGCCAAGATCGCTGTCGGTCTGTCGCGGCTGTGTCCCCAGGATCTGCTGACGCAGAAGATCGATCAGTACCGGTCGCGCGATGTCGAGCCTTTCCCCGGCGGTCAGTACCTGGAATACGCCGAAGTCCACGGCAAGCTCGATCGGTACCTGCCGGCCTGCTTGGAGGCCGGCTACCGCTGGGTGGAGGTGTCGGACAACATCGCACCTGTCTCGCTGCAGTGGAAGGAACGGGTGATCACCGAAGCGGTGGAGGACTATGGACTGCGTGTCC
>JAYZCA010000158.1:0-16810 GCA_036339235.1 Candidatus Latescibacterota bacterium | reverse complement strand
CAGCGCTGATACGATGGTCGCCGCCGATGGCGACGTGCACTCTTATGACGCGCTGTTCCATCTGGACGCGGATGAGGCTTCGGTGGATGGGGCCTCCAGGGCGGTGTGGACTCACAACGACGGCCCGAACGTGGCGATCCGGCCGCTGGCAGATGCGGGCCTGGATGTGTCGATCGTGAAGGGGCAGGAAGAGCCCTGTCAGGGATGGGGCAACGATCCGTGGCGACCCGTGCCGACGGCGATCTATTCTTTTTCCGGGAAGGGGACCCGCTGGGCTGCGTACGTGGTGGAGCCGATGGCGAGGGGGGGAGAAGGACCCGGGGTGTGTGTCGTGGAGCGAATAGACACGAGCTCGGGTCCGGACGCGCTGGGTATCGAGGTCAGGCACGAGAGTGGCGCCAGGGACGTGATCCTGCTGAACCAGCAGTCATCAGAGACTGCGGAGACGGCGGAGACGGCGACGTTCGGGGAGTGGAAGCTGGACGGCGAGATCGGTGTCGTGCGCCTGAATGCGGAGCTTGGGGTCGAGAGCGTTTGTCTGGCGGGGGCAGATCGGCTCAGGCGTAATGGGGAGGTTGTGGGCTAGAGCAACCGGAGCGTGGGAGATCGCAAGCAGAACACGCGGAACCGACGGCGACCCGAGTTCAGTGGCTCAGCCGTCGCCAGCCCCGTCTTCGGGTGCATAGCCGAGTTCGGCCCGGGCGCGACGGATATCCCAGATCTTCCATTTGTTGTCCGACGTGGCGTAGTAGATGCCATATGACCGCTCGGCCTCCAGTGCCAGGCCGAAGAACTGCGCCGCATCCCGGTGGCTGAGCCACAGAGACAGGGCAAACGGTGACGTCGTCGGGTCGTTGTCGGGCTTGGCCCAGCCGATGCGGACGTGGATCGAGCTCAGCTGGTGGTAATCGTGATAGTAGCTGCCCAGGGCCTCGCCGTACGCCTTGGAAGCTCCCGTAGTAGCCATCCGGGCGGATCGCACAGGCCTCGTCCACCAGCGGATACTGACCGGCCTCCAACAGGTGGAAGTTTCCATCACAGATATGTTTCCAGGGCTCGTCGAGGTAGTACCCGCCCCGATCATAGGCCACCAGCACCTTCGCCACGAAGCGGGCGTACTTGTCTCTCTCGATGTAGACACCGACTTCGTAGCGGCCGTCACGGGTGCGGCGGAGCCTGTCGCGGTTCGAGATCATCCGAACAGAAGCATCACGACCGGGATGGCGAATCCGGCGCCCAGCAGCAGGGCCACGGTGCGGCCCCCTGATACACGCCAGGCCATCATCAGCCCGAGGACTGTGCTTACCAAGAGCGTGACCGCTACCAGGCAGGCCAGCCAGCGGTAGGGTTCTGAAGGGTGAAACACCCCGGAGGAAAGGTCCGCGCCTGTGTGAGCAGTGGAGATCAACCTCAGAAGCCAAGGCGACGACTCAGGTGCCATCTTCTTAGGACTGTGCATTCTCCACACCTGCCATATCCCCGAGCCGGCGAACATCAGCAGCATGGGAGTCACAGCCACGCCGAGATAAAGATGCCAGCGCCGTATCCGGCGCATCATCGTGGGGCCGATCATGGGATGCCTCTGTGTTCGGAAGAGGAAGTTGCTACAGATAAAGACGCTCAAGCCAGGGAGAGGTGAGCGGGCACGAAAAGACGCCCGGTCGCACTGGGGCAACCGGGAACGAGATCATGCCATCACCCTCCCCAGCATCCAGCCATCCCCGCCCAGATACAGTTCCACCGAACACGCTCCGCCGTCCATCCCTTCAGCCTCTACCAGCACGTAGTCCCCTTCTCCGTCCCGTCTGGGCGCCACCAGCCAGCCTGCAGCACCCACCGGTCTACCACATGAAGGACGCGCCAGGCCCGATTTCGCCAGCGGAAGGAGTAGGGGAGGCCGTCGTCGCCGACTTCTACCTGGATGGGCTCGTGGTACTGCTTCATGGGGGCAGACGGAAGGGGACGGGCAGGACCTGCGCAAATGCCGGGGTAAAACATGCAGTGGGGCAAAATTAGGGCAAACGGGCATCAAGCGCCCGTCTGAGACGTGGTCATTTGCGACATCACAACAGGCGTCATATCCCTACAGAACAAAATCTTACGGAAGTCAACCCGGCGGTCAACTGCCGCGAAAATCCCTCAGGTGCCTCGCTTGTTGCCCCACAGTTCGATGTGCAAGCGACCGGAGAAGTTGAAGCCCTCCTGTCGGCACAGATCGGCGATGACGCGGCCCCGCTCGACCAGCGTGTCACCACTGATACACTGGGGCATCAAGTAGACCTGGTCGCGAGGCAGCTGCCAGCGTTCCACCAGGTCGAGGATCTCGGGCAGATCCGCAGCCCCCTCGACGACGAATTTGACCTGCACGTCGCATCCTGTCTCGAGAAACTTCGGCAGAACGTCGAGATCCTGGTTGCGGTCGTGCAAGGCGCGTGCTTCCGCTTGCTCGATGCCGGGCCGGCTGTTGTTGAGCTTGGGTGACAGGCTGAACAAGTCCGGTTGCAGATCTGCGTCGAAAATGGTGGCCGCCGTTTCGATCGTGATCAGGTGTCCGCGGGAGCGCAGGCCGGCAACCAGGTCCGGGAGGTCCCGCTGCAGGAGGGGCTCGCCGCCGGTGAGCACGGCATGCTCAACGTCGGACCAGAGCGCCGTCTGCCCGAGAATGGCGGCGACGTCGAGATGTCTGCCTTCCGCATGCCACGAGGTGTGCGTCGTGTCGCACCACGTGCAGCGCAGGTTGCACCCGGATGTGCGTACGAAGATACTCGGGTGGCCGGCGTACTTGCCCTCACCCTGCAGGCTCTGGAAGATCTCGGAGACGAACACGCGCTGTCGTTGGCTCTCCTCTGACGGCCCGTGTATCTTCTTGGCCAGGCGGTCGTTGAAGCGGACTTCGGAAGATACGGGACGGTCAGGGACGGTCAACGGATCACGCTCCAATCGACGTTGTTTGAAAGGACATCATGGAGGATTTGTTCCGACAGTTGATCGAAGCTGTCGGCGAGGACCCCGAACGAGAAGGGCTCCGCGACACGCCCGGGCGTGCCGCACGGGCGTTGGAGTTTTTCACCAGTGGTTACGCGCAGGACGCGAACACGGTCGTCAAAGGCGCCGTCTACGAAAGCGGTATGGACGAGATGGTCATCGTCCGCGACATCGAACTGTACTCGATGTGTGAACACCATCTGCTGCCCTTCATCGGCAAGTGCCACGTGGGTTACCTGCCGAAGGGGCGCGTCATCGGCCTGTCGAAGGTGGCGCGTATCGTCGATATGTTCGCCCGCCGCTTCCAGATCCAGGAAAACCTGACGACACAGATCGCCGAAGCGATCATGGAACTGGTCGAGCCTGCCGGTGTGGGCGTCGTCGTCGAGGCCCAGCACCTGTGTATGATGATGCGTGGCGTGCAGAAGCAGAACTCGAAGATGACGACGTCCTGCATGCTCGGCGCCTTTCGCGACAACAGCCAGACACGCAGCGAATTCCTCACCCTGATCCACTGACGGCAATGAGGCTTGGCGCGCGGCTGGCGACGCTCCTCGTCGTGCTGCTTTCCTGCCCCGCTGCCGGGGGCGACCCGGCCCCTGTCCCCGAGTTGTTGATTCGCTGGGCGCAGGGCACTGCGCGCCCGGCGGCGCGGCTCGACTCGCTGCACGCAGTGAGCGGGCTGCTCACCGTCCAGTCTCTGGTGCCGCGCTCGGCGCGGGCGTCGCGCCGTCTCGGCAGCGGCAGGATGGAACTCTGGACGCGGCTCCGTTTCGATGGCCGCCTGTCCGTCGATGCGCTCCTGCAGCGCTATCGTCATGCCCCCGGCGTCGAGGCGTTACAGCTAAACTATTTGCGCCGCCTCACCCGCTACACGACCAACGACCCGTTTCTCGACGAACAGTGGAACCTCGACGCGGTGGGCTGGAGGTCCCGCGATCCCGGCTCCGCCGCCGGCGTCCTGGTGGCCGTCATCGATTCAGGCGTCGACGACGAGCATCCCGATCTGGTTCAGCAGATCTGGCGCAACCCGGCTGAGGTTTCCGGTCTCGTGGACGTCGACGACGACGGCAACGGCTACATCGACGATGTCGCCGGGTGGGACTTCACCGACGCACCCGGTCTCCCGGGAGACGGTGACTTCGTCGAACCCGACGCCGACCCAGACGACGAATCCGGACATGGCACCCATGTTGCAGGCATCGTCGCCGCCACCAGCGACAACGGTGTCGGCATCGCCGGCGTCGCTCCCGATGTGTCCCTGATGGTCCTGCGTGCCGGGTTCAACATCGGCAGCGCCGGCTATCTGCAGGACGATGACGTCGCCGCCGCCATCGTCTACGCCGCCGACAACGGCGCTCATATCATCAACCTGAGCCTGGGTGATCCGCGCTACTCGCCGTTGCTGGCCGATGCGGTGCGTTATGCAACCGATCTCGATGTCGTCGTCGTCGCCGCCGCAGGAAATGAAGGTTCGTCGGATGTTTACTACCCGGCGCGGCTCGACGAGACGATCGGTGTCGGCGCTGCGGGGCGGGACGCCCGGCCCACATCATTTTCAAATCATGGCCCCAGCATCGATCTGATCGCTCCGGGACTGGCCGTGCACAGCACCCAGCCCGGTGGGGGGTACGGCGATCTGTCGGGCACGTCGATGGCGGCGCCCCATGTCGCCGCCGCCGCTGCTCTGGTGCGGGCTCGACATCCCGAATATTCCCGCCTGCAGGTACTGGGTGCCCTCGTGAGCGCCGCCAGTGATGTGGGAGTGGTGGGCTGGGACGAAACCTCCGGTCACGGTCTACTGCGCCTGCCGGCACCTTCGGCGCCAGCGCCATTGGCGGCCACCTTCGTACGGCCCGCGGATCGGCAGGTCTCAGGGTCGACCGTCGAGGTCGAGGTCCATTTCGAGGCACCGGACGCCGTCGACTACCGTATCGACTGGGGCCGCGGCGCCTCGACGCAGTCGTGGGAGGCTCTCGCCGATGGATCGCTGAAGCCGGGACCGGGGGCAGTCGTCGCGGCCTGGCAGACGGCGACGCTGGACTCCGGACCCTACACGATCCGCGTCCTGATCCAGGACGCTGGCGGTGGGGTGTACGAAGATCGGCTTGTGGTCGAGTTGGTTCGCGGTGGCGCCGCTCTGTCCGACCTGCGGCTGACACGTGTGCTGCAGGGCCCTCGCTGGTACGACACGGTGGAATGGACGACGGATCGCCAGGCGCCGGGCGCCGTCGAGATCACCGCCGACGGGGAGCTCGTCCTACGCCTGGCGGAGCCTGAGGGACGCAGCGAGCACGTGGTGACACTGCCGCAGGATCTACCGCCTGGCGACTACCGTGTAAGCGTTTTCACCGACAGCGGGTCCGCGACGGCTCAGGAGAGTCTGCGCGTGCGCCCCGCCGGCGTGCAGCGATGGGATCTGGCCTCGCTCCCCCAACTTCGGGACGACGGTTACCTGCTGCCTCGTTTTGCCGACTTCGATGGCGACGGTCGCGGCGAGGTGGTGGCCATGATCTACGGCGGCGGCGCCTACGGTGCGACGAGTTTCTTCGAGGAAGACGAGGCCTTCGCCGTTTTCACCACGTCACGCCTCTTCATCCCCTGGGAGACCGGTGACTTCGACCTGGATGGCACGACGGACCTGCTCGCCGTCGACGCGCGGCGTGTCCGTGTTCTCGAACCGTCCACCACCGGAGCCTATCCCGACCGGGTCTCCTGGGAAGTGCGGGATGTCTGGGGAGGAGAGGTGGCCGACCTGGATGGCGATGCCCGTCCGGAGATGATCCTGCGCTCGGCGACGGGTTCCCTGTTCCGCGTCTTCGAAACCGATGGCGACGACAGTTATGTGGAGACGGCGGTGCTGGTGAACGAGACACCGGGCGAAAATGAGATGGGCGACCGGCAGAGCGTCGGCGACCTGGACGGCGACGGGGCTGGCGAATGGATCAGCGGCGACAGCGACGGTGACCTCATCGCCTTTGAGAGTGTCGGTGACAACGCCTACCGCGTCATCTGGACGGACCGTGTCGACGCCGGCGACATCGACGGTCGGCTGCTGAGTGCCGCCGCCGATCTCGACGGTGACGGCGACGAGGAGTTCATCTCGGGGCGGCTGCGGCGTGATCCCTTCGACGTCGAGAGCCGACGCTGGACGCTTACCGTCTTCGGGGCGACAGCGGACAACGAATACGGTGTCGAATGGCAGGCTCAGGTCGTGGCGGGGTCTTCGTCCGGCAATGGCATCACCATCACCGATTTGGATGGCGACGGCCAAGTGGAGTGGGTCGTCGTACTGGTACCCCATCTCTATGTCTTCCAGTTCGATGGAGCCGGCGGCTATGAACCGGTGTGGTATACACAGGTACGGCGCACGCAGCGCCCGGCTGTCGGTGACCTCGACAGCGACGGGCGGCAGGAGATCGTCTTCAACCGTGCCGACGGTGGACTGCAGACAATGCGCTGGCGAGTTCCCGGTGTCGAGCTTCTTGCACCCGCGGGGTGGACTGCGGTACCGGCCGGGCCGGATCGCGTCCAACTCGGCTGGGAAGCGGTTCCCGGTGCCCTAGCATACCGCATTCGCCGGGACGACATGGAACACGTTCAGATCGCCGCCACCGATGCGTCGGTGTTTGTCTACACCGACTCAGGACTGACGGCGGGGCGTGAATATCTGTTCGGCGTCGTCGCCATCGATTCCACCGGTGCCAGCGGTCATCGCACACGGGGCCTGACGGTAACACCCGGCCCGCTGCCTGGAGTCGTTGTCGCCGGGCGTCAATCGTCGCGGCAGTTGACGGTCGAGTTCGACCAGCCCATGGGCCCGCAGGTGGCCGAGCCCTTTCGTTACCGCCTGTTTCCCGATGTCGCCGCCGCCGAGGCTGTGATCGTCGACCGCTCGCGACGCCGTGTCGTCATCGCATTTGCTACCGACCTGCCCGACGACGGCGTCGTCCGCCTGGTGATGTCGGGGCTGCGATCCGAACAGGGAGCTCCTCTGACGACGACGGCCATCGATATCGTGCTGGTGCCCCTGGTCGCCGCCACACGCCTGCTGAAGGCGTCGGCGACGAGTCCCCTGGCCATCGCAGCTGAATTCGACCGCCCCGTGGCTGTCGATGCGGCGGTGGTCGTCGTCGACGGGGGAAACCTCCACGTGGACAATGTGCGCGCTGGCGAACGCGACACGTCCGTCGAGATCGTGCTGTCGCCGGACACGCCCTTGCGTCCGCTGGGGCGACATTATGAGGTGACATTAAATGGCCTCATCGATGATCTGGGCCGCGGCGTCGAGGCTCGCGTCTTCGTCTCGCTGCAGGCCACTCTGCTGGACGAGATCATCGTCTTCCCCAACCCCGTCAACCCGCTCACCCAGGAAATGTCCGTCGCCGGATTGCCGGAGGGCAGCCGCGTCCGCATTTATAACTTGAGCGGCGATCTGGTGTGGACTGGGGAGGAGACGGACGGCGACGGGGGGCTGCAGTGGAATGGACGCAACAATTCCGGAGAACCCGTTGCAGCTGGGATCTACCTGTTGCTGGCATCCCACCAGGGACGTCATCGCCGGACACGAATCGCGGTCCTGCCCGGACGTTGAAAAAATCTTGCATGTCAGCACTTCCCCAGTTATCGTAGCGCCGCCATTCAAACTCTACAGTAGATCGGTCACAGCATGGTTCGCATCGGCATCGTCGGCATCGGGTTCATGGGCGTCACGCACTTCAAGGCCATCGACAAGGTGAAGGGCGCGAAGGTCACCGCCATCTGTACGCGGGACCGCAAGAAACTGCGGGGCGACTGGCGTTCCGTACAGGGCAACTTTGGCGGCGGTGGCGGAGTACAGGATCTGCAGGGGGTGGCCGCCTACGAACGGATCGAGGATCTGCTGGCCGACGACAAGGTCGACCTCGTCGACATCTGCCTGCCGACGACGATGCACTACGACTGGACCATGGCAGCTCTGCAGGCAGGTAAGCACGTCTTTCTCGAAAAGCCCATCGCTCTCGATCTGCGCGAATCGGGCCGCATGGTGGCGGCGGCGAAAAAACGCCGTCTGCGCCTGATGGTGGCGCACGTGCTGCGGTATTTCCCGGAGTTCCGGCTGGTAAAGAACCTGGTGGATGGCGGTGAGTACGGTCGCGTCCTGGCCGCCGACTTCCGGCGTTTTATCTCCATGCCCACCTGGTGGGACCCGAAAGACCTGGCCCGTACCGGTGGCCCCGCCATCGACCTGCACATCCACGATACCGATTTCGTGCAGTATGTGTTCGGTCTGCCCGAGGCAGTGACGTCTTCAGGTGTCATCCGCAAAGGGGGTGTGGTCGAACACATCGACACGCATTATCACTTCAAGGGGCGGCAGCAGGTCAGCGCGTCCGGCGGTTGGCTGTCGCAGAAGGGGTGCCCCTTCGAGCACGGGTACGACGTGTTCTTCGAGGACGCCGCGCTCAAATTCAACAGCTCCTCCGGGCAGCCACCGGTGCTGCTGACGAAGGACGGCAAGTCGCGCCAACCGAAGCTGCCCGGAAAGGACGGTTTCGTCGGCGAACTACAGGAAGCGGTGCATGCCGTCAAAGCGGGGAAGGATTCGAAGGTGCTGTCGGGACAGAGCGCCCGCGACAGTCTACGCATGTGCCTGCGCGAGATCGAGTCCGTCAAAAAGGGCCGGCGGGTACGCCTGTAGGGCAAAACCGGAAAATGAGGCGCCGGCTTGGCATCGCTTCGGGCGGTGAGTCAGGCTTTCAAAATGGCTCGCAGTCGCTCGGCGATGATCTCCGCCTCTCCATCCTGCAGAGTCTGTGGGCCCACGGTCAGAGATGTGTCCGACGCTGACGCGATGATCGCCGGGCGGCCTTCCTCCAGGGCTGAGGCGACTTCGCGAGCCGAGAGGGATGCGCTGTCGTCAAAGCGCAAGTGTACGAGTGGGCTCGCCGGGGGGAAGCGGTTCTCGTAGGGGGCTGTGTAGTCGGCACTGATGCCGGTCACGTCATCGGCGACGGCGCCCACGACTCGGCAGCGACGCTCCCACTCGGCGACGGTCTGCGCCTCGTCCGCCTCCATGAACAGTTCGACGGCGCGCAGGATGCCGACGATTTCTTCCTTGCCCACTTTCTGGGCGCGTCCCACTCCTGAGTGCGGGTTGCTGTTCATCGAAGCTGCCCGCACGAGCTTCTCCCCACCGAGGATGAGGCCGCTGGACTGAGGGCCGAACAGGCCCTTGCCGCCGCTGAAGACGACAAGGTCGGCGCCGATGGCGGTGGCCAGGTCGGTGAGGTTCGATTTCGGTGGCAGCTGGGCGGCGGCGTCGACGATGACGGGTATTTCGCGGTCGTGCGCCATGGCGACGACCTCGGCCAGCTGGTCCACGGTCTGGCTACCGAGGAAGAAGACGATCGCGGCGGTGCGCTCACAGATCGCGTTCTCGTAGTCCTCCGTTGTCACCGCCTGCTTCGAGCCCACCTTGACCAGTTCGCCGCCGCAGACGCGGAAGCCCTGATGAACGTAGTAGTGACCGTCGACCTGACTGATAATGAACTGGTTCGGGCGGTCCCCGGTGTCGGGCAGGGAAGCGATGGCTTCCTCGTCGGTGCCGGTGAGACATGCAGCTCCGGAAAGCAGCATGCCGCTCGCCGCGCCGGCACACACGAAAGCCGCCGGAACACCCGTGAGTGCGGCGATGCGAGCCCCTACCTTCTCATGCAACTCACCCAGGGGTACGAAAGAACGGGAAGCGGCGGCCATCGCTTCTACCACTTCGGGAGGCATCACAGAACCGCCTAGGGTCGTGATCGTTCCGCGGGCGTTGATGAAAGTGGGAACGCCGAGCCTGGCGTATACCGGGTTGGCAGTTGGGTCTGGGGCGGCGCTCATCTGTGAAGCGTCCTCGCTCTCACGATTAGTTGACAGTTCTTTTCGTGCAAGAGTACGTTAGCCGCCGTTCTCATCCAAGGATCGAGTGTGTGTACTGATGGCAGACGAACCGTCCAGACGCAGCCGCAAGCAGAACCTGCCTGCAACTACAACAGCTTCGGCGACGTCCGCATCGTTGTCAGGGCTGAGCGGCATCAAGGTTCGACTCACCGCCATTCTCGGTGGCACGCAGATCACCTTTGACCAGGCTGTGGCTCTGGACCCGGAAACCCTCATCACCGTGGACCGCGGTAAAGACGATCCCGTCGATCTGTGTGTAAACGGCAAGGTGGTGGCGCGTGGCAAGCTGGTGGTCGTGGGGGACACGTACGGCGTGCATGTCACGGAGCTCGTCGAGCAGCAGTCGCGACCCTGACGCGTCGCGACTGCTTGCTGGAGAACGAAGCAGGGCGGACACCGCAACGGTGCCCGCCCTGTCGTGTTCTGCCGGTGACGCCTGAACTCAGGCGACCCGAATCGGCTTAGTGATGGTGGCCGTGTCCGCCAGGCGCAGCGGCGGGCTCGTCGTCCTCGTCTTCCTCGGTGATCAGCGCTTCCGTCGTCAGCAACAGGCCGGCGATGGAGGCGGCGTTCTCGAGAGCGGAGCGCACCACCTTGGCGGGATCGACGACGCCCATCTGGATCATGTCGCCGTACTCTTCGGTGGCGGCGTTGTAGCCGTAGCTGCCCTTCTTGGAGCTCACCTCCTGGACGACGACGGCGCCTTCGTGACCGCCATTCTGGGCGATCTGACGCATGGGCTCCTCCAGAGCGCGACGCACGATCTTGATACCGACGGTCTCGCCGTCGTTGTCGCCCTCGAGGCGCTCGAGCTTGGAGATGGCGCGGATCAGCGCCACACCACCACCCGGCACGATGCCCTCTTCGACAGCGGCGCGAGTGGCGTGCAGGGCATCTTCGATGCGAGCCTTCTTCTCTTTCATCTCCGTCTCGGTAGCAGCCCCGACGCGGATGACGGCGACACCGCCGGCGAGCTTCGCCAGTCTCTCCTGCAGCTTCTCACGATCGTAATCGGAGGTGGTGTCATCGATCTGGTGACGCAGCTGTTCGACACGACCCTTGATGTCGGCAGCCTTGCCGGCACCCTCGATGACGGTCGTGTTCTCCTTCTCGACGTGGACGCGTTTGGCCTGACCCAGGTCGGAAAGCTGAACGCTCTCCAGGGAAATCCCCAGATCCTCGGTGATCACGGTAGCACCCGTCAGAATCGCCAGGTCCTGGAGCATGGCCTTGCGGCGATCGCCGTAGCCAGGCGCCTTGACGGCGACGATCTGCAGCGTACCGCGGATCTTGTTGACAACCAGTGTCGCCAGAGCTTCACCTTCGACGTCTTCGGCGATGATGAGCAGTGGCTTGCCGGCCTTCGAAACCTTCTCCAGAACCGGGAGCAGGTCCTTCAAGCTCGACAGCTTCTTCTCGTGGATCAGCAGGTAAGCGTCCTCGAGAATCGCCTCCATCGACTCCTGATCCGTGACGAAATACGGGCTCAGGTAGCCGCGGTCGAACTGCATGCCCTCGACGACTTCGAGGGTGGTCTCAGTGGACTTGGCCTCTTCGACGGTGATCGTGCCGTCCTTGCCAACCTTGTCCATGGCATCGGCGATGGTCTCGCCGAAGAAGGCGTCCCCGTTGGCCGAGATGGTACCGACCTGGGCGACTTCGCTGTGATCCCGGACCTTCTTGCTCAGCGACTGCAGGCTGCTGACGACGACGCCGACGGCAGTTTCAATACCGCGCTTCACCTCCATCGGGTTGAACCCGGAGGTGACTGCCTTGAGGCCCTGGGCGTAGATGGCCTCGGCCAGAATGGTGGCCGACGTCGTGCCGTCACCGGCGACATCGCTGGTCTTGGAAGCGACCTCTTTGACCATCTGGGCGCCCATGTTCTCGTAGGCGTCGGGAAGCTCGATCTCCTTGGCGACTGTGACACCGTCCTTTGTCACTGTGGGCGAGCCCCAGCTCTTGGCCAGAACGACATTGCGGCCACGGGGACCCAGCGTCACCTTGACGGCTCTGCTGAGTTGCCGGACGCCGGAGAGAATCTTCTCCCGGGCCTCTTCACGGAATGCGATCTGTTTGGCAGGCATGGTAGTCGATCTCTCCCGTGATTACGATATGACGGCGAGGATTTCTTCCTCGCGCAGGATCAGATGCTCTACTCCGTCGAGCTTGACCTCGGTGCCCGAATACTTCCCGATCAGGACCTTGTCGCCCTTCTTTACCTCGAGAGCGACGCGCTTGCCCTCGTCGATGCGGCCCGGACCGACGGCGACGACCTTAGCCTCCTGAGGCTTTTCCTTGGCGGTGTCGGGGATGATAATACCACCGACCTTCTGCTCACCGTCATCGTCGAGGCGCTTGACGAGCACGCGGTCGGCGAGAGGCTGAATCTTGGACTTGGCCATCACTGAACTCCTTAGGGTAGAGGGTAACGTGTGAAAGGTGCATGTACGCGGTTGGACTCCTGATGCTTGCCAAGAAAGTGGATACTTCCAAGCGCCCAACTAGATTTTGGCGCAGGAGGTATTTTCAATGGTGCGGAAGGTCGATCGAGAGTTGAAGCTGGAGGCCATCCGCATGGCTTCGCTGGCTCAACTACCAGGCCGCGTACCGCAGCCTCTTCGAGTACATCGAGATCTTCTACAACCGCGAAAGGAGTCACTCCACCCTGCACTACGTATCACCCGATCAATTCGAGCAGCACATATCCACAATCGCCGCTTGAGGGTGTCCGTTTTTCCGGGGGAGTATCAGCAACAGACTCCAGTTCGTACGTATATCCACATGGCAAGGTTCGTACCAGGCGTCTTGTGTATCGTGGTGAGACGACATAACCTCTTGTTGTGGAGGAACATGCAGGTCCCGTGTGAGACCTCCCCGGGGATTCATTCGCCCGGCGATATTCTCATAATGACAACATTCAATTGCACCTGGTCAACACTGGGACATGTAAAAGCATGATACTCAGTAAGTTGAGTGCAGTTCCCATAATGGCAATAGAAACCACGGAGTGGAGTTCTCTAACTGGGAATAGTTCATGATTGACGGTGCGGCTGAGGGCATCAAGACCACGGCGCTGGCCCCTGAACTTCGCGCGCAGTTGCTCGTTTATTTGGCAAGGAGGCCGAGGTGCGCATGATCGCGGCACGACTGCCTCCCTACAGTCACATCGTCAAGCGTGACCAAGGTCGCCTCGAGTGGGTGGCCGTCGACGAGGACTTCATCACGCAGATCCGTGAGATGCCAGCGGAGGATCTGACGGCGATCTTCCATGGGGCGATCGGAAGAAGCGGGCCCCCCGGCAACCGCCATGTTGAGCCTGACGGCGCTGATCAACCGTCTCATAAAACCCATGCCCATCCGCAAGGAACTGCGGATGCTGAAAATCAACCTCGTCATCGAGGAGTTCTACAATGCCACGGAGGACGTCGAGTAGGCGCGGCAGCGAGCCCAGGAGTTTCTGCGCAGCCGCCTGAAAAGCCTCTATCCTGACATGAGCAGGGAGGAGACTGCGGAACTGCAGCGGCGGGGTGAGGAGATCGTGCAGCGTGTCGAGGAGAAGGTGCTCGCCGAGTGTGCTGCCCGGAAGGCTGCGCAACCCAAGGAAGACGCAGCGCAGCCAAAGGGGGCGACGATGACGAGGACAAGGTCAGCGATGACGAACGAAAGAAGGGTGTGCAGATCGTGCGCGTCGCGGTAAAGATCGCCGGACGTGAGCGGCAGATGCGCTACAGGATCATGCCTGACCCCAAAGACGACGAGAAGTTCTACATCTGCAGGAAGGAGCCGGAGTCGGAGGAGATGG
This sequence comes from Candidatus Latescibacterota bacterium, assembly GCA_036339235.1. Classification (GTDB taxonomy): domain Bacteria; phylum Latescibacterota; class UBA2968; order UBA8231; family UBA8231; genus UBA8231. The sequence continues at coordinate 3,093 of JAYZCA010000158.1, read as the reverse complement.
TACCCGTTGTGCACCGCGGTGCTCCGCGTTACGTAGAGCGCAGCCGCGACGGCTCCTGGGAACTGGTGTAGACCCGGGCCACCTGCCGCCGAACTGCCCCCTCAATGCCCCACCGCAACTACCGCGATGCCGTCGTCGTCATCACCGGTGCCGGCAGTGGCATCGGCCGTGATTTGGCCCTCTTGCTGGGGGAGCGGGGCGCGCGCCTGGTTCTCAGCGGGCGGCGGCGAGACCGTCTCGACGCGGTTTGTGATGAAGTCGCCACCGCCAACGCGACGGTGCTGGTGGCGCCATGCGACGTGGCCGACGCGCAGCAGGTGCGGGAATGGGCCGCGTCCATCCTGCGCGCCACGGGGCGTGTCGACGTCCTCGTCAACAACGCTGGACGGGGCGCTTACGGTCCTTTCGAGGGCGTGTCGGTAAATGATCACGACGCCGTCATCGACACCAACCTTCGCGGTCTCATCCACACAACCCACGCCCTGCTGCCGGCCATGCTCGAACGCGGACACGGGCAGCTCGTGTTCGTGTCGAGTGTACTCGGAGAGTTACCGGCGCCGGACCATGCCGTTTACGCCGCGACGAAGTCCGCCGTCAACGCCTTCGCCGAAAGCCTGTCACACGAGCTGTGCGGAAGAGGGATCGATGTCACCGTCGCAGTTCCGGGTCTGGTGCGCTCCGAGTTCGCCGAGACGTCGGGAACGCCGCAGGTCAGATTCAGGCAAGTGCCATCGAAGTCCGCCAGCGAGGCGGCGGCCGACGTGCTGCTTGCGATGGAGCGCAACCGGCCCCTGGCCATCGGCGACCGACTGAGCGCCGCCGCAATCCGGGTGCGGCGGCACACACTGCGGCTGTTCCGCTGGATCTTTTCCAGGGTGTTCGAGACAGTTCGAAAACGCGGCGAACGGTAGGTGTCTTGTCAGACGGAGCGAGGGCCCGCGAAGGGTCGCTGGCCGGGTACCTCGACGGAGGCTCGATAGACACCATCACCTTCACAGACGAAGAGCTGGTCGAACTCAAGTCCGCCGAAGGCCATGCCTACCAGGGCTGCGCTGGGCAGTTCGAGGGTGTCCACCGTGTCGCCCTCGGGGTCGATGACGAGGATACCCTGTCCCGGGACGCTGGCGTAGAGCTGTCCGTGGGCGTCGAACAGGAGGCACTCGGCGCTGCCGCCGTCCTTCAACTCGACGAAGACCTGATGGTTCTCGAGGTTGCCTTCGGCGTCGATTTCGAGGGTGACGATGCGGTGATGGCCGCGCTCGGAAACGTAGAGCACACCGGCGTCTTCCGACAAGATCATGCCCGCCGGGGAGGACAGTCCCGAGATGATCTCGATCACCTCACCGTCGAGATCGGCGCGGTAGACGGAGCCGTCTCCCTCCTGCTCGCCGTGGCCGGCGTCGCTGAAGAGCACATCCCCCGTAGGCGCAAAACAGAGTTCCTCAGGGCTGGCGAAGCGTCGCCCCCGACAACTGCTGGCGTAGACCTCGACGGCCTCGTCGGGGGAGATGAGGATGAGATGGTGGCGCCCGCCTTCGGCGACGAAGAGATCGCCGGAGTCGTCGAAGGCGATGCCGCATGGCCGCGAGCCAGTCTGTGCGAAGGGCTCGACACGACCATCCTGGACACGTGACACGAGTCCAGCACCCGACTGCGACACAAAGAGGACGTCGTCGGCGTCGAAGGCGAGACCGTAGGGCGACTTCAGGTCGCGGATGACGACCTCAAACTCGGCCATAATTCTCAGGTAGGTTAGTCACGATATCAGTATGTGAGGACGCACTGGACGGCGGAATATAGAGCCACCAGCGCAGGGAGCAAACTACTGGGACGTGTACCCTCCGTCGACGATGAGGGCGGCGCCAGTGGTGAAGGAGGAGGCCCGGGAAGCGAAGTAGAGTACCGCGGTGGCCAACTCCGACGGGTCGCCCCAGCGCCCCAGAGGCACCTTGGCCTGCATGGCGCGGGCCTCCTCCGGGTCGTCGAGCAGGATCTTGTTGATCGGCGTGGCGAAGGGTCCGGGACAGATGCAGTTGGCCGTGATGCCGCTACCGGCCCACTCGAGAGCGAGAGTTCGGGTCAACTGCAGGATGCCGCCCTTGCTCGAGGCGTAGGGCGTTCGGTCCGGGATCGAGACCGACGACAGCGTCGAACCGAGGTTGATGACGCGCCCATAACCCCGGGGTAACATGTGTCGCCCGGCAGCTCGGCAGTAGTAGAAGGGGCCACTCAGGTTGATCCCAATGACGGTTTCCCAGGTCTCGTCGTCCATGTCGACGATGGGGGCGCGCAGGTTGACGCCGGCGTTGTTGACGAGGATGTCGAGTTGACCGAGCTGTTCGACGGCGAAATCCACGGAGGCCTCAGCCTGTTGGCGGCTGGACGCGTCGGCCTCGAAGGCAAGTACGCGGCCGGAGGTGCGCGCCGAGATATCATCGGCCACGGCCTTCGCCTCGTCGTGGTGGCGGCTCGTGATCACGACCTCGGCGCCGGCGCCGGCCAGCGCATGGGCCATGGCCTCGCCTAGGCCCTTGCTGCCGCCGGTGACCAGCGCCGTCTGTCCCTCGAGGGAGAACAGATCCGCCGATAAGGCGGGCAACCGGTCGAGAGGGCTGTCGTCTTCCACCTATCCCTCCTCCTGCACCATCTCGCGCGCTAGGGCGCCCAACTCCTCCACGAGTTCGTCCTGTTCCTCCTCGCGGGCCTTGGTCGTCACCTGCATCGTGAGCGCGATCAGGCCGAGACCGAAGATCCGCTGCAGGCTTTCCGGCTGTTCCGGGTCGAGGTCGGGGATGAGTTCGGCGAGACGGTCCACCAGCCGACGGTGCTTTTCAGAGAGTCTGATGACGTCGAGTGACATGAGGGTTACGAGTATAGTCCAAGGCTGCGGCTCAGACTACTCCTGGCGGCTGGTCGCCTTCACGTGTCGGAAGCGAGAGGGATCGCAGCAACGCCACGGTCGTCGTCGACGAGGCGGCTCCAGCGGGCGTCCGGGTCATGGTCCCAGGCGACGATCCAGCGGTTGTCGCAGGCCCGTCGTGCCAGTTCCTGCTTCCGCAGGAACGTGTCGTAGGGAAACATGTCGTAGGCCAT
>JAYZCA010000157.1:0-24391 GCA_036339235.1 Candidatus Latescibacterota bacterium | reverse complement strand
TCGGCAGCGATGCCATCGCTCTGCGCGACTCGACGACACTGACACTGTCCTTCGCCGCCACAACGCGCGGCGCGCGGTCCACCAACGTCCAGTTCGACACCAACGACCCGGACCAGCCCACCGTCTCCATCCCTCTGGCCGGCGTAGGTGTCGTGCCGACGACGGCCGCCCTCGACGCTGACCCCGACGTCGGCGACCAGGGTGTGCGCGACGGGGTCGGCCGCGTCGGCGACACGGCGGCCATCGACCTCGAGGTCAGCCAGGCGCTGGAGGTTGTGTCCTACGCCGTCGAACTGATCTTCGATCCGGCGGTCGTCGTCTTTCAGTCCTTTGCTGCAGACGCGAGCCAGACCAACCTCCTCGGCGCCGAACTGACCCCCGTCGTCACCGAACCCGCATCCGGCACGGTGCGCGTCGAGTTGACAGGGACCGACACCGCCTCGGGCGGTGGCACGCTGGGCCGCTGGACTTTTGCCATCGCCAACAATGCCGAAATCGGTTCGGTCACCGCCATCGGCCTGACGCGGGTGGAGTTGCTCAGCAGCGGCCAGTCGACTGCGGATGTCCTCACGGTTTCGGAGGGGGTCACGCTGCAGATCGCCATCCTGCTGCCAGGTGATGGCAACGACGACGGTGTCATCGACTTCGACGACTTCTTCCTCTTCGCCGACGACTTCGGCTCCTCAGAACCACGATCCGACTACAACAACGACGGCACCGTCAACTTCGACGACTTCTTCCTCTTCGCCGACTTCTTCAACGCCGCAGCAGCACGTCCTCTGCAGGCGGTAACGGCCAGCATGGCCGGCCTCGCTCTGCACGCCGACAGTCGGCCGCAGAGCACCCAGCGTCTCGATGTCGGCGTTTACTGGCGCGCCCAGGAAGTGCTGCGCGGCGCCGGTTTGTGGCTCACCTGGGACCCACGGAATCTGACCTTCGACGAGGTGACGGGCACGGACCCCGAGTCCGGGCGGACTCTTGTCTGGTCACAGCCGGTGCAGCCGGGCCGTCTGGAAGTGGCCGTCGCGGCCATCCGAGGTGGTGTCTTCGATCAGGACATCGCCGTGCTCCACTTCCGCCGCCTGACGCCTGAGGCCACCGAGCTTAGTCTCGAGGCCGCCGTCGGGCGTGATGCGGCGGGCGTGACGAGAGCGCTGGATCTGCCGCCTGCATTGCCGGTGGCGGCTCTGCCGCGGGTCGCCGTCCTCTACCCGGCACACCCGAATCCTTTCAATCCGGAGACCGTCATCCCCTTCTTCATTCCCTCCGGTGCTGACCCGCAGGTGATGGTGCGGATCTTCGACCTGCTGGGACGGTCGGTGCGCACGCTGAGATCCGGCTCCGTCGAGAGCGGCCATCACCGGGTCGTGTGGCACGGTCGGGATGATGAGGGCCGCCAGGCGGGTGCTGGAGTCTACCTCGTGGAGATGCGGACCGGAAACCGTCGCCAGGTACGCAAGGTCATGTTGCTCAAGTAGTTAGCTTACACCACCACAGCCCACATGGACGGACAGGTCGGACGCCCCGGATTCGTTGACAGAATTCGGGGCGTCCCGTATTTTGTCTGGTTCCTTATCAATCGAATCCGGATCCCAAACTCTACCATGCCTAAGCTCAAGACCCACAAGGCCACGGCGAAGCGTATCAAGAAGCGGGGCGGTAAGTCCCTGAAGCGACGCAGCGCGTACGCCACCCACCTGCTTGGCAAGCGCTCTACGAAGCGCAAGCGCAAGATGCGCAGAAACAGTGCCGTGTCCAGCGCCAACACCCAGAACGTCCATCGTTCGCTGGGCCTGAAGTAGGAGATCGTCCATGCCTCGCTCTACCGTCAGTGTCGCCTCCCGCCGTCGCCGCAAGAAGGTCCTCAAGCAGGCCCGCGGTTACTTCGGCGCCCGTAGCCGTCTCTTCCGTACCGCTCGCGAGGCCGTCAACCGGGCTCAGGCCTACGCCTACCGCGATCGTCGCCGCCGCAAACGCGACTTCCGGCGTCTCTGGATCTCCCGTATCAACGCCGCCGCGCGGCTGAATGGTGTGTCCTACAGCCAGCTGATCCACGGTCTGGCCAAGGCCGACATCGCCGTCAACCGCAAGATGCTGGCGGATCTGGCCGTGCGCGATCCCGGCGCATTTACAGCCGTCGTGGAGCAGGCCAAGGCTCAGCTGTAGTCTTTCCGGCGCCAGCCGGCAGCGGGCGGGGCCTGGGAGGGTTCCGCCGATCCCCCTTTCCGTATCCCCCGCAACGCCGCCGCGGCGCCGGGTCCATTCCCCACCAGCCGGGCCTTCGTGCCCTTGGCCGCAGCCCAGATGGGCTGTGTCAACGAGCTGCTTTGTCAGGGATTTGACCATGGTGCCCGACATTGATCAACTGCAGCGGGAAGCGGTTGCAGCTATCCGCGCTGCCGGTGACTTGAAGGCGCTCGAGGAACTGCGCGTCCGTTACACGGGTCGCCGCAGTCAGTTGCGCCAGGTCCTGGGCAGCATCGGCAGCCTGCCCGCCGACGAACGCCGCAGCGTCGGCCAGTCGGCCAGCAGGGCGCAGAAAGACATCGAAGCCGCCCTCGGTGAGCGCCAGCAAGTTCTCAAGTTGGAGCAGGAGGCTGGTGACACTCTCGACGTCACTCTCCCGGGACGCCCTCCTCGCCAGGGCCAGCCGCATCCTCTGTCGGCCACCGCCGACGAGCTTGTCGACGCTCTCCGCCACATGGGTTTCGCCGTCGCCGACGGCCCCGAGGTCGAGGACGAGTACCACAACTTCGACGCCCTCAACACCCCCGCTGATCACCCCGCTCGCGACGACCACGACACCTTCTACCTCGACGATGGTAGTCTGCTGCGCACCCACACGTCTACCGTGCAGATTCGCATCATGGAGACGCAGCCGCCACCGGTTCGCGTGCTCTCCGTGGGCCGCTGCTACCGCAAGGAGACCGTGGACGCGACGCATCACATGATCTTCCACCAGATCGAAGGGCTCTACGTCGATGAGGGTGTGTCGCTGGCCGATCTGAAGGGCACCCTCACGGCCCTTGCACAGCGCGTCCTTGGTGAACGTACGCAGATCCGCTTTCGCCCCCACTTCTTCCCCTTCACCGAGCCCAGTGTGGAGTACGACTTCTCCTGCACCATCTGCGACCAAAGGGGAGAGGTCGAGGGCCGCCGCTGCCGCGTCTGCAAAGGCACCGGCTGGATCGAGATCGGTGGCGCCGGCATGGTCGACCCCAACGTCTTCCGCCATGTGGGCTACGACGACGAGAAGTTCTCCGGCTTCGCCTTCGGCTTCGGGATCGAGCGCGTCGCCATGATCCGCCACGGCATCGACGACATCCGCCTGTTCCTCGAGAGCGACATGCGGTTCACGCGGCAGTTCTCATCATGACGCTCTGTCCGCTGAGTGTGGTTCCTGCCGTGGCAGTTCGCATAAGGATGATGTGAAGTGAAGATCTCGTTGAAGTGGCTGCGCGAGTATGTCGACGTCGACTGGGGTGTGGAGGAGTTTGTCGAGCGCCTGACCATGGCCGGCCTCGAGGCAGAGAGTGTCGAGGATCTGGGCACGGCGTTGTCCGGTATCGTCATCGGCAAGGTACTCGAGCGCGAGCCGCACCCCAATGCCGACCGCCTCTCTGTGTGCCGTGTCGATGCCGGTGAGGCCGAACCGCGCACCATCGTCTGTGGCGCCCCGAATGTCACCGCCGGCCAGACCGTTCCCGTCGTCCTGCCGGGCAGTCAGCTGCCGGATGGCACGAAGATCGGCAAGGCGAAGCTGCGCGGCGTCGCCTCCGAGGGCATGATCTGCTCCGAGATCGAACTCGGTCTCGGCGACGACGGCGATGGCATCATGGTGCTGCCAGACGACTGGATTGCCGGCGCCGCCTTCGCGTCGGCGGCAGGTCTCGACGACACAATCATCGATTTTGAAGTCACGCCAAACCGACCCGACTGCCTCAGCGTCGTCGGCATCGCCCGCGAGGTAGCCGCCCTGGCCCAGGTCGAGCTGCGCTTGTCGCAGACGCAGCTAACCGACTTGGGTGCCCCCGTGGAGGAGGCGACGGGTGTCTCCATCGAGGATCCCGAGGGTTGTGGGCGTTACGTTGCCCGTATCATTCGTGGTATTCGCGTCGGGCCCTCGCCAGCGTGGCTGCAGGATCGTCTGCGAGCCGTCGGACAGCGCCCCATCAACAACATCGTGGATGTGACAAATCTCGTTATGCTCGAGCTCGGCCAGCCACTCCACGCCTTCGACCTGCAGAGGCTGGACGGGGGTCGCATCGTCGTGCGGCGCAGTCGCGCCGGCGAGACCCTGCGCACCCTCGACGGCGAGGTCCGCGGACTGACGGACGACGGGATCCTCGTCATCGCCGATGCCAGCGCCCCTGTCGCCATCGCCGGCGTCATGGGCGGCGCCGATTCGGAGGTCACTCAGCAAAGCACCGAGGTCCTGCTCGAATCCGCCTATTTCGATGCGCGCCTTGTGCGCCACGGCGCCAGACACCTGAGCATGCACACAGAGGCCTCGTCACGCTTCGAGCGCGGCGCCGACTGGGACATGGCCGACAGGGCCAGCCAGCGCGCCGCCGCCCTGATCGCCGAAATTACCGGCGGCCAGGTGGCAGCCGGTGTCATCGACGCCTGGCCAGGCGACATGCAGCGACCTACGGTGCCGCTACGGCCACAGCGAGCCGCCCGGCTGCTGGCCCTGCCCCTAGACGGCTCGAGCTGCCGTTCCATCCTCGAACGACTCGGCTGCCAGGTCAGCGATGGGGTCGGGGACGCTCTCGACGTCGTCGTACCCTCCTTCCGCCCCGACCTCGAGCGCGAGATCGACCTCGTGGAGGAAGTGGGTCGGATCTACGGATATCTGCGAGTGCCGGTCAACGAGCAGGTGCGCGGACCGTTGCCAGGGGTGGCGGGTGGCTGCTACGACGAACAGCGACGCCTGCGCCAGGCCCTGACCGGCTCCGGCCTCGATGAGGCGATCACTTCCAGCATCGTCGCCGATGCCTGGGCAGAGCGGGCCGGTCCCGTGGGCTGCCGGCTGGCCAACCCGCCCGCCGATGACGTCTCCTGCATGCGCACGAGTCTGGTCCCCGGCCTGCTCGACGTGGCCAGGCGCAACCTGCGCCAGCGGGCGACGGGGGTGGCGCTCTTCGAAGTGGGACGTGTATTCCTCGCCGACGAAAGCGCCGCAGGTGACGACGGCTTCCGGCACCGTGAGCAGTGGCGCGTCGCCGGCGTTCTGATAGGCATCACCTCCTCGTCGACCTGGCGTAGCGAACAGCGCCCGAGCGACTTCCTCGATCTCAAAGGGATCGTCGAGGGGCTGCTGCAAGGTGTGTCCGATGTCGGCTACGAGCCCGTCGAGGACCCGCTCCTGTGGCGGGGACACGCCGCGCGGATCCTCATCGACGGTGTGACCCTGGGCACGATCGGCCAGGCCGACGCGGGTCTGGCGCACAGCTTTGATCTGACCCACGACGCCTATATCTTTGAAATTATGTGTGGGCCTCTCTTCGAAGCCTGGGCGTCGCGGGCGACGGTCTATCAGCCTCTGCCCAGGTTCCCGCCGATCGAACGGGACTTGGCCATTGTCCTCGACGAGCAGGTGCCGGCAGGGCGCGTTGCCGACGAGATCCGTACCGTTGCCCCCGAATTGGTGGACGACGTGCGTCTCTTCGACGTCTACACCGGCGACCAGGTCGAGGCGGGCAAGCGAAGTCTGGCCTTCTCCCTGCGCCTTCGATCACCGGACCGCACGCTCGAGGATCGAGACGCGGAGGTTGTCGTCGAACGAGTACTGCAACGCCTGGAGACATCCTTCCAGGCACGACTGCGCTAGCATGGTTGGCACTGCGAACAGACCACCGAAAATCGTCTGAGGAGACCGATGACTGAGACCGCCGTCGATGGCAACTTCAAGCGCCTGGAGGAGGAGGTAAACCGGCTCCTCGAAGTTCTGGAACAGCTGCGTGGCGAGAACGCGACGCTGCGCGAACGCATCGTCGGCCTCGAAGCTGCACAGCAGGAGTTGGAGACTCTGCGCGGACGCATGACGGGCGTGGAGGAACAGCATCAACAGTCTGAAGCCCGTGATGGCGAGGTCCGTGACCGGCTCGAGAAGCTTCTCTCGCGTCTGGATGAGGCGGCCCTGTAGGCCGCCAGATCGAACCCATGCCTCCCGCCGAACGCCGTATCGTCAAGGTCCGCATCCTCGACCAGGAGTACTGCTTCGCCTCCAAGGGCGAAGAAGCGGACGCCCACATTCGACAGGTGGCCCGTCTCGTGGACGAAAAGATGCGCGATGTCGGGCGTACCGAGGGCAACACCACGCCGATGCAGACTGCGGTCCTCACCGGCCTCGAGCTCGTCGACGAGTTGTTGCGTATGCAACGCGACGTCTCCTCCGTCGAGGAGGACATCTCCAAGCGCACCAACCGCCTCACCGAATCCCTCGGTCAATTGTTCCGCGAGGTTGAGACCGACTGATGGGCGAACCGCTTGTCGTCCTCGGCGCCGTTGTCATGGCGCTCGCCGTCCTCGGCCTCGGGTTCCTTGCCGGCTGGCTCGTCAACAGCCGGAGGCGGCGCAATCGCCTGGAGTCCAGCCGCGAGGAGGCGGCGCGCATCCTCGACGAGGCGCAGACCGAGGCCGACGCCCTGAAAAAGACGGCCTCACTGGAGGCCAAGGACGAGTGGCGACGCGAGCGCGAACCCCTAGAGCGCGAACTGGAGAACACGAAGCGGTCTCTGCGCGAGTTCGAAACAGGCCTGCAGGAGCGCGAACAGCAACTCGACCGCAAGGTCGACGTGCTCGAGAGCAAGGAACGCAGCCTGCTGAAGATGGAGCAGGAGCTCGATGGCCGTGAGGAGACCATCAACACCGAAGAGACACGGCTGCGCGACATGGTCCGCCAGCAACGCCAGCGACTCGAAGAGATCGCCGGCATCAGTACCGCCGAGGCGCGACGCATGCTGATCGAGCAGCAGGAAGAGAGTGCCCGCCAATTCGCCGCGCGCAAGATCAAGGAGATCAAGGACCACGGTATCGCCAATGCGAACCGCGAGGCGAAGGAGATCATCGCCCGGTCCATCCAGCGCTTCGCCGGAGAATTGGCGATGGAGAGCACCGTCTCCGTCGTCCAGCTTCCTTCCGACGACATGAAGGGACGTATCATCGGTCGTGACGGCCGCAATATCCGCTCCTTCGACATGATCACCGGTGTCGAGGTCATCGTCGACGACACCCCTGGCATCGTCATGCTCTCCAGCTTCGATCCGCTGCGCCGCGAAGTCGCCAAGAACACGCTCGAGAAGCTCATCCTCGACGGTCGCATCCATCCCGGTCGCATCGAGGAGGTCTACGAGAAGTGCCGCGAGGACGTGGAGGAGCTCATCCGCGAGTCCGGGTCTCAGGCCGCCTTCGACCTCGGCATCCACGACATGGCAGAGCCCCTTCTCGAGCACCTCGGCAAACTGCGTTTCCGCACCAGCTACGGTCAGAACCTGCTCGTGCACAGCAAGGAAGTCGGTTTTCTCGCCGGCATGATGGCAGAGGAACTCGACATGGACGTCGCCCTGGCGCGCCGTGCCGGCCTGCTGCACGACGTGGCCAAAGCTCTCGACCACGATGTCGGTTCAGACCCGGTGCAGGCCAGCGCCGCCCTGGCCCGCAAGTCCGGGGAGAGCAGCGAGGTCGTCGAGGTCATCGAGACCCACAAGCAGAACCAGCCAGGCCGTTCCGCCGTGGCCATTCTGGTCGAGTCCGCCAACGAGATCTCCATCCATCGTCCCGGAGCGCTGAAGGAGAAGGTGGACGACTACATCAAGCGCATGCGCCACATCGAGGAAACGGCCATGGGCCACCCCGGCGTCGATCACGCCTTCGCCCTGCAGAACGGTAAGGAGGTTCGGGTTCTCGTCGACAGCCTCACCGTCGACGACGCCTACGCGGACCAGATCGCCGACAAGATCGCCCACACCCTCGAAGAGGATCTCGGCCAGCACGGCCAGATCAAGGTCCTGGTGGTGCGCGAAGTCCGCGCCGTCCACTACGCCCGGTAGTCGCGTCCAGCTACAGCCTCCAGATCCATTCCTTGACCCGGTTGCACGCACCCAGTCGTATTGAGGGGGGAGATGGCGTTGTGTCCGGAGACCTCGATGCAGTCGAGGCGTCAACGGACGGAAGACCTGCCCTTGCTGAAGAAGCACCGGTCCCCATGAGCATCGGATGTCATTGCGCAGCGGCGGCGCGACCGGGTCGAGACTATTACGCCGCCGCAGTCCCCCGTGTAGAGAACCTGAATTCCCAGAGCCCCCGACGCAGTCGGGGGCTCGACAACCGACCGAACCATCGTTTTCTTCGAATTCCCGACAATCAGCGGCGTACGGCCGAAGACCCGGTCACGCCGCCGCCAACCAGCAGGACACCCACTTGCGAATCCTCTTTGTAGCCGACATCTACGCTCGCCCCGGTCGGCGTGCCGCAGCCGAGTGTATTCCCCGTCTGATCCAGGAGCGCGCCATCGACCTGTGCATCGCCAACGGCGAAAATGCCGCTGGCGGTTTCGGCATGACGGACAACATCGTCAAGAAACTGCACGCCTACGGCGTCGACATCATCACCTCCGGCAACCACATCTGGAATCGCGCCGACTTTGTCCGTCGTCTCAGTCAGCACGACCGTGTCCTACGGCCGTTCAACTACCCCGAAGGCGCGCCCGGCAAGGGCTCCGTCGTCGCCGAAGATCGCTCAGGCCGCCGTGTGGGGGTCGTCAACCTGCAGGGGCGCACCTTCATGGCTGACATCGACTGCCCCTTCCAGCGAGGTCGCGCCGAGGTCGAACGCCTGCGCTCCGAGGCACCTGTCGTCTTCGTGGACATCCACGCCGAAGCTACGGCTGAGAAGATCGCACTCGCGTTCCACCTCGACGGTCTCGCATCGGCCGTCATCGGCACGCACACACACGTACAGACCGCCGACGAGCGTATCCTTCCTCAGGGCACGGCCTTTCTGACGGACGCCGGCATGACCGGCGTACGCGACTCCGTCATCGGCACACGCCCGGGTATCGCCGTCGGCCGTTTCCTCGATCAGGTGCCGGCGCGCTTCAAGCCCGCCGATGGCATTCCCTGGTTCAACGGGGCCCTCATCGACATCGACGAGTCCAGCGGCCGGGCACAGGCCATCGAGCGACTGCAGATCCCGGTCACGGGCAGCGACGCCGACGACGACGAGGACTGAGGTGGCCCGATGAGCGACGCCTTCGCCGCCGCCGGTCTCGCGGGACCTTTGACCGTCTCCGACATCACCGCCCGCGTTAAGAATGTCCTCGAAGAGTCGACACCATTCTGTTGGGTCGAGGGCGAGATTTCCGAGTGCAGCCGCCCGGCAAGCGGTCACATCTACATCACGCTCACCGACGATTACGCTCAGCTGGGCTGTGTCATGTTTCGCCTGCAGGCGCAGCAATTGCGCTTCCAGCCTGAGAGAGGCATGAAGATCCTCGTCTATGGCAACGTGTCGGTCTACGAGCGTGGCGGGAGGTATCAATTCTACGTCTACCGCATGCAGCCCTCCGGCGTCGGCGAGCTTGCCGTCGCCTTCGAGCAGCTACGCACCCGTCTCAACACCGAGGGCCTCTTCGAGGCCGAGCGCAAGCGCCCCCTGCCCTCCCACCCGCGGGCCATCGGCGTCGTCACCTCGCCGACGGGCGCCGCCATACGTGACATCGTACAGATCCTCGGTCGTCGAACACCAGGCCTGCCCGTGATCCTTGTACCGGCGCGGGTGCAGGGCTCTGCAGCGCCGCGGGATATCTGCCGGGGTATCGACCGGCTCAACCGCTGGGGTGGCGTTGACATCATCATCGTCGGTCGCGGCGGTGGCTCCCCCGAGGACCTGTGGCCCTTCAACGACGAGTCAGTGGCGCGCGCCATCTACCAGTCCCAGGTGCCTGTCGTGGCCGCCATCGGGCACGAGATCGACCACTGCATCGCCGACTATGTCGCCGACGTCCGCGCCCCTACGCCCTCCGCCGCAGCGGAGCTCGTTGCCCAGGATTACGGCGTCCTGCGCCAGCGTCTCGGCGAGCTGCGCGAACGCCTGCTGCGCGGCGTCGGACAGCGGCTTGACCGCCTGCAGCGGGAGCTCGACAATTGCGACCCTGGCCGCATGGTGACCCGGTTGCGCGACCGCGTCGATCAACAGAGTCAACATCTGGACGAAGCCGTCGAGCACCTGACAGCGGCAGCTGATGGCTGTCTGTGTTCCCACCGCAGCCGCCTAGCCCTGGTGGTGATGCATCTACAGGCCCGAAATCCCCTGTCCAGCCTTGCCCGCGGCTTCGCGTATTGCGAATGTGAAATCGACGGGCAACCCGTAGTCGCCGGTGACGACCTGTCTACCGGCGACCATCTGCGTCTGCGCTTCGCCAAGGGTGAAGCGCGTTGCCGAGTTGAGGAGACCAGTCCGTGAGTGATTCATCCTCTGTCGAAACCCCGACCACATTCGAAGATGCCATGGAGGCTCTCGAGGATTGCGTTGACCGTCTCGAGTCCGGTGCGCTCACCCTCGATCAGTCCCTCGAGGTGTTCGAGCACGGCATCGCCGCATCCAGGACCTGCGCCGGCCTGCTTGACCAGTCCCGCAAGCGAGTGCAGATCCTCGTCGAGAAGGTGGGCGGTGACCTCCAGCTCGAGTTCCTCGATCCCGGCAACGAAGAGGCTCTGGAGGTCAGCAGTGGTGACTGACGGGCGCAGTTCGGAGCCGCCTGCCCCGACGGGTGGGAGGTGCCGGTATGCTCGCTAGGCTGCGCGTCGACAGCTTCGCCCTCATCGATTACGTCGATGTCGAGCTGGGTCCCGGACTGACGGTTATCACCGGCGAGACCGGCGCCGGGAAATCTATCCTGATTGGTGCCCTCAACTCGATCCTGGGGGGCCCGATTTCCGCTGACCTCGTACGCGGCGGCGCCGCACGTTGCGAAGTGGAGGGTCTCTTCGAACTCGGTGACGACGAAGCCGCTCGCCGGCGCCTGGAGGAAGCCGGATTCGAGCTCGATGACGACGCCCATTTCATCCTGCGCCGCGAGATTCGCGCCGAGGGACGCTCGCGGGCCTTCGTCAACGGCGCCATGGTGCCCGTGAGGCGGCTGCGCGAAGCGGGGCAGCTCCTCGTCGACTTGCATGGCCAGCATGAGCACCAGTCCCTGCTCGACCCGGAACGCCACTCCCTGTTCCTCGACGAGTGCAGTGGCCTGGGCCGGGAGTCGGCATCCACGGCCGCTGCCCACGGGCGATGGATGGATGCGGTGGGAGGCTTGCACCGGTTGCAGGGCGAACGCCAGCGCCTGCGCGACGAGGAGGAGCTGCGGCGCTACCAGCTCGAGGAGATCCGCCGCCTGGCCCCTGAAGTCGGTGAGGACGAGCGCCTCGAGCTTGAAATCGCCGTTCTGGCCAACCAGGAGACCCTCGAGCACACCGCCGCCGGACTCTACGAATCGCTTTACGGTGGCGACGACTCCATCGTCGACCGACTCGGACAGGCTCGTCGCGAACTGGAGAGTCTCATCGAATTCGACCCGTCCCTGGCGGCGCGCGTCGAGGCGCTGGAAGGGCTGGTGATCGGTGTCGAGGATACGGCATCGGGATTGCGCGCCTATGCCGAAGGCCTGCAGGCAGACCCGGAGAGGCTCGAGGCGACACGCGAACGTCTGGAGGAACTGCGTCGGCTCGTACGCCGGCACGGCAACGACGTGGCCACGATCCTGGAGAAGGCAGCCCAGATGGAGGCCATCGGCGAGCGGTCTGACCATCTTGACCGCGAGATCGTGGCTGCCACGAAACGAGCCGACAGCGCTGCCCGGATTTTCCGCAAGGCCTGCGCCGCCCTGTCCAATGGTCGCTCCCGTGCCTCAGTTGAACTGGCTCTCTCCGTCGCCGAGGGACTGGCCGAACTGGGCATGTCCGCCGCTGAGTTCCGCACCGAGCTCACAGCGCGAGCCGAGCCGGACGCTCGCGGTGCCGAATCCGTCGAGTTCTACGTGTCGGCCAACCGCGGCGAGCGGGCTCTGCCCCTGACCCGCGTCGTGTCCGGCGGCGAACTGTCGCGCCTGATGCTCGTCCTCAAGCAGATCATCGCCGAGCGCGATGCCGTCTCCACCCTCGTCTTCGACGAGGTCGATACCGGGATTTCGGGACGCACCGCCGCCGCCGTGGGGCACCGTCTGTCGACGCTGGCCTCCTCCAGGCAGACCCTCGTCATCACCCACCTGCCACAGATCGCCAGCCTCGCCGACCATCACTTCTCGGTGCGTAAGGCCGAACGGGAGGCGCGTGCGGTGACGGAAGTTCTGCGTCTCGAGGGCGACGCGCGTGCTGAAGAGATCGCCAGCCTGCTGGCGGGAGATACCGTGTCCGACGCGGCCCGCCGTCACGCTCTGGCAATGTTGCAATAGGGAGAATCGGATGCTCGCCCAAGGGCTCAGCGTGGCGCGTGTCTTCCTGGGGCCAGCCGTCGCCTACAGTCTCTACCGGGACGGCCAAGGCCTCGGCCACCTGACGCTGACGCTGATGCTGGCCGCCGGGGCCACCGACATCCTCGACGGGTGGGCCGCGCGCAGGCTGGGGCAGACGTCACCTCTGGGTCGTGTGCTCGACCCGCTGGCCGACAAGCTCTTCATCGGTTGCGTCTGCGTCAGCCTCGTTTTCTTGCGTGGATTCCCCGCCTGGCTTGTAGCTCTGCAGGTGGTACGTGATCTGGCCATCGTCGGCGTCGGCTCTTTCCTGCTGCGGTCCCGCCGGCACGTGATCCCCGCCAGTCTCCTCGGCAAGGTGGCCACGTGGGCCATGGCGCTCACGATCCTGGCTCACGTACTGGTACTCGGCGAGCCGTGGGCGGCGCTGTCGCAGGGGGTGACGGCCCTGTTGATCGTCGTGTCGGGGGCCGGGTACGCCCGAAAATTGATGGGGGCCTGGGAGGCTCAGCCGGCGCCGGCTGTATCCAGTTCTTCGAGCCGCACAGAGGCGTAGCGGCCTTCCCGCGACGAGCGCCCGAAGCGGTCGCGGATCTCCGTCAGCAGTGTCCTCTCGGCGTCGACGTCGCCGCGATCCTTGTACAGCCCCGCCAGATTGATGTACGCACCCCGGAACGTCGGGTCCGAGGCCATGGCCTTGTGAAAGTGACCCACCGCCATATCCCATCGCGCCTGTTGGCGGTAGACCTGCCCCAGGTTGTTCAGCGTCTCGGCGAAGGTCGCATCGATTCCCAGGGCGTTGTTGTACGCCTCCTCGGCACCCGTCAGATCGCCGAGTTTCCGGCGCACGTACCCCAGATTGTTCCACGTCTCCAGATTGTTCGGCGCAAAGCGCGCCGTACTCGCCCACGCCCCTTCGGAGCTCCGCAGATCACCCGCCTCGAAATAGACCTGGGCCAACTGCTGATGTGCTTGTGCGAAAGCGGGATGCAGTTCGACGCTGCGCTCCAGCGCCAGTCGGGAACTGTCGGCGACGCCATACTTGCGGTAGATCTGACCCAGCTGGTAGTAGAGGATGGGTGAGTCGGGCTGGCTCCGCAGGGCCTCGCGGACCGTCAACACCTCGGTGCGCAGCCGCTGACGGACCGGGTCGACGCTGTCGTCATTTCCGCAGCCAACCAGCAGGACCAGACACATTGCCCCCCACGCCACGGCCGTCAACCCGCGTCCTCGGACTCTTGGGCGACGGCGCTGCGCCAGAACACGCGGGTGCCATAGCGCCAACCGTACATGGCGAAGTTCGACCGGTGGATGAGGGGGCGCTGGAAGGGGCTTGCCGAGATCAGCGTCTTCCAGTTGCGCACCTTGCGGAAGGGAATCGCTCCCTTCTCCGGCATGTAGAGGCCGAAGAGGCAGGGGAACTGCAACGGAATCGCCTCCGGCAGTTCAAAGCGGTTGGCCCCGAGCTGGCGCGGCACGACCATCGGGCTTTCCCCGATGAGTTCGAAGTTCTTCCCGCCGTCCACGGCACGGACGATCAACAGCTTTACCGGCGTCAGTTCGCGCGCCTCGAATTCCCAGGCGAACACCTCACCCCCATTGGCTTCGGGCGGAAAGATCCGCGTCGTCTCGATGATCGTCAGGCCGACGTCGAGATTGATCGTGTCACCCTCGGCGATGTTGGCGACACCCACGGTGTCCACGTTCCATCCCGCCTCAAAGGCAGCGACCACGGGGTCGGTGGACGGCACCTCCTGCGCGCCGCCGCAACCCCATAACAACAGACCAGTGACGCCAGCGACGCGGTACAGGCAGCGCATCAGTTGGGATACATCAATCGCCGCCACAGGGCGACGGCCTCTGCCATTCCCCGCTGAGCCGCGTAGATCCGCAGCATTTCGACCACCTTCAGGCGTAATGCCAGCTTGTGCAGATCGAGATGGGGCATCGTTGTCCTCCTTCACCTGAGCACATGGGGCGTTTCGATATCACGCCCACCCGCAAGCAGATCGCCCGGGAAAAATCCGAGTCCGAAGTAAAACCTGAGCCTGTCGATCTTCTTCGGCGCGTCGGGATCGTCCGGCGCCAGGCCGTCCGCACGCGCCTCTTCGCGCTGCAACCTGCTGCGGTTCAGTGGATGGGCGACCTGGAAGAAGACCCGCATCGGAATGCGATAACTGGTGAACACCTCCAGCCGCAACTCGCCGCCCACGTCGGACAGGAAGTCGTTGGGCTCGAACTCGTTGAGACTCATCTCGTCAAAATTGCCCACAGCACCGGTTTCGGCGAAGAGCTCGGCATAGAGTTTGGCGAAGGTGAAGTTGAAGAAGCTCATGTTCACGCGACGGAACACGGGGAAGCTGTAGGACGTGCGCGCGTAGAACAGCTTCGACCCCGACTTGGTGAAATACGGGTAGCCACTCAGGAAATTGTGGCCGCCGATGTAATAGCGAAGTGGCCAGTAGAAGCGCCCCTCGAAAAAGCCACCGTCCGCATCGAACCCGGGCTTCAGACGCACGTTGCGGTAGGCCCCGAGGAAACGGAAGGACAGCCGGTTATTGAAGGGCAGGCCGATGTGTTCGTTGTAGGTTCCCACATACTCGTTGAGCGTCAGCGGCTGCCGGTGAGGGACGAAGAAGTCGATCGGCGTCCCGTCAGCGGATGTCACCTGCGCCAGCGAGTCGGCGATGGTGGTCTTGGTGTAGCGATAGGCGATGCTGAGGCTGCGCCCCGTGGGGTTTACCAGGAAGTCGGCCGTGGGCTTGATGTGGCGGTACTGCCAGGCGAAGGTCAGGTCGTTCGAGTCAAAGAAATCCAGGCTCTGGTACCAGTCGAAGGCATCGTGACGATTGATCAGGACCGTGTCCTGCTTGATCAGCTCCTGGGGGAGCGATGCGGAGATGTCGACGCTGTCCTGGATGACGAAGAACTGCGATTGCTGGCGCAGTCGCTGTAGCGACCAGTCCTCGTCGTAGTCGCGATGCAGGTACTGCACGAAGACCTGGCTGCGCGCACTGACGGGCAGTTCAAGGCCGACGGCAAACATTTTGAAGACGTCCTTGAAACGATCCTTGCGGCTCTCTGCCTCGATCAGGTACAGCTCTGCGGCGGGAATCAGCAGATCCGACGAGTCCGTCGTCACCGGATAGATCGACGTGGTTGCGGTCGTGTCCACGTCAAGGGACGAGCCCTTGATGATGTAGTCGATCTCGCGCCGCCGTGCCGCGATGAACACGCTCGGGTTGAACCCGCGGTTGTTGCCCTCTACCGGGTAGAGGGAACGTTCGTAAATCGCCAGGAAATCAGTGTTGCGGTCAGTCCTCTCACGAAAGTTCTTGCCGAGGATTGCCTGAATCGTGAACTGGTCGCGGCCGAAAATATTCGACGCCTGCAGGAAGCCGCCGGTGCTGATTTGATTCAGTCCGAACTGATTGCCGACGAAGGTGGGACCCATCCGTACGATGGGCACCAGGTCATAGATCCGGCGTCCGAATGCGGGCGTCAGGGTGTACTCGTCGGCCAGCGGTGGCAGCTTGATCTTGGTGAAGTAGTCGCGCTCCAGATTGTCCCCCCAGTCGACTGGGCGCTCGTAGGCCTCGGCGTCGATCCGGAAGAGGTCGAAGTCGTTGGCGTGGTAGCCGGCGTAGACGATACGTCCGTCGGCGGCCACGGCTGGTGTAAACGCACCCCCCACGACGTTCGTCAATTGCACGACCTTCTCGGTCGCCAGGTCGTGTCGGTAGAGATTGAAGACGCCCGTCACGTCGGAGGCGAAGAGGTAGCCGCTGCCGTCAGGTAACCAGTACGGGTCCCGCTCGTCGGCGTCCGTCGCCAGCAGGAGCTTGAACCCGGAGGTATCGGCTGCGGGAATGGCCAGCGAATCCGGAAACACCTGCAGCGAATCGGGTACGACCGTACGATCGCGGATGCCCCAGTTCTTCGGACGCGGGGGGCTGTCGGCGCGCAACATGGCGATGTCACGATCTTGGCCGCGGAAGATACTGAACAGCAGAGTCGTGCCGTCGGGCGACCAGCGCGGGGCGTAGACCTGGGCGCCGTCTTCGAAGTTGGTCAATTGCTTGAGACCCGTGCCGTCGACATTGATGATACAGAGGTTGGCATTGCCGTCGTTCAACCGGGCAAAGACGATCTGCCTGCCGTCGGGAGACACGTGTGGGTCGCGTGCCCGCAAGCCCGCGCTCAGAAGGTGCTCCTCCTCGGTGTCCAGATCATAGACGGCGAGGTCGTTCCTCCGGCGCTTGTTGCGCAGGAAGTAGATCTTGCGACCGTCGGGTGACCACGAGATGCGCGTGTCGACGGAGCGGTCCAGAGAGGTGTTGCGGCCAGTCTCGAAATCGTGGATGACCAGGTGTGGAATACGGTAGTCACGGTCCTCGCTCGAGATGAAGGCCAGCTTGGTGCCGTCCGGAGACCAGACGGGGTGATAGTCGAGTGTGCCTCCGTTGACGCCGTCGCCCAGGTTCGTGCCTTCGTGGAAACCGTCGCCGCGGATCTCGGCCACCTGCAGGGAATACTGTTCGTCGAGATAGCGAACCCAGTCGTCGTACAGCTGGTCGGCGGAGATCCCGAAGACGCGACGAATGGCGACCTCGAAGCTGAGGAAGCCGATGTGTTCCTGTAGTTGGTCGACTTTGTCACGGCCGTATTGGTCGGTCATGTAGACGAGCAGTCCGAAACCCTGGTTGTAGACCATCTCGCCGTAATAGCGGCCGGTGCGATTGCTCAGCGTACCCATCTCGGTGTAGGAGTGCATGTCGTCCTCGAGGACGGCCATGCGCAAAACCATGTCGCGGTGTGAGTCCCACGTGTCCCAGCCCAAGGCGTAGGGGCCCATCTGGGCGATGCCCTCCACCCACCACTTCGGTGTGTTCAGATAGTACAGGGGCAGGTCGAATCTGATGTCGGGATTCGAATCGAAGCGGCTCACCTGCAGCAGGGCGAAACGGAATGGCCACTTCTTGCGCGCCTTGTCCAGAGTGATGACGTGGGCGATCTCATGGGTCAGAACGTTGCGGATCCATTCGTGCTCGCCGCGAATCTCCCAATCGACGTTGGACGCCCAGATGTTTACTTCGTTGGTGTAGTCGGAGGCCGAGCCGTTGCCGAAGTCGGAGTCGTCTCGCACCTTGATGTGGATCGGCGCGTACTCGTCGTAATACTGAAAGGCGGCAGCCAGCTGCGGGAAGATCTCCTCGGCAACTTCGGCGACGCGCCGGGCGGTGCGTTCGGTACCCGGTGCAAAAGTGATGTAGTAGTGGTCGGTATGTATGGTGCGCGATTGGCTGTGGACGGCGCCGGCAGAGAGGATGGCGACGGCGACGACCAGCGTCCGGAGGGAAGGCGCCAAAGACGTCCTACCTTTCTGGTTTTACTGAAGTTATTCACCGTATTCCTTCGTAAGATACTGGCGTCCTCAGAGGGCGTCAAAGCCCGAAAGCAGCTTGCTCCGTCACCGATACGGCTCGATATCACCCCGGTACTGCAGCCCAAGGACCGTGTGTGAACGCTCCAAGTTGCAGGTGTCGGCCGCTTCCGGCGTGCCGGCGATGTGGAAGACATCGAAACTGATTTCGGAGCCCGCTTCGACAGCCAGCCGGCAGGCTTCAGCCAGGTCATGCCGACACACCCAACCTGTGCGGGCGCGGTGGCCCTCGGGGCCGAGGCGCTCCTTCTGGCGCCCGAGGCCAATGCGCGTGTCGACGATGTAGTCCGGCCGCAAAACGATCAGCGGTAACTGGAAGGCATCCCAGTACTGCCGGCACATCTCTTCCTGCAGCCGCTTCGTCACGGCGTAGAGCGACCCGTCGGGCCGCCGTACGTCGGCGGTGAAGAAAACTCCGTGTGGATGTACGGTCTGGCACGAGCCTATGTGGACGACCCGGCGCAGGTTGGCGTGGCGCGACACTTCCAGGACGTTCCACAACCCCTTCAGGTTCACGAGAAACGCCGTCTCGTCCGTGCGGTCGTGCTCGCCCCCCTTGGGAAACCAGACGGCCACGTGGATCACGGCGTCGCAACCGGCGACAGCTTCCTCCACCTGTGCGTAATCGGCGATGTCGCCGTAGACCCGGTCGCCTTCCCAGGGTCCGTCGACGTCCTCCCAGGCGGTCCACGCTTCGGGTGTGTAATCGAAGGCCCGCACCTGGTGGCCGTGCGACTCGAGATTCATCAACGTCGCACGACCCAACCAACCGGCCCCACCGAAGACGACGATCCTCACGCTCTTTCCTCCTTCAGGTAAGCAGCCTCGACCTTGCGCAGCGCCGCGACGATGTCTGCCGTGTCGCGGCCACTGAAGTTCTCGTGGATGTGCAACAGGAAGTGGCTCTCTACCGCCTCGATCGCCTGCGGACATGGAAACGTAGCCTCCCGATCTCCATCGTAAGCCGGAAGGCCCCATGGATAGTCGCTGGGGGGAAACACCCGGCGACGCCGAAACCAGTCGGCTTCTGCCGGCAGGTGACGGTAACTGGGGTTGGTGGGGATCCCCTCGGCGGCGACGGCGTGGGCGAATGTGTCCTTGTTGACGGTGAGCCGCTGCGTGTCGACGTGGACGCGCACGAACCAGTAGACACCCTCTGTCTCGGGCAGCTCCCGCCCGAGACGAACGGCCGTCGCCCCCGCGAGCCCATCGGCGATCGCCCCGGCGACGCGGCGACGCGCCCCGATGATCTGCGGCAGCCGCCGCAGTTGCACGCGACCCACAGCTGCGGCCAGCTCGTTGCCGTTCAGGTTCAGTCCGGCGCGCACATTCGTCCCCCCTTCGAGGCCCAACGGTTTTCCGCGGTCCGCAAAACGCTTGCAGCGCCAGCCAACCTCCTCGTTCTGGCTGAAAACGACACCGCCCTGGGGGCCGGTGGCGTGGTGTTTGCCACTCATCGTCGAGAAGGCCGCCACAGTGCCGAGGGTGCCCACCAGACGCCCATGGTAGCGCGCCCCATGAGACTGCGCACAATCCTCGATGACGGGCAGGCCGCGCGACCGTGCCAACTCGAGGATGGGATCCATGTCCGCCGGCTCGCCGGCGATGTGAGCCACCAGGAGAGCCCGCGTGTGCGGCGTCAACACCGCCGCGATCTGCTTTGCACTGGTATTGAAGGAGCCTGGCGCGGCATCAGCCACAACGGGGATCAGGTTCAGCAGTGCCACCGGCATCACGCCTCCCGGATCGGTGATCGGCGGCACCACGACCTCCCCCGCCGGCGCCAGCTCCAGTCCGCCGAGAGCGGTGTAAACGGCGCTCGTCCCGGAATTAACCAGATCGGCGAAACCGCCGCCATGAAAATCCACGAAGGCCGCTTCGTAGGCGGCCTCCTCCGGACCACCGTAGCCGATGGCGTTGCCCGACTCGATGGCGGCGTCGAACAATCCCATGGCTGCCTCCCTCTCCGCCTCGCGGAACAGGGCTCGCTTCGGCAGCGGCTCGGTGCGCACCGCTCGTCCCCCGTCGATGGCCAGCATCCTCGTCTCCTCGCTGTTGTGACTTCATTCGCGTGGCGCAAACAGCGCACGGTGGTATAATATGCCCCCGTGACCGTCTCCCAGGTATTCTCCGCCCTTGCCATCAGCTCGCTGCTGCTGACCTCGATATGTGTTCCTCTCGTACGTCTTCTGGCGCGGCGGATCGGTTTCGTCGACCACCCGGCGGCGGGCGTCTACAAGACGCATACGGAACCGACGCCATACGGAGGCGGCCTGGCGATCTGGCTGGGAGTCGTCGTGCCTCTCTCCGCTATGTTGTGCTGGCTCGCGGTGTCACGTCAACGCATGTTCCACGACGGCGTCGAGTGGATCAGTCCGTGGGCACCCTACCTTTTTTTCCCATTGGAACCGTGGAGCCCCACCGTCGTCCAGGTGAGCCAGATCGTGGCTGCCGTCGCCGCCGCCTCGATGCTCCTGCTGCTGGGCCTGGCCGACGACCGACGGGCCCTGCCAGCGGGTCTGCGCTTCGGGGTGCAGCTGGTTCTGGCCTGCCTGCTAACCACTGTCGTGCCCGGCTTTCGGCTGGCCCTCTTCGAAGGGCCCGAGGTCGTCGGCATCGTCGGCAGCGTCGTGTGGCTCGTGGCCATGACCAACTCCTTCAACTTTCTCGACAACATGAACGGCCTGTCCGCCGGCCTGGCGGCGATCATCATCGGCACCTGCGGCGCCATCGCCCTCATCACCCAGCACGTACCAGCCGCCATCCTCTGCCTCGTCGTGCTGGGTTCTTGCACCGGGTTCCTGATGTACAACTTTCCCAGAGCCTCGATCTTCATGGGAGACGCCGGAGGGCTCTTCCTCGGGTTTCTCGGAGGCGCGCTGTCGATCCTCCTGTACGACCGTCTGGCGACGATCGCCGTCGCTCCCGATACCCTGCCATACCGGTTCCTGCCGCTGGCTGTCTTCGGCGTTCCACTCTACGATCTGGTCACCGTCGTCGGCCTGCGCCTGCGCCGCGGACTGGCTCCGTGGGCGGGAGACACCAATCACGTCAGCCACCGCCTTGTGGCGGCGGGACTCAGTCGGACGCAAGCCGTCCTCGTGCTTTGCGCCCTGGCGGCGCTCGTAGCCTTTCCCTGTGCCGGCGCCATGAGTTCTGGTCCCGTAGGGGCCTGGTGGTCTCTGGGTGGCGCTACCGCCGCCATCGCCCTCTTCGGGGTCGTCGATCTGTGGCTGGCCCGGCGGCGCGACACTCGCTAATTTTGCCCTCATGAGCCGTCAGCGAATCCTGATCACCGGCGCCGCCGGAAAGGTGGGCAGCGCCCTGCGCCGCTATATGCGCGACCGCTACGATTTCCGTCTACTCTTCCACCGCAACGTTCCCGAAGTGGAGAAGGGCGACGAAGTCGTCGTCGCCGATCTGGCCAACTTCGAGTGTATGGTCGAGGCCGGCGACGGTGTCGACGCCATCGTGCACCTGGGGATCGCCGTGGCCGGTCGGGGTGCGCCGCGCACACTCTACAACCAGATGATCTTCGACACCAATCTGAAGGGCACATACAACATCTTCGAGTCGGCCCGCATCAACAAAGTGCCCAAGGTCGTCTTCGCCAGCACCAACCACGTCACGGGTTTCTACGAGAAGGAGAGCGTCATCTCCTCTCCGGATCTGCTGGTGCGGCCCGACAGCATGTACGGCGTCAGCAAGGCCTACGGAGAGGCTATGGGCCGCTACTACTTCGACCAGTACGGCATCGCCTGCTACTGCATCCGCATCGCCAATTTCCCCAACACGGACGAGGTAAACTCCGAGTACGAGCCGGGGATGAACCGGTGGCTGTCCAGCCGCGACATGGCCGAGCTCACAGCCTGCTGCCTGCAGGATCCGGTTGCCCAGTTCGCCATCATCTATGGCGCCTCTCTCGGCGGGGAAAGCAAGTGGGACCTGTCCAGCGGCACTCGGCTGGTGGGCTGGGAACCACGCGACCGGGGCGCCCCCTCGGGGTGACGGCCTCTCTTGGGGGCGGTTATGCCGACTCCGAACACGAAGCCGGACCGACGGTCAAGGCGGTCCTCGATGCGGCCCGCCCTGGGGATCGGGAGTCGCGCCTCGTGGTGCTGGCCGGCCCCCCGGGCAGCGGCAAGTCGACCGTCGCCGCGCATTTGCTGCGACGACTTCCCGGCTCGATGTGTATCGACAAGGACTGGGCGGCGGGGGGCTTCGTTCTCGAGGCGGCGCGACAGGACGGCATCGACGAGTCGGCCGCCTATGGCCGGACCCACTACTGGCAGTGGCTGCGCCCCCTCGAATACGGCGGTGCCGTCAGCGGGGCCTGCGCCAATCTTGTGGGCCGACGCATCGTGTTGCTCGTGGGAGGCTGGGGGCCCGAACTGGCGGTCTTCGCTCTGTGGCCGCGGCTGGCGCAGGCCGTGTCACCCGCATCCCTCGATGTGATCCACCTCGACGCACCGGAGGTAGGCATCTGGCAAGCTCGCATGAGTGCCCGTGGTTCGCGGGTCGACAGCCCGTGGTTCGAGAACGACTTCGCTGTCCCCCTCATATCGACACCCGTGTGGCCTGGAGCCCGCCGCGTGTCCACGGACGGTGCCATCCACGATGTTGTGCAACATACCCTCGATGCTATAGCTCTGGCGCCGACAGAGAGGTAAGTGGAATGGACATCCTGCACAGCGTCTTCGGATACGTCATCCTGCTGGCCATCGCCTGGCTTGTAGGTACCAGGCAGAGCCGTGTGCCGTGGCGCATCATCGGTGTCGCCACAGGCCTGCAGCTTGCACTGACCGCCGGCCTCCTGCTCACCAGCCTGCGTGTCCACATTTTTGGGGTCGTCGGGAATCTCACTTCGCTGCTGCAGACGACGTCGCAGAAAGCCGGACAGTCCCTGCTCTTCATCGGCGTCAGCAATCCCGAATTTACCTCCACGTACGGTCCGATCATCGCCCTCGAGATCGCTGCCATCATCATCTTCGTCGCCTCTCTGTCGCGCGTGCTCTACCACTACGGTATCCTGCCCTGGGTGATCGGCCGGCTCAGCCGCTTCATGCAGCGCATCTTCGGCCTCAGTGCCGCCGAGAGCGTCGGCGTGGCGGCCAACGTCTTTCTCGGCATGACGGAAGCACCCCTCCTGATCAGGCCATACGTGTCGCGACTCACGCAGAGCGAACTGTTCTGCCTGATGGTTGCCGGGATGGCGACCATCGCCGGCACGGTGATGGTCGTCTACGCCTCGATGCTGTCCGGCGCGCACCCGGAGATCGCCGGACACCTGTTCACCGCCTCGGTCATCAGTGCCCCGGCTGCCATCGCGGTGGCCAAGTTGATGCTGCCGGAGACGGAGCAGCCGCAGACCGCCGGAACTCAAATCAAGCTGGAGTCAGAGGAAACTCTCAACGGCCTCGATGCCGCCGCCCGCGGCGCCTCGGAGGGTATGCACCTCTTCCTCAATATCCTGGCCATGCTGATCGCCTTCATCGGCCTGGTGGCGCTGACCAACACGACCCTGGGTTGGATCGGCGAACAGCTGGGCGCCGGGGCGCCTTGGACGCTGCAGGCGACGGCTGGCTGGCTGTTTCGCCTGCCCTGTTGGTTGATGGGCGTGTCCTGGTCAGAGGCGGGGATCATCGGCGAGCTGATGGGCGTCAAGACGATCCTCAACGAGTTCGTCGCCTACCTGGACCTGTCGACCCGTATGCGCGGACCGACTCCCGGACTCAGCGGTCGCGCCTTCCTGATCGCCATCTACGCCATGTGTGGCTTTGCCAACTTCGGCTCCGTCGCCATCATGATCGGCGGCATCGGCGGCATCGCGCCGGATCGGCGTGGCGACCTGGCCAGGCTCGGCATGCGCTCCATCGTCGCCGGCACGCTGGCAACCATGCTCACCGGTTGTGTGGTGGGTCTCTTCGTCTAGAGCTGGCGCCTCAAGGACAGACTTGAGGACAGAAAAGTGAGGCGCGGGCCGAGGTCGGTAACTTATTGTTAATGATCGGGTTTGGGGATTTAGGGGAGGGATCCAGTCACCTTCGGGCACGGTTTCGGGATCATTTTACTCTGTCGAAACGTCAACCCAGTCCTTAGTTTATTTGGCTTCGAAGCTAACTATCAGCCGATCTGATTCGAGAGTTATGGCCAAGGAACGCAAGTCCGCCTACCGCTCCCAGTTCGACGGCCACCGGCGCTTGGCCGCTGCCGTCATTCTCCAGGCCATCAAAGACATGTCCTCGGGCCCGGTCTCTCATGACAAAGAGAGCGCCGTCGAGTTTCTCCAGGGTGACATGTGGCCATTTTCAGACGTCCTCGACCTGCCATCCGATGGCCGGGCGCTACAGGACTATCTGAAGACCATCGACCTCAAGCGTCTCGAGAGCGAAGCCAGCACCGCCAACTGAGTCTGGCGGTGCCAGGCTGCGCTAGGTGTCGTTACCGGCGCCGATCACCTGAGCCAGCACCCGGCTCAGTTC
>JAYZCA010000156.1:0-2772 GCA_036339235.1 Candidatus Latescibacterota bacterium | reverse complement strand
ATCTCCTCCACTTTCGCGATGCGACTTGCAGAAACGTGCCGGATAGGTAACATGATGCTCTACGCTGAGAGCAAGCTTGCACCACATGCCCCCGAGTAACCATGCCACAAGCGCTGTGCTTCACTCTCTTGTCGATCCCTGCCCTGCTTGCCATCGCCTGCGCCCAGCCGCAGCCCTCGGAAGCTAGCCCTGTGGCTTCCTCGGGCATAAGTAGGTAGAAGTTTTGGGGTTTCCTGGAGCCACCGAAAGGCCTGCCCCGTATTCGGCACACGGATGGCGATGCCTATACTATTCTGGCCGCTCTGAGCCGCTAATGACCACAACACTATCCCGGAACTTCTGCTGGTGACCCAGATTCTCTTCGTCGGCCTCGGCGGTTTCGCCGGAGCCGTCTGCCGCTTTCTGATGAGCGGCGCCGTTCATCGCCTCGTACCCCTCGCGGTCATTCCCTGGGGCACGCTGGTCGTCAACGTCGCTGGCTGCGTCCTCATCGGCGCCTTGGGCGCCGTCGCTGAGTCGCGCGCCATGCTCAGCGATTCCCTACGCCTATTCGTGTTCACCGGTGTGCTCGGTGGCTTCACCACTTTCTCCGCATTCACCCTCGAGACTTTGCGCCTCGTCCGCGGCGGCGACATCCTCCATGGCGCGGTCTACGTGGGTCTTCATATCGTTGTGTGCCTGGTCGCCGTCTTCGCTGGCGACGCTCTGGCACGGCTGATTGTGCGATGAACGACGCCGTCGGTATCGTCGCCATCTCCAGGGCTCTGACAGCGCGAAGGCCGCAATCAGCAGGGGACGGACCCATGGGGCGCGCGGCCGTGGCCATCATCCTGCAGGAAACAGCCGAAGACGGCGTCAGCGTGCTCATCATCGAGCGTGCCCGGCACGACGGCGATCCCTGGTCGGGAGACCTGGCCTTTCCCGGAGGTCGCCTCGAGCCCGGCGAGGACGACCAGGCTGCAGCCGAGCGCGAAACTCTCGAGGAAGTCGGAGTGGACCTGTCTGGCGCCCGCCTGCTGGGGCGTCTCGACGATCGCCCCGCCCGGATCCTGCCGCTGACTGTGTGCGCCTTCGTCTACGCCGTCGACACGAAGCCCGATCTGGTGATCTCCGATGAGGTTTCCGAGGCCTTCTGGATCGGCGTCGCCGATCTCGTCGACACCGACCGTCACTGTGATCACCTGGCGCCAGTGGACGCGGGACGCTTCCCGGCCATCGACCTGCTCGGACCCGGCCGGCCGCTTCTCTGGGGAGTCACCTACTTCTTTCTTTGTGAGATGCTGCGCGACGTGGGTCACCAGCTACCGCTGTCGGCACCGGCCTGACTCCCCACCTTCCAACCCGGACGAGAAGCCATGACCACTGAAACCATCGACCTCGGCAGGCGCCGTGAACTGTTCGTCGACGGCTTTTTCCTCGATCGTCTCGACGGCGCTCGCCAGCGGCTGCACGAACCGGAGCGACGCGGCTATGTCCTCGAAGTCCGGCCACCTCACGAAAACGCCTGCACGGGCTGCTACAACCTGATCGATGACGGCCACGGTGGCCTGCTCCTCTACTACCGCGGCTTCTATCCCATCGGCGCCGACTACGCGGACCATCACCAGCGGCAGACCTGTAACGTCGCTCTCAGCTACGACGGCGTGCACTTCCACCGTCCCACGCTGGGATTGTTCCAGCAGGACCCTGATGGCAACCCGGGTGTTGCCCCGAACACAATCTGGCAGGGCTACGAGGCCCACAACCTCTGTGTCTTCCTCGACCGCAACCCTAAGGCCGACCCGGCGGCGCGCTTCAAGGCGGTGGGCGGCGGCGCCAAGAACCGGCTCTTCGCACTGGGCTCGGCTGACGGTCTCAACTGGGAGCGACTGCAGGATGAACCCCTCGATGTGGAGGGTGCCTTCGACTCGGTCAACGTGCCACTGTGGGATCCTCATGTCGGCTGCTACCGGCTGTTCTGCCGCTATTTCTTCGAGTCCGACGGCATTCGCGTGCGAGCCATTCAGAGCTGTACATCCGACGACTTCGTGCACTGGACGAAGCCCGAACCCCATCGCTACGATGACGGTGTCCCGCGGGAGCAGTTCTACACCAACGCCACCATTCCCTGCCCCGGCGCCGAGCACATCCTGCTGTCCTTCCCCATGCGTTTTCTGCCAGAGCGCACGCTGGACACCGAAGACATGGACTACCCCCAAGAGGGCTTGTCGGATGCGGTTTTCATGAGCAGTCGCGATGGCCTTCACTGGGACCGGACCTTCCGTCATGCCTGGCTGCGACCAGGTCGAGAGCAGCGCAACTGGACCCACCGCAGCCAGACGCCCGCCGTGGGTATCATCGATACCGGCGAAGGCGAATGGTCGATGTACATTGCCGAGCATTACGGCTGGAACGACAATCGCCTGCGCCGTGTCACCGTGCGCCCCTGGGGCTTCGCTTCTCTGTTCGCCGAGCAGCATGGCGAGGCGCTGACCAAACCCTTCACGTTCAATGGCGGCCGCCTGCTGCTCAACTATGCGACATCCGCTGCGGGTTCCTTGCGCGTCGAGGTACAGCAGGGTGACGGCACACCGATCCCGGGGTTCACCCTCGACAAGTCACAGATCATGTTCGGTGACCAGATCGAGAACGCCGCGCGCTGGCAGGATGGCACGGACGTGTCCAGCTTGCAGGGCCGCGTCGTACGCCTGCGCATCGTCCTGAAAGACGCCGACCTGTTCTCCATCCGGTTTGCCTGAGCCCGCTCCCGGGCGCTTCCGACCGCTTGGCAGG
>JAYZCA010000155.1:0-4075 GCA_036339235.1 Candidatus Latescibacterota bacterium | reverse complement strand
CGCGGAGATCCTGGCCAGGCGGTAGACATGCCGCCGCGGCTGTGTCGATAAAGATGTGCGTATCGGGATGGACCTGAAGGAAGGACGCAGGGCAAGCGGGCGTTGGCGGACCGTCCAACATCGCTTCCACCGCTGTGGACTTAGCGGCTCCGAAGGCGAGCAACAGAATGGTCTTCGCTTCGAGAAGTGTCTTCATCCCGGTTGCAACCCCATGTCAGGCGCGTGCTCGTCACCGAACCACTCTCGGTTGGCATCGATCGATGTCGGCGTCAGCGGCAGCACACGGCCGATCGAATCGGCGTCTGCCAGGTTCGTTGAAACCGATGTGAGCGTTCTTGCCCAGGCCAAGGACAAGAACATCCAGTCCACCGGCTAAGCGAATGGTCATTTCGTGTTGCCGGATGCTTCGTCCGGCTTCGGCCTCCAGTGAACGGACCGGGTGATATTGTGCTTCCGGATTTCCCCTTGGCTCGATCATATTGCGGCGGATCAGGTTCGCACAATTGCGGGGTTCTTCCTTCGGCACGCCCACGTACTCATCGAGGGCGAAGACGTTGAGATGCGACAGCTGCGGTTGGCTCCGGCTGATCTCCTGGTAGAGGGCCAGAGGCGTGTTGCCACCGGCGACCACGTTCCAGGTCTCGGGAGACTGCAACCTTGGAGTGAGCCAGTCGGCAGCAGCCATGGTGGCGTCGGTCGCGGTGGGAGAAACATGCAGCTTCATTGGCTCAACGCTCATAGTCCTCGCGCCATGAGCGCCGCATGTTCGCTGGCGAAACCCGCCGAGCCGTCGTCCTCGGTCACATCGAGATGGACACCCTCCTGAAAGGGGGGCACCGTACCTGCATAGAATGAGCGCTGGTAATGGGCCTCGCCGGTGAAGGACCATTCACGCTGCTGCCCCGCAGCGCCCGGCCAGCGCACCCGGAGGAGACGCTTCCTGGCGCAGTACTGCTGTTTCGGCGTCGCCGTTGCCGGATCGACTACATATCGCCGGAGCGCCTCTTCATCGACGTCCACACCCAGCCCTGGGCCCTCGGGCACAGCGGCGTAGCCACCGACGATGTCGATGGGGTCTACGAGTAGGTCGTCTTCGAACAACTCGAAGCAGGTGATATAGGGCAGCTGCGCGTGGGACAGGACGGACCCCAGGTGCAGGGCATAGGCCGTCGTCAGCCCAGCACCGACGAGCTGGAGCCAGAAGGGCTTGTCAAATTCGGCTGCCAGTGCCGCCTGCCGGCGCACCGCCTCAATCGTGCCGCCCACGACGAAGCCGTCGCTGGCATGGGCGTGAAGGACCTGCTCGCCGAAGTGCTCGACGATGGGCTTGCGCACACGCTCGCGCAGGATGCGGGCGCCCGAGAGGTCTTTGTGCAGGTAAAAGGGGCTCTCGTACATACCGACGTTTACGTGTTCGTCGAGGCGGCTGAGGTGCTCCTCGGCACGGGCGGCGGTCAGCAGGAATCCGTTGAAGTCGACGTCGAAGCGATAGTCACGCGGCACCACCTCGCCGACGGTAGCGATCTGCTCGTGGATATCGCGCCACGGGCGTGCCTTCATCTTGAACGTCGTATAGCCCCGCTTCAGCGATGCCTCCGCCTCCTTCGTCCAGTCCCCGGGGGGCATATCGATATCCCACCAGGAAAGGGGACAGCGGTCGCGCACCTGGTGCCCGAGCAGCGCGTGGGCGGGTGTGTCAGTGGACCGCCCCACGGCATCGAGGAGGGCGATCTGCAGGGCGAAGCCGAGGCTGTCGTCGAACAGATGCGCCAGCGGGTTGGCGCCGATGAGGGTCTCGATGCGGGACGCGTCCGGAGTGCCGCCGCCCTGGGTGTCGCCGTAGCCCACCGTACCGTCGTCGAGTTCGACGCGATAGACGAGGACGCGCTCGTCGTGGGTCTGTGCCCGATGCATGGCGGCCGCCACGTGGTCGGCATAGAACGGGATGTGCAGAATGAGGGGCTCGACGCGGACGATCTTCATCTCTACTCTCCTGAGGCTGTAAATGCGTTTTGGTCGAATGAGGAATGGAGACAAGATGGACAATTCGGCGGTACAATACGAGCGCTTCACCCAGCTGGTGCAGGAACTGGCAGATGTGGGCCACGCGCAGGGCCTTCTCAGCTGGGACCAGGAGGTCTGCATGCCCCCCCGGGGTGCCGCCGGGCGCGCCCGGGCGATGGGTACGCTGGCCGGCGTTCATCACGACCGGCACACGGCGCCCGAGCTGGTGGAGCTGGTCGAGGCTTTGAGCGAGGCCGATCTGGAGGGAGACAGGGCCGTCAATGTGCGCGAGATGAAGCGCAGCCAGCAGCGCGCCCTGCGGATCCCCAAGGCGCTTATCGTCGAACTGACGCAGACCGAGTCGCTGTCCCATGAGGCTTGGGTGGAGGCGCGCAAGACCGATGACTTTCCCACCTTCCGTCCCTGGCTGGAGAAAGTCTTCGAATTGAAGCGACAGGTGGCAGAGGCGGTGGGTTACACCGGGTCTATCTACAACGCGCTCCTCGATGAGTACGAGCCCTACGCCCGCGTTGAGGAGGTGGGCCCTGTGCTGGCCGATCTGCGCCAGCGACTGGTGCCGCTCGTAGGGGGTATTCTGGACAGCCGGCTCGCCACCGACGATCTGCTCACCCGTCCCTTCGATGTGACGGCGCAGGAATCCTTTGGACGCCGTGTGATGACGGACCTGGGTTTCGATCTGGAGGCGGGACGCCTCGACGTGGCCGTACATCCCTTCTGCTCCGGTACCTCGCCGAGCGATGTGCGTCTCACGACACGCTACAGCGCCGACCTGATGCAGACATCGCTCTTCGGCATCATTCACGAAACCGGTCACGGACTCTACGAGCAGGGACTGCCCGACGCCGAAGGTATGCCGGTGGGTGGCGCCATCTCGCTGGGTATTCACGAGTCGCAATCGCGCATGTGGGAGAACATGGTCGGTCGCAGCCGCGAGTACTGGGAGCACTACCTGCCGATACTGGCCGAGCACTTTCCCGAGCAGCTGGCCGGTGTCGAAGTGGACCGTATCTATGCCGCCGTCAACCGCGTCGAGGCGTCGCTGATCCGTGTCGAGGCGGACGAGGTCACCTACAACCTGCACATCCTGCTGCGCTTCGAGCTGGAGAAGGCGCTGATTGAGGGGGATCTGGCGGTGAAGGATCTGCCCGGCGCCTTCGCCGACCGTATGGAAACCTATGTCGGCATCCGCCCGGACAGCGATGCCGACGGGGTGCTGCAAGACATCCACTGGTCGGTAGGACTCATCGGCTATTTCGCCACGTACACCCTCGGCAACCTGTACGCCGCGCAGTTCTACCGCAAGGCGTCGGCTGACCTGGAAAACCTGCCGGCGCAGATCGCTGCAGGTAACCTGTCCGGCCTGCTCGGCTGGCTTCGCGAGCACATCCACAGCGTCGGCCAGCGGCGGACGGCGGCTGAACTGGTGCAGGACGTCACCGGCGAGCCACTGTGTGTCGATTATCTGATGGAATACCTCGAAGGCAAGTTCAAGCCTCTCTACGGCTTGTCGTAGAGGGCGAGGAAAAGCAGCCGCTCAGTCGATCGTCTGGCGCAACAGACGCAGGTGGTTGGCGCCGAGAATGCCACGCACGATGTCGTCGTCGACGCCGCGCGAGAGCAGCGCTTCGGTGATGCCGGGCAACTCGCCGCCATGGGCGAGCAGGTCGCCGCCGCCGTCGAAGTCGGATCCGAGGCCGACGGCCGTGGCGCCGGCCACGTCGACGGCATGGATGATATGGTCGACGAGCCCGTCCAGGGATGGCGCCTCGGCGTCGACGAAGGAAGGCACGAAGGTGATGCCTACGACACCCCCGGCGCTTCCCAGGGCCTGCAGCTGTTTGTCGGTGAGGTTGCGCGTATGGTCGCACAGCGCGCGGCAGCAGCTGTGGCTGGCCACCACGGGCGCCGTGGAATGTTCGAGGGTGTCCCAGAAACCTCGCTCGTTGAGGTGAGACACGTCGACGAGCATGCCCAGCTCGTTCATTCGACGCACGACGTCGCGGCCGAATCCCGTAAGGCCTCCACCCCCGACAACCTCGCAGCCGTCTGC
>JAYZCA010000154.1:0-3773 GCA_036339235.1 Candidatus Latescibacterota bacterium | reverse complement strand
TGGGAAATGAATGACGCGGGCACGCCCCTCATGGGCATCCCTGAAGCACACGGCATCATCCATCTCACATGTGGCAGGGACGGCGATATTTATGGTGTCACTCGACGCGAGGTGTTCAAGCTCGACGTGACGACGGACCGCGTCATCTACCTCGACAAGGCGCCCATCCCGGATCTCTGCCAGATCGTCGAGGGGCCCGAGGATGGGGTGTTCTACATCGGTGCGCGCGGCCATCTGCTGGAGTATCACGTTCGGGAAACACCACACTTCCGGTGAACTCCCCACCTGACCTCTTCGAGTCGATTCCCTTCGGCGCCACCGAGCGTGCGCAGCTAGACAAGGACGGACATCTCGTCCTGCCGCGGCTCCTCACACCGAAAGCCTGCGAACGATTGACCACCGCTCTGTCGCACATCCAGTCTCTTCTGCCAGGCGACGAAGACCACCGCCCCAATCATTACTGTGCCGAGTTCGACGAGTACCTGGCCAGCCTCATCGACCACCCGCAGATGCTCGATCTGGCGCGGCGCATCCTGGGTGACGACATCCGTTTTGACCACTGTGTGGCCCTCAACCGGCCCGGCGGCAACGACGGCTCCCGCTGGCACAGCCACGCGTACTCCGAACAGGATGCGGCCCTTGGCTTCGTGCGCATTTTCTTCTACGTGAACGGATTCGAAATGGGAGATGGCAACTTGAAGGTCGTCCCGGGTAGCCATCTCTACCGGGATCCGGTCATCCAGGCGGCATCGGATCAGGAGCTGCGTGACGGTTGGATGAGAGATCGCACGCACCCGCGTACGGGCGACGCGTTGCAGATCGAGGAACTCGAGGCGCCACAGGGGTCGGTTGCGCTCATGTGGACGCACGCCGCCCACGGTGTCAGCGCCCGCTTGCCGGGCAGTGGCACCCGCTGGACGGTGGTCTACGCCTACCGCAATCCGGGCGCCGAGTCGGCGGCGCGCTGGATCACTCCGGAGTTTCAGGCATCCGTGGACGTAGAAGAGAGCTTGATGACTCTATACTGATCGCAGGTTGATCACCACGCACCGCATCACTGCCGATTTCTGCCGTCAACAGCCTGGGCGATCGCCGAATCCAGTTCGAGCAGCTTGATCGGCTTGAGGAGAAAGCCGTCCACCAGCCCGGCCGCGGCGTTCTCCATCTCCACGTCTCCGTGGCCCGTGATGAGAATCGCGAGCATCTCAGGACGAATCTGCCGGCCCCTGCTTATCAGAGACAGTCCATCCAGACCCGGCATTCGCATATCCGTCAGCAGCAAATCGTAGCTCGCGCTTTCGATCGCCGCCAACCCGGCGGTGCCGTCCATGGCCGTGTCCACCTTGTGGCCGCGCCGGCGCAGGTAGGCGCCGACGGTCAGGTGGATGATCTCCTCGTCGTCCACGAGCATGATCCGCAGCGAACACTCAGTCGCCATGGGGTTCCTGCGCGACTGGCAGTGAGATGGTCATCGTCGTGCCTGTCCCTGGCATCGATTCGACCTGCAGGTCACCACCAAACTGCTCGACGATTGACAGGGAGATAGCCAGCCCCAGCCCCGTCCCCTTTTTAGGCCCCTTGGTGGTGAAAAACAGATCGAACACCTTCGGCACGATGTCGGCTGGAATACCAACGCCGGAGTCGATTATCTGTATCTGGACACGGGAGTCATTGTCAACGCCATTCGACCCGGTGCGTATGAGCACTCCCGGTCGGCGGGCAGCGCCTTCTTCATCACGGTGCGCCTCCGTGGCATCGCGGGCATTGCTCAGCAGGTTGATGACCACCTCCTCCAGCGAGTACGGATTGGCACGCACGAGGGGCAGGTCCTCCGCCAGTTCCATCTCTAATTCCAGCTTGCGCGTACTGAACTGCACGCCCAGTAATTCGATTCCCGAGCGCACGACGTCGTTGACCTGCACCAGCGACGTCTCCGGATTTCCGGCGCCACGGGCAAAAGTCCGAACGCGGTCGATGATGTGCACCATGCGATCGGCCTGCTCTATGATCTGGCCGAGACGCTCCCGCAACTCTTCTCTGGACAGTTCCCAGTTCTGATCCTGCTCGATGAGCGTGAGTTCGGCCAACCCTCGAACCCCAGTGAGGGGTTGGTTGAGCTCGTGGGCGATACCGGCGGCCATCTCTCCTAGAGAGCGCAGTCGGTCTGAGCGCAGACTCAGGGTGCGCTGCGCTTCCAGCTCTGCCTCCGCCAGTCTTCGGGCTTCCTCCGCTCGGCGCCTCTCGTTGATCTCCTGTTGCAGATGCTCGTTGGTCTCCTTCAGCTCGGTGTAGGTCCCCTGTAGAGAGGATTCGGCCCGCTTGCGCTCACCGATCTCCTGCTGCAGATCGGCATCGCGCCTTTGATCTGGTCGAGCATGTCGTTGAATTCTTCGGTCAGGATTCCGAGATCGGAGTCCAGAGTCTCGTCCACGCGCAGCGAGTAGTCCCTGTTCTCCGACACTCGCTTGGCGACATCTACCAGGTTGGTGATCGGTCGGGAAACCACACGAAGCGATCGGAAGGCGAGAATAAGCGACAATGACGAACAGCAGCGTCGGGTCCTGGGCCCGCACGGTGAGAGGGGCCCACAGGAGCAGACACAGGCAGAGCAGGCCGCACCGGAGCGGCAACGATTGTAGTCGGGGCATGACCTTCTACGTCGTTAGGACGACACTCGCGCCATGGAGAGGCACGGATACTCGTTCCGGGGTGGAAAGGCCGGCAACGGGAGTACCGGCGCAAGAATCAGGCGATGCCGTGGGCCTTCTTGGCCGCCTCGATCGTGTTGTGGAGCAGCATCGTGATCGTCCACGGACCTACGCCTCCAGGCACGGGGGTGATCGCCGAGGCCACCTCCTTTACACCGTCGAAGTCGACATCCCCCACCAGGCGCCAGCCGCGCTTGCGGGAGGCGTCGTCGATGCGGGTCACGCCGACATCGATGACGACGGCTCCCGGCTTCACCATGTCGGCCGTCACCGTGTTGCGCACGCCGGTGACGACGACGAGGATATCCGCCTGACGCGTGAAATAGCCCAGATCGCTGGTGCCGGTGTGGCAGAGAGTGACCGTGGCGTTGGCGCCTGGACCCTTTTTCGACAGGATGTTGGCCAGCGGCCGCCCCACCAGCGTGCTGCGACCGACGACGACGACATGTTTGCCCGCCACCTCGATGCCGGAGCGCACGAGGATCTGCTGCACGCCGTGTGGGGTGCACGGCAGAAAGCCCTTCTGGCCACGGATCAAGCGTCCGAGATTCACCGGGTGCAGACCGTCGGCATCCTTGTCGGGATCGATGGCGTTCAGCGTCGCCTCTTCATCCATGCGCTCTGGCAAGGGCAGCTGCACGAGGATACCGTGTACCGATTCGTCGCCATTGAGCCGCTCCACCTCGGCGATCAGGTCTTGCTGCGGCAGGTCGGCATCGAACTTCGATTCCACCGAATGGACGCCCACCTCCGCCGCCGCCTTGCGCTTGCCGCGCACGTAGGACATCGACGCCGGATCATCACCGACCAGCACCACCGCCAGGCCGGGTACGACGCCGTGGTCGGCCTGCAGCCGCGCCACTTCGGACTTCAGCTCAGCGCGCCGGTCCTGCGCCAGTGCCTGGCCATCGAGGATGCGTGCCGTCATTGCTTCTTCCCTGTCGCATCGGGGGTCAGCCTTTCCGTGCCGACAACGGCCTGCAACACCTGTGGAACTTTCACTGACCCGTCCGCCTGCTGGTAATTCTCGAGGATTGCGATCAACATACGGCCGATGGCGCAACC
>JAYZCA010000153.1:0-9189 GCA_036339235.1 Candidatus Latescibacterota bacterium | reverse complement strand
AGCTCGGTGGAATGAACACCGGCCTCGATGTGATCCGCCGTCCACCGCTGTACCGCCTGCGTGTGGAAGTCGGTGGTCTGGCGAATGTTCGCCTCGTAACGTCCTGTGGGGTCGAAATCGCAGGCGGGCACATTCCAGTGGTCACCCATGCCGCCAAAGAAAATTTCGCCGCCATGGGAAAAGGAGCGTGCATAGGCGGCGGGGCCGTTGTGCCACTTGCCCGTGCCGAAGGTGTCGTAGCCAGCGGCGCGCAGCGTCTCACCGAGCATGGCGTGATCAGCGGGCACGTCGCGGCCCATGTCGTGGATGTGGTAGAGCGAGCGCGAAGTGTGCAACATGGCCCGACTCGGCATACATACGGCCCCGCAACTACCACCCATGATATAGGCGTCGGTGAAGGCCGTGCCGCGGGCCACGAGGCGGTCCAGGTTCGGTGTGCGGATCTTGGTGTTGCCAAGTGCGCCGATCGTGTCGAAACGCTGATCGTCGGTGAAGAAGAAAAGGATGTTGGGGTGATCGGCGGCAGGCATCTGTTACTAGCCTTGGGAGTCAAGAGTCTGCAGGACGGCCCGCAGGTAACCCAGA
This sequence comes from Candidatus Latescibacterota bacterium, assembly GCA_036339235.1. Taxonomy (GTDB): domain Bacteria; phylum Latescibacterota; class UBA2968; order UBA8231; family UBA8231; genus UBA8231. The sequence goes on along the minus strand of JAYZCA010000153.1, from coordinate 8,604 downwards.
TCGTTGGCCGCGCCTTTGGGGTTCCAGTCGTCATCCGTCGCCAGCAGGGCCGCGGTGCCGGCCCGCACGAGTCCGTCGTATCCAGCTGCCGCCATGGCGGTGACGCAGGCCGCAACGTTGAGGGGGCCATCACCCAGCGGACGGTCTCCACCCTCGAAGCGCACGGCGCTGATACCGCCGGAGCGCACGCGCTCGCCAACATCGGCGGCCAGGTTGGCGCCGGCCTCCAGTGGCGTCAGCCCGACGGCCAGCTCCACGTGCACGCTGCCCGCCGGCAACCAAACGAGCTCTTCGGGCAGCAGGCGTGACGAATCCAGGCACACCATGACCTCGGTGGCCATGGCCGTGGCCACGATCGCCTCGAGGTCTTCGGCGAGGGTCGCCGATTGCCGGACAGGAGAGGCGCACAGGAGCGTGTCGACGCCAGCGGCCTGCGCGGCCAGCAATGCCCCTGTCAGTCCATCGGACCAGGGCCGGAACTCATCGGACATGCCGAACAGCTCAACACCGGCCAACTGCAGACCGGACACCTGTACGCGATGGGCCACGGGCGCCAGATCCGTGTCCTGCGGGTCGCCGAGGTCGAAACGTACGACGACGGCGTCGGCACCCAGCTGTTGCGCGAAGATCAGTTCCTCGTCGTAGCCGTAACGTACCGTCAAGGCCAGTTTCATGCGGTTGCTCCCATGTTCTCGAGGCTTTGCATAAGCCCGCGTAAATAGCCTACCTGGAAGGCAAAGGACCGGTCGGCGCTCGGGGTGTCTCCGACAACGCCGGGGCAGTGATCGATGCGGATGACACCGCCGAAGCCGACGCCCTTCCAGGCGCGCACGGCGGCGACCATGTCGATGTCGCCCTCGTCGGGGAAAACTTCCTCGAAGGCCGGCACCTTGCCCCGGGGATTGCGAAAATGAGCGAAGAACACCTTCCCCTGACCGCCGATGCGGCTGATGGCGTCGACCACGTCGGAGCCGGCCATGGTGCCGATGGTGCCCATACAGAAGCCGATGCCGTTGTTGGGGCTGGGTACGATGTCGATGATACGCTGCAGGCTGTCGACGTCGATGAGGATGCGGGCAACGCCGAGATACTCGGGGACGGGGGCGTCATCGGGGTGGGCGGCCAGCCGTACGCCGGCAGACTCGGCGACGGGGACGACAGCCTTGAGAAACCACTCCAGGTTGGCCCAGACCTCCTCGGAGGAGAGAGGACGGTCGGGCACGTGCGGGTATCGATGCCGGCCGCCGCCCAACCAGTCGAGGCAGGCGGCTGCCATGTGACGGGCGACCTCTGAGTCGAAACGCGGGTAGCGGGCGCCGCCGCGGCCGGTGGGAGAGTATTCGGTGCGCAGGCCTCCCAGCAGCATCCACTGGTATTGCAGGACCGGGATACCGGCTTTGCCGACGTTCTCGATCGTGCGGCACACACCATCCAGTTGTCGCTCACGCTCGGGTGTGCCGAACATGATCTCGTCGTACAGGGTAGACGTCAGGTTTTCGATGACGCCCCAATCCAACTCGTGGCGGCTGAAGAGGTCACGTCGCCGCTCAAAGGCTTCCACGGGGACCACGCCGTCGATGTCAGCAGGCATGCCGCAGACCACGTCGGTCAGCCCGAGGGAGCGGACGAAGGCGACGTGCTCTTCGGACTCGGACGTGTAGAGTGCTATCTTCATCGCATTCTGCGATTTATGAGTTCGACATTGCCGAACTTATCGTGGGAGAATCAGCCGTGCGCACGTCCTGTGCGCGGGTGATTCGATTCTGAGCGCGCGTTCAGCGCTGGAGTTCGATAAAGCCCGAACTCATCTTGATGAATCCTATATTCGAGTCTTAACGATGAGGTAAGGTAGACTAGGCATGGAACTACGGCGATTCGGATCCACTGACATGGAGCTGAGCGTGCTGGGCCTGGGAGGGTTGCTGGCGCGCTACGAGGGAGCACTGGGGCATCCGCCGCCGGAGGAGAAGCGGCGGATCTACCTGCGTGCTGCTGAGCTGGGGATCAACCTGTTCGATATGGGCTACGGTGACGAGGTCCATATCCCAGACGAGCTGAAGGGGGAGAGCGACGAGCGCCACTTCTCGCTGAAGATGGGGGCTCCCGACGCGAAGACCCTGGCCGACGTCGTCGATGGCCATCTGCGTAACATCCGCCGCGAGCGGATCGACATCCTGCGCGTTCACCACGCCAACTGGATGACGGATGTCGCCACTCGTGACGTGGTCGGCGCCCTGCGCGACGCAGGGAAGGTGCGGTCCCTGTGTCTGATCCGGCACTACGAAGCCGATCAGCTTGCCTATGCCGAGACAGGACCCGAGTCAGATGCCGACGCCGACTTGGTGATCTATAACTACGCCTGTCGCTGGCAGGCGCCAGGACTGGATTTAGCACATGCCGCCGGCAAGGGCGTGCTGATCATGAAGGCCCTGGGAGGCCAGTGGCTGCCCTGGGATGAACAGGTGCGCATGGATTGGAGCAAAGCCGGCCCCGACGACGTGATCCGACTGTCGCCAAAGGGCGAAGACATGCGCAGCAACATGCCGTTGGTGTACCCCATCGTCAACGGCCCGTGGCACGAACTGTGCGAACCCGGCGAAGAAGTGCCACCCACCCACCGCGCCATCGGCTGGGTGCAGGACAATGACGCCGTGACCAGCGTGCTCGTCGCCTTCGCCAGCATCGCCGAGCTCGAGGAAGGTGTCGGCGCGGCGGTCATGAAGACGTGACGAGGCGATTCGAAGGACTCTGGCCAGTGATGCTGACGGCTTTCCAAGAGGATGGCGGTCTCGATCTGGCCGGAGTCGACGCCCTCGTCGACTTCTATCTTGAGGGTGGGTCCCACGGCCTGTTCGCCGTGTGCCAGTCGAGCGAGATGTTCTTCCTCGATGACGACGAGCGACTGCAACTGGCCCGGCGTGTCGTCGAACATGTCGCGAGGCGCGTCCCCGTCGTCGCCACCGCGACCTTCGGCGGTGCCGTGGCGGCGCAGGCCGCTTTCGTGAGGCGCATGGCGGACACCGGTGTCGACGCCGTCATCGTCCTGCCGAACCAGCTTGCAGTGCCTGACGAAGGCGAGCACGATCTGCGCCCCAGGCTCGAACAGCTGCTGGCCGAGACCGGGGACATCCCATTGGGTCTCTACGAGTGTCCCCAGCCCTATCATCGAGTACTGTCGCCCGACATCGTCGCTTGGGCGGCGGCTACGGGACGCTTTCGTTACATCAAGGACACGGCACGGGATCCAGCCCGTATCGAACCGAAGGTACAGGCCGCGGCGGGCTCGCCGCTGGCGTTGTTCAACGCTGCAGTCGGGTCGGCGCTGGCCTCACTGCGGCATGGCGCCGCCGGCGTATCCCCGGTGGCGGCCAACATCTACCCGGACCTGTTCGCCTGGTTGTGCAACAACGTCGATCATCCCCGCGCCGACTGGCTGCAGAGTCGGCTCACGGTGATGGACGCGGTGGTGAAGTTGAAGTACCCGCAGAGCGCCAAGCGCTACCTGGCGACGCGCCTCGGGATGCCGATCGGCACGCGCACACGCGTCGCCGAGCACGACTGGGATGGCCATGATGACCTCGTCCAGGGGGCGTTGGCCGACATGGTCGCTGACGTGCGCGCCCGGGTCGATGCTACCTAGAGCTACTGCGCCTCGCCGCCGGCGGCTGGCGGCGGTTGCAGGTCTGCCAGTAGCGCTTCCAGGTCATCCCACACGTCCTCCGGCAATGCCTCGGTCGCGTGGCGAAGTCCGGATTCGACTTCATCCACCGTACGCGGCCCCACCAGCGTTGCCGTGATGCGCGGATCCCGCAGGCTGAACTGCACGGCCAACGCTCCCACATCTACTCCGCGCCCACGACACCAGTCGACGACGGCCCGAGCTCGCGCCAGGTCGGCGTCGTTCGGCGGGCGGCGCTGGGCCGCCTCGTCCAGGTCGATGCCGGCCAGCAAGCCTGCCTGGTACGGGGAGCCGTTGATGACGGCTACCCCGGTGGTAGCGGCAGCGTCGAGAACGGGAGCCAGCGAACGGCGAATTGGGTGGTAGTCGTAGGACGGCAGGATGACGTCGGCCCGTCCCGAGTCGATGGCTCGTCTCAGGAAGCGATGATTGCGCACGCCGAGGCCGAAGCCGCGGATCTGCCCGGCCGCCTGCAGTTCTTCCAGGGCCTCGAAGGCACCGCCCGCCGCCAGGATCTGATCCATGTGCCCATCGTTCACAGGGTCGTGAACGAAGACGATGTCGATGCTACCGAGCAGCCCGTGAGACGTCTCATAACACCAGCGCACGTCGTCAGCGCCGTAGGCGTTCCGGCGATCGGGATGTGTCCCCACCTTCGTCGATACGGTGAGCTGGTCGCGCACGTCGGTGGCCAGCGTCGAAAGGGCCGCGCCGAGGTAGCGCTCCGCCGTGCCGTAGGCCGGGGACGTGTCGAAGTAGCGTACGCCCAGGTCGATGGCGCGGTTGACGGCGGCGATGGCGGCGTCCTGCCGCTGCGTGTCAGAGGCTGTGTCGTCGGTGAGGGCGCCGATATAACCGCCCACGCCCAACTCCGAGACTTCGACGCCAGTACGTGCCAGTGGTTTTCGTCTCAACTCAGACCGCTCAGCCCTCTACGGCGGCGGCGACGGTGTTGGACACACGACGCAGCAGTGCACCGCCCTCGACCATGGTATCGGTCAGGCACACACAACTCAGGCCCGTCTCCGGATCCGCCCAGGCCACGGTGCCGGTGGCGCCCACGTGACCGAAGGTTCGCGGCGATACCTGTTCACCGAAGAATGACCACACCCGCGAGTCCCGCAGGGCCCAGCCGATCCCCCATGGGGAGTCGAGACGGGTCGGGTTCTGATCGCTGACCATCGCGGCGGCAGCGGCTCGACTGAAGACACGAGAGTCGCCGTAGACACCACCGTTCAGCATGCAACACAACAGGACCGACAGGTCCACTCCGGTAGAATGCATGCCGCCCCAGGGACAACCGAAGTCGCGCCAATAGGGAGAGTTCTGCCCCCAGTGTTCGGCCTCCGGGGACTGCAGCATGGAGGAGCCGCACCACACCAGGTCTTCGATGGCGCGTCCCTGCAGGCCGAGGAAGCTGTCAGCCATACCCAGAGGTCCGAAGATCTCCCGCTCCTCGAAGTCGCGCAAGCGCATGCCGGTGATGCGCTCGACGATGGCAGCGGCCAGCAAAATCCCCTTGCTCTGGTAACGGAAGTCGGTACGGGGACGGTACAGCAGACGCGTGTGGATGGCGCCGTCGACGAAACGCTCGATGGGCGCGTGGGCCTGTCGCAGGCGGGTGTTCTGCGGCAGCATGTCGGGCATGCCGGAGATGTGCGAGAGAGTGTCGCGAATACGGATCTTGGCCTTGTCCCAGCCACGGAACTCGGGGAGGTGCAACTGCACGGGATCGTCGAGGGAGACGAGGCCCCGGTCGACGAGGAGCATCACGGCGCAGGCGGTGACGGGTTTGGTGATGGACGCCAGCAGGAAGATAGACTCCGCATCGACGGGGCGTGCCCCCGGTTCCGGCCGCTGGTTGCCGAAGCCCCGGCTCAGCACGAGGCGGCCATGACGGGCCACGGTGAGGGAGGCGGCGCTGATGCGGCCGGCATCGAGGGCGGCGGTGAGCAGGCCCGCGGCGCCCTCCAGAGCCGAGGCCGACAGGTCGACATCGGCGGGCGCGCCGGGAGTGAGGACGGGGGTAGGACTCATGGGAAAATCTCTCGTCGAAGATGTGGCAGATCAGGGCGCCGGAGTGTAGCCGGCCCGAGGCGGCCCGGCAAGAGACGGATGCAGTGCAGGAGGCGTTGTCGTACCATACAGACATGGCAGACAGGCGCATGGCAGACCAGCGACTCACCGACGAGCAACTGCGATTTTTCGACACCTTCGGCTTCCTCGCCTTCCCGGGCCTGCTGGACGACGTGATCACGGAGATCATCGACGCCTTCGAAGAGGTCTGGGCTCAACGCGGCGGCGGCCACAACGCCGCCGCCCACGACGACGAGCGGCGCTCCTGCATCGTCCCCTTTATCGATCAGCATCCGCGTCTGTGCGCCCTGCTCGACGACGGACGTATTCACGGAATGCTGTGTAGCCTGCTGGGGGAGGACTTCAACTACACCGGGTCCGATGGCAACTATTACGCCGGTGATACACAATGGCACTCCGACGGCTTCGGCCGGGGAGGTTCACAGCGCTTCGTGAAGATCGCCTTCTACCTCGACGATCTGACACGGGACACGGGGTGCCTGCGGGTGATCCCCGGGAGCCACCGGGCGGGCGAGCCTTTCGCCGACACAGTGCAGGAACACATCCGCAAAATCCCGGACACATGGGGGGTGGAGGGTGCCGGCCTTCCCGCGGTGGCTCTGGAGACCCGTCCCGGGAACGTGGCGGTGTTCAATCACAATCTGAAGCACGCCGCCTTCGGCGGCTCCAGTCGACGTCGGATGTTCACCATCAACTGTTGTCAACGATATCCCGAGGCGGATCTGCCCCGGTTTCGGGACTACATCTCCGCCCACGCTCGCTTCTGGAGCGATCGACTTTACGGCGAGACGATGATGGCCACCGCCGGCGCCGGGCGTCTGGTACACCTGGAACAGGGTATGGCCAATGACGGTCACCTCGCCGAGTTGGCCGCCAAGGCGCGCGTCGAGATGGCCGAACCCTCGCGCGGATGATCCAGGGTTACCTGGCTGCGTGGCCGCAGTTCTCACGCAACTCGCGCCTGTTCCTGCTGTCGGCGACGATCGCCGGGTTCTCCTATAGCGGCATCTACTTTCTGCTGGCCAACCTGTTCCTCGTGCGCCTCGGGTACGACGAGCAGTTCATTGGTGTCTTTGTTGCCACCGGCGCCCTGTCGTTTGCAATGAGCAGCCTGCCGGCGGGAGTCGTGGGACGTCGATGGGGGTGCCGACGGGCGATGACCGTGGGATATGCCTTCCTCGCCTGTGGACTGGCGCTGGTGTCGCTGGCCCCTCTCTTCGCCGAGCCGTGGCGCGCGCGATGGCTGATCGCCACGTGTGCCCTGCGCGAGCTCGGCAATGCCTTTTACCTGGTCAACGCCAATCCTTTCCTGATGGAGTCGACCTCGCAGCGGGAGCGCGGGCACGTGTTCTCCAGCCGTGGGGCTGTGGTGCCTCTGGCCGGGTTCTTCGGCACACTCATCGGTGGCGTGCTGCCGGCGAGGATCGCCGGCTGGACGGGTCGATCCACCGAGGATCCCATGACCTATCTGCTGCCAATGCTGATAGGTGGCCTGCTGCTGTTGCCGGGACTGCTGGCGTTGCTCTCGACACGGACAGAGACTGAGTCATCCACCACGGCCGAGCCCCCCGCCCCGGGACGCGAGCCAACGACGAGCCTGCGTCCTCTGCGGCCCCAGGTGACGGAGGGGCCGATCGCTGCGATCCTCATCATGACGCTGGTCGGCGCTCTCTACATCTGCGCCATGGCGGCGTCCATGAGCTTCTTCAATCTCTACATGGATCGCGATCTGGGAGTGTCTACCTCCCGCATCGGTACGATCATCGCCTGCGGACAGCTGCTGGCGGTCCCGGTGGCGCTGACCATGGCTGGATTGGCGCGTCGCATCGGCTACGCCGCCGCATTCGGCTGCTCGGCGGCTGGGGTTGCACTGTGTACACTGCCGATGGGTCTGCTGCCCGTATGGTGGGCGGCAGGGGCTGGTGCTATCGGCATCACGGTGATGTCAGCCATCGCCTTCCCGGCGATCACCGTCTACCAGCAGGAGCTCGTCGAGCCCGACTGGCGGCCGATCATGTCTGGCGCCTACCTGATGTCGATCGCCCTGGGCTGGACGGTTATGGCTTCGGTCGGCGGTTACCTGATCAAGGCCGAGGGATATCGCTTTCTCTTTCTCCTTGGCGCCGGCTTGAGTGCGGCCGGAGTCGCTGTCTTTACCCTGTACGCCGTGCGCAGAGCCCGGCGACTCGTCATCAGGTAGAGGAACATCTATGAGCAACCGTATCCGTCTCGGCTTCGTCGGCTGTGGCGGCATCACCAGCGCCCACCTGCGTGGGCTGCAGATTTTGCGACAGGCGGGTTTCGAGGACTTCGACGTGAGCGCCCTGTGTTCGAGAAACCGCGACAACGCCGAGCGCTACGTCGAGCGAGGCCGAGGGCCGGCGCCGTTGCCGAAGATCTCGCCGTCGCCGACAGACCCACTGTCGGTACGCGATATCTACGTGCGCGACCTGCAGGATCACGACCCGGCGGTGTACACCGACTACGAATCGATGTTGCAAGAGGGCGCCGTCGACGCGCTGGTGCTATTGTCCGCCGTATCCGCCCATCACCCGGTAGCCCTGGCGGCGATGGATCGCGGGATCCACGTGCTGATCGAGAAACCGTTTGCTCTCACGTGCCGGGCGGCGGTGCGCATGATGGAGAAGGCCCAGGATCGGGATGTCGCTCTCGGCGTGGCCGAGAACGTGCGGTACAGTGAAAGCACACGGGCGGCGGGCTGGGCCCTGCGGCAGGGACTGATCGGCGATCTGCAGATGGTGCTCTCGGGGGGTGTGGGCAACATCTGGTCGCCCGATGTGATCGTGGCCAGGACGGCGTGGCGCCAC
>JAYZCA010000152.1:0-12123 GCA_036339235.1 Candidatus Latescibacterota bacterium | reverse complement strand
GGGGATCCCGCGCGCCCGTCAGGATGTCATGGAGGGTGAACGATCCGTCGGTGAAATCACCAGCGGCACCCATTCTCCCATCCTCAATCGCGGCATCGCGATGGCTTATGTCGATATCGAAGCCGCCGAAACCGGACGCCGGCTCGATGTGTTGAGCCGCGGGCGGCGACTCGAAGCGGATGTCGTCGACTTGCCCTTCGTGCCGTCACGCGTCAGGCGACGCCGGGCAAAGCGGTCATCGAACACGGGAGGCAACACAACTTGAGCACGCCGGTGGCCACGGCCCGAACCGACATCTTCGCCCGACGGCATATCGGGCCGCGCGAGGCGGATGTAGACGTCATGCTGCGCAGCCTCGGTCTGGACAGCATCGACGACCTGGTGGAGAAGGCTGTGCCGGGCACCATACGCAGCCAGCGGCCCCTGAATCTGCCGGCGGCGATCTCCGAGCACGAACTGCTCACGACCCTGCGCCGTATGGCCACCGACAACGGTGGCTGGCGCTCGTTTATCGGCATGGGATACCACGGCTGCATCACCCCTCCCGTCATTCAGCGCAACGTGCTGGAGAATCCGGCCTGGTACACGCAGTACACGCCGTACCAGTCGGAGATCGCTCAGGGTCGCCTCGAGGCACTGCTCAACTTTCAGACGGCTATCATCGACCTGACGGGGCTGCCCCTGGCCAACGCCTCCCTCCTCGACGAATCCACCGCCGCCGCCGAGGCGATGGCTATGCTACACGCCGCCCAGGGCCGCCGCGCCAGCGGCACGCGGTTCTTCGTCGATGCCGGCTGCCACCCACAGACCATCGCCGTCATCGACACCCGGGCTCGCTGGCGCGGCTGGGAGATCGTCGTCGGCAACGCCGATGCCGTGGACCTGACGGGCGGCGGCTTCTTTGGCGCGCTGATCCAGTACCCTACCAGCGAGGGCTGCGTCGAAGAGGGCCTTGCCGCCTTCTGCGAACGGGCACGGGGAGCGGGCGTCGCCGTCGCCGTCGCCGCCGATCCCCTGGCCCTGACCCTGCTCAAGTCTCCCGGAGAACTGGGGGCTGACGTCGCCCTGGGCAGCATGCAGCGCTTCGGCATGCCCATGGGTTTCGGTGGCCCTCATGCGGCCTATTTCGCCACCCGAGAGCAGTACCGCCGTCTCATGCCCGGTCGTATCATCGGCGTCGCCCGTGACGTGCGCGGGCGACCCGCTTTGCGCATGGCGCTGCAGACTCGGGAACAGCACATCCGGCGCGAAAAGGCGACGAGCAATATCTGCACTTCGCAGGTCCTGCCGGCCGTGGTGGCCTCCTTCTACACCATCTACCACGGTCCCGAGGGGCTGCGCAGTATAGCCGAGGGCATCCATGCCCTGACGGCGTCGCTCGCCGCCGGGGCGGCGGCGGCCGGTCTCGAGCCTCAGCACGCCCGTTATTTCGATACCCTGTGTCTGCGCGGCGAAGACGACAAAGCCGTCGACGCCGTCTTCGCCCGCGCCGCCGACGCTCACATCAACCTGCGCCGCGTGGCGCCTGATCGTCTCACCATCACCCTGGACGAGACGACCCACGAGGCCGACGTGATCGACCTGCTCCGCGTCCTGGGTGCCCCACCGGCCCTCACCTCGGCGACGGGCGTCCTCGACAGCACCGTACGACGCACGGGTTGTTTCCTCACCCACGACGTATTCCATCGCTACCGCTCCGAGACGGAGATACTGCGCTACATGCGACGTCTCGACGCGCGTGACCTGTCGCTGACGACCTCGATGATCCCCCTGGGGTCCTGCACGATGAAGTTGAACGCCACCTCCGAGATGATGCCCATCACCTGGCCTGGGTTCGCCGATCCCCATCCGTTTGCGCCGCTGGAGCAGAACACGGGTTATGTCAGCCTCTTTTCCGAACTCGAATCCATGCTGGCGGAAATCACCGGCCTGCAGGCGGTGTCCCTGCAACCGAATGCCGGTTCCCAGGGGGAGTACGCCGGTCTGCTCGCGATCCGCCGTTACCATCTGCAACGAGGGGATCGACACCGCGACATCTGCCTGATCCCTGCTTCCGCCCACGGCACCAACCCTGCCAGTGCCGTCATGGCCGGCCTCGACGTCGTCGTCGTGGCCTGCGACGATGCTGGCAACATCGATGTCGGGGACCTGCGCACTCGAGCAGCGGCGGCGGGGGACCGGCTGGCGGCCCTGATGGTGACCTACCCATCGACGCACGGCGTCTTCGAGGAAGAGATCCGCGAGATCTGCGAGGCCGTGCACGAGCAGGGGGGGATGGTCTACATGGACGGGGCCAACATGAACGCCATGGTCGGCCTCTGCCGCCCCGGGGAGTTCGGCGTCGACGTGTGTCACCTGAACCTGCACAAGACGTTCTGCATACCCCATGGCGGCGGCGGTCCCGGCATGGGGCCCATTGCGGTCACCGGAGCGCTGGCGCCCTTCCTGCCGGGACACCCGCTGTCGGCAGGGGACAGCGGTACCGAGGGCGCCGTTTCTGGGGCACCGTACAGCAGCGCGGTGATCCTGCTGATCTCGTGGTCCTACCTGCGGCTGATGGGCCCCGACGGCCTGACACGGGCGACCCAGATAGCGATCCTCAATGCCAATTATGTGGCCCGGCAGTTGGACGAACACTTTCCCGTCCTCTACCGCGGCCGCAACGGGTTGGTGGCGCACGAGGCGATCTGCGACCTGAGAGCCTACAAGAAAACGGCCGGCATCGAGGTCGACGACGTGGCCAAGCGACTGATGGACTATGGCTTCCACGCGCCCACCGTACATTTTCCCGTACCCGGAACGGTGATGATCGAGCCCACCGAGAGCGAGTCGCGCCAGGAACTGGACAGGTTCTGCGAGGCGATGATCTCCATCCGCAGCGAGATCGCCGCCATCGAATCGGGACTGCAGGACCGCCTGGACAACCCGTTGAAGCAGGCGCCGCACACGGTAGACGACATCGTCAGCGACGACTGGACACGATCATACTCGCGACAGACCGCGGCCCGACCGGCGCCGTGGCTACACGATTCCAAGTTCTGGCCTGCTGTGGGACGTATCGACAATGCCTTCGGCGACCGCCAGCTCGTCTGTCAGTGCCCACCCGTCGAAGCCTATGCCGCCGACACCAACGAGGAACGACCATGACTGAGCAGCGCCGCGCTCTCATCACCGGAATCACCGGCCAGGACGGTTCCTACCTGGCCGAATTGCTGCTGGAGAAAGACTACGAGGTCTTCGGCCTCGTGCGCCGCTCGAGTACGGTCAACTTCGAACGTATCCACCATATCCAGGACGACCTCCGCCTGCTCTCCGGCGATTTGCTCGATCAGAATTCATTGATGTTCGCCCTCCAGGAGTCCCAGCCTCACGAGGTTTACAACCTCGGGGCGCAGTCCTTCGTACCAGCGTCGTGGGAACAGCCTTTGCTCACCGGGGAGATCACGGGCCTGGGCGTGGCCCGGCTGCTGGAGGCGATCCGTTCGGCAGATCCGAAGATCCGCTTCTACCAGGCCTCTACGTCGGAGTTGTTCGGCAAGGTGCACGAGTCGCCGCAGTCGGAGACGACGCCCTTCTACCCGCGCAGCCCCTATGGCGTGTCGAAGCTCTACGCCCACTGGATCACGATCAACTACCGCGAGTCCTATGACCTGTACGCCTGCAACGGCATCCTGTTCAACCACGAATCCCCCCGCCGTGGCCTCGAGTTCGTGACGCGCAAGATCACCCACGCTGTCGCATCGATAAAACATGGACAGGCCAAGCAATTGCCCTTGGGCAATCTCGACGCTCGACGGGACTGGGGTTTCGCTGGTGATTTCGTGCGCGCCATGTGGCTGATGCTGCAGCAGGACACGCCCGACGACTTCGTCATCGCCACCGGCGTCGACCGTACGATCCGGGAATTTTGCCAGACCGCCTTTGCCTGCGTCGACCTTGATTGGGAGCAGTATGTCACGTTGGACAAACGCTTCCTGCGTCCGGCCGAAGTCGAAATCCTGCGCGGCGATCCGTCCAAGGCCAAGCGCGTCCTCGCATGGGAACCAGAGGTCTCCTTCGAAGAGATGGTCCGTCTCATGGTGGAGCGCGATCTGGAGCTGGTAGTGCGCGACGGGTGAGAGCCCGCTTTCTCCTTCTGTTGTGTGGCGGATGCGTCGTCGGCTGCGGCGATGCATCCGCACCGGTGACGGCAGGGCAGATCCGCGCGGCTCTGTCCCTGTCGCGAATCTCCCCCGCGCCCCTGAACCCGCACGTCGAGGAGAGCTGGCGGCGGCGGGATGCCGTCTTCGAGCGCGTCACCTTTCAGGGTCGTGACCAGCCGATTCCCGCCTTGATCGGCTATTCGGACCTGGCCAGTTCACGGCCGCTGCCCGTAATCCTGTGCATGCCGGGGAGCCCCAATCGCAAGGAAGATCTCGTGGCGCCCCTCGACCTGTTGGTGTCGTGGGCGCAGGCCGGGTTCTTCGTTATCAGCATCGATCGGCGTTATCATGGAGACCGGCCCGGAGACCCGGAAGAGGCGATTCGTGAGAAGGGGTTGCCCAGAGTTCTCGGCGAATATGTCTACGATCTGACACGGGCTCTCGATTACGCCACGACACGGCCCGAGGCCGACATGTCCCGCGTAGGCATGCTGGGGTTGAGCATGGGTGGCATGGAATCCCTGCTGCTGGCAGCCGTCGACGACCGTGTAGGTTGTGTCGTGTCCGTTTCCGGTCAACTGAGTTGGCACGACGTGTTCGGAACTGACACCTGGAAATTGATCTTCACCGGCCTGCCCCTCACCGATCGCCTGCGCGCCGAGAGAGCCTCGGGGACCGACGTCTATGACGCCTTCCTGCAACAGATGCCGGAACTGGCTGTGCTCGACGCCCCCGCCGTGGCGCCCAGTATCGCTCCGCGGCCGCTGCTGCTGATGACGGGAGAGCGTGACCCGTACGTCACGCCCGCCGCCGCCCAGCACACTCACGCAGCGGCTATCGAGGCGTATCGAGCCACCCCCGAGAAACTGCAGATCTGGATCGCCCCCGACGTTGGGCATGCCTTTGCCGCACCCATGCAACGCCGGGCACTCGATTGGTTCCGCTCATGGCTGGTTGCGGGGGCGTAGATGTAGTGTGAAAGGGTGAGGTTTCAGATGTGACGTCGGGCAAATTTCCCGATCTGGCCGCAGATGCGGTGCAGGACGGCGGCATCGCGCCGTTCCAGCGGCACCCGTGAGAGGAATCGGCGCAGGACGCGCTCGAAGTTGCGCACGTCGCTGTTGAACGGATGAAAGCCGATGGTCTCCATCGCCTTGAGGATGTGCTGAACCAGATGATTCATCCCCGCCGTCGTGGTCAACGGCGAGGTCACGGGTCGCCGGGGCGGTTCGCCCAGATGCCGGAAGAGCTCGTAGGTAACCAGCAGAACCGCATGCGACAGGTTGAAGGAAGGGTAGGGGACGGCGGAAGGAATTCGGATGAGCCGTTGGCAGCGCCGAAGTTCTTCGCGCGACAAGCCGTCCTTTTCACGACCGAAGACTAGGGCGACTCGGTGCCCCTGGGCTACACGGTCGGCTGTCTCGGCCAGGACCGTGCGGTAGTCGTGATCAACGTCACGGAAGCGGCCATCCCGATGCGATGCGCCGATCACGACGTGACAGTCGGCGATCGCCTCGTCGAGGGTGGACACAACGTGAACCCCTTCGAGCAACTCACCGGCGCCGTGGCCCATCCACTCCGCCTCCGGCGTTCGCCATTGCCCCGGGTTGATGAGGACCCAGTCGGCAAAACCGGTATTCTTCAGCACGCGTGCCACCGAGCCAATGTTGCCGGGCGCTGCCGGCTCGACGAGAACCACGCGGACGCGATCCGCAGAACTTCCTTTCACTTTTGTGTAGTCCTTTGTCTTGCGGTTTTTAAATTGCAAGGGTACATTGACTCACCGATACGACGCGCGAGCGTGCGTTGTATCTTCGAGTTGGTTTACCCTCTCCCGATTGGACACGGAGCGCCCAAGGTCGCTCCCGCCCAAGACAGCGAACCCCCAAAAACGCTAGCGCGGATCGGCCACAGATCTGTGCATGGAGACCCGGTTCCACCGCTTCACACTTTCCACTTCTGACAGCCCGCTCGTCTGAGCCATCGCGTCTGACTGCAGGCGCCCCGCTGCCGCGGGTTGGCTCCGGCGTCCCACCGATCGATCCGGTGACTGAGACGCCTGCTCCCGCCACCCTTCGACCGCTGCTTTCGCCGCAGCGGCTCAAGACCGCGGGCAGGCCGAACGTACGCCGGCACGGTTTCCGGGCAACCCACCTAAAACATCTGTTTACAACATGTTACGACTAAATCCAATACACTAAATGACGACATCGAGACCGAATATCTGGCGCCGGGTATACGGCATCGTCCGGCCGTACCAGGCGCGGCTGGCTGTGTCCACGGTCACCATGCTGCTCCTCACGGGCCTCGGCCTGACATCGCCCAAGTTGTACGCCAAGCTCGTGGGTACCGCCCTGATCGAAGGCGACCGTGACCTGTTCCTGATCTGTGTTGGCTCGCTGCTGGCCGTGCACATGGGAACCAACGTCCTGTCGTTTCTCTACTCCTACCAGATGCGCGTCCTGGGAGGACGTGTGGTTTTCGACCTGCGCCGGCGTATGTACGACCACCTGCAGCGACTGTCCCTCGGCTTCTACGAGTCGCGCAGTTCGGGAGAGATCATCTCCCGCATGATGAACGACGTCAACTCCATCACGTCCCTGGTGACGGGGACCGTGTTGAATACCCTGATCTCGTCCTGCAAGGCCATCGCCATCCTTGTGGTGCTCTTTACGACGAGCACGAATGTCACCCTCGTCGCCCTTGCGGCGCTGCCTCTGCACTTCCTGGGATATTTCTTCTTCAGCAACCGTATTTCCCATACGGCCTGGAAGTCATCGGAGAAGATGTCGCAGATTTACGGCAAAGTGAGCGAAGTCCTGGGGGCCATGAAAATGGTCAAGTCGCACTCGGGAGAAATGCGCGAGAGCCGCTCACTGGTCACGCAGCTGCGCGAGAGCTACGACATCAACCTGTATTCCGGCAATCTCGGCAGTATCTGGGGGCACGCCACAGGCAACATCTCCTACGTCGGTCAGGTGGCGGTGATGCTCGTGTGCGGCTCCGCTGTCCTTGATGATAATCTGAGCATCGAGGACTACATCCTGTTGATGTCGTACGTGGGCATGCTATACCAGCCGGTGTCAGAGCTGATCGGTGTGGCTCAGCAGATCCTGCCGGCCAAGGTCGGTATCACCCGGGTCTTCGAGATCATGGACATGGAACCCGAAATCGTCGATCCACCCGATGGCTCGCGGGAGGCGATTCGGGGTGATGTCATCTTCGATGATGTCAGCTTCGCTTACCCCCAGGGTGATCAGGTGCTGACGGATGTCTCCTTCCGCGCCGAACCAGGAGAGATGGTCGCCTTCGTCGGTCCTTCGGGGTCGGGGAAGACGACGGTGGCCAACCTTATCGCCCGCTTCTACGATCGCTCCCAAGGTGACATCACGATCGATGGCCGCGACATCCAGGAATACTCCCTCCGGTCACTGCGCGACCAGATGAGCATCGTGTTACAGGAGACCTTCCTGTTCCGAGGAACGATCCTGGACAATGTACGCTACGGCAGGCCCGAGGCGACAGAGGAGGAGATCGAAGAAGCGGCGCGACTGGCCAACGCCCATGAGTTCATCTGCACCTTGCCTGACAGGTACAACGCGTTGATCGGGGCCAACGGCACACGGCTCTCGGGTGGACAGAGACAGCGCGTCGCCATCGCCCGCGCCCTGATCCGCAACCCGCGCATTCTCATCCTCGACGAGGCGACTTCCGCACTCGACACGGTGTCGGAATCGAAAGTACAGGATGCTCTCAGCCAGTTGATGAAAAACCGAACGACATTCATCATCGCCCACCGCCTATCGACGATCAGAAACGCAAACAAGATCGTCGTCCTCAAGGAGGGCCGCGTCGCTCAGATAGGACATCACGACGACCTGATCGACCAGCAGGGCCTGTACCGCGAACTCTATGACCCGGACTGGGCCAAGGAACAGAAGCGCCTGCGAGACATTCGCATCGAAGAACTGGCCCTCGCCGCCCTAGGAGCCGACGTGACAGATCCCAGACCACAATCGCATACCACTCGCGCCAGCGCCCTGTGAGGGGCGGATGTCAGGAGGCAGTACAACATGACCGTTGTCCCGAAGATCATCGAAGCGGCAGGACGTACCGTGCCGCTGAAGCGGCCCATCGTCTTCGACCTGGTCGCGTACTACGAACCCAGCGCCCATTTTCAGTTTACCCGACGGGTGCGCAACAACTTCGATGAGCTCGCGCGCGAGTACAGCCGATCCACGTGGTTGCAGGGACGGTACGGTGGCCGCGCCGTCATGCAGACCGACATCCAAGGCATCGGCGTGGCTTGCCGTGTCGAGATTGGCCGCCTCGTTCTGCGTGAAGGCAATCAGCAGGAACTGATCCGCAGCGCCATGCAGATGTTCAGGGAGGCCCACGAGCGTGACCTTGCCTCCGGCCCGGTGAGCCGGATTCTCGTCAACTTCCCGAAGGCGGACAGCCGGCCCCGGGAGCGTGAGATCGTGCGTGGCGCTTTCAACGCCGTGTTCGCCGACACCGACGCAGATCCGGGCTGCGCCTTCCTGGCCGAAGAGATCGATCGTCTCGAACTTGGCCGGTTTGTCCAGTATCAGACATTGTCCAACTACCTGCGTGAAGACGGTCACTATCACAGTGCCCACCGGGGGCGTATCGACAAGGTGCAGAGACACCTGCAGCAAGAGGTCGGCCGCTATGAGAACCATCGCTTCTTCCTGCGTACCCACCACCCGCAATCCGGACAGGTTCCCACCATCGACTTCTGTTACACGGGAGACAGCGCCGATGTGCGCGTCGAGGCCTTCCTGGAGGGATACACGGAGGAAAAGGTGCGCTTCGTGCCCCGCGACGACTACCGCGTGCACAGCGGCCAGTTCACCGGGCTTGCGGACTACGAGCGCGCCAGCCGTCGTTTTGGCAGCCTGTGGATCCTGCAGGCGGATCTCGTACGGCGGCTCATGCCGCAGCAGGTCAGCGTTCTGCACCTGTTCTTCGATGCACAGCTGCAACCCGAGTTGACGCGTACATTCTCCTGGGAGGAGTTGTTCGACCGGCAGCGGGCCTCCGCGTTCATCTCCCGCGCCTCGCGCAACTCTCAGACCTACCTCGACATGGTTCTGCAGGGGCTCGTGCAGAACCGCTTCATCGAGGCCGAGGGGGAGCATTACCGTCTGGCAGCCGGGTTTGAGACCTTCCGGCATGTTACCTTCTATCGGTTGGGAGAGTACCGCAAGCGGCAGATCTGACGCCGCCTCCGCCTGCCTCCGAAGACCAACCTGAAACCACCCACGTCGCCCGCCGGGCGGGAGTCAGCTCCTTGAGTACCGACGACGACGCCTCCGCCCGCCTGCCCGCGCCCGGGGACTTTGATAGCCGGACTCTCGCCGGAGGGCTGCAGTTCCACGTGCGCCACACAACTCGCTTCAAGTCGGTCTGGGTCGATGTGTTCCTCGGGCAGATGATGCAGCCCGGAGCCGTCACGCGTCTGGCGCTGCTGGCCCGACTCCTCGAGCGAGGCACCCGGCGGTTGCCCGATCTGCGGGCTCTCAATCGGCATACGGACTGGCTCTACGGCGCGGCGCTGTCGGCGCAGACCCTGGCCATGGGGCCCTTCCAGGTCCTGCATCTGCACTACGATGCCCTCCATGGAGCCTACGTCCCGCAGGAGGCAGACAACCTGCTCGAATGCGGCCTGCAGCTTCTGGGGGAGGTCCTTACCGATCCGTTCCTCGAAGACGGAGTTCTGCCCCCGGCACGCATCGAGCAGGAGAAGGCCTCACTGCGACATTATGTCAGCGCCCTGCACGATGACCGCACCATGCTGGCTCAACGGCGCTTGATGGAGCAGATGTGTGCGGGAACGCCCTGGGCTCTGGCCCCTTACGGGGATCCAGAGGAGTTATCCGGCCTCGATGGCGCCAACCTCCTCACCTATCTGCGCGACTTCGTCACTACCGCCCCGATGGACATCTACGTCTGCGGCGATGTCGACTCCGACCAGGCAGCCGACCTGTGCACGAGGCATCTTCCTGGCGCTCCTAAGGCTCGCCGCAGGCCAGCCTCCGTACCCGAACTGCAGCCATGGGCAGCGTCTCGCCGGATTCATGAAACCGGGAAGGTATCCCAGGGTCGCCTCCTACTCGGCTTTCGCACGCCCATCCGCTTGAGTGCGCCGGTGGGGGACTACGCCACCCTCATTCTGTTCAACCTTCTGTTCGGCGGCGACGCGCATTCGCGCCTCTATAATCACATCCGTGAGGAGGAGGGGTTGTGCTACCACATCGCCTCCTACATGGAGCCGATGGCGGGGCTGCTTCTCGTAGAAGCGGGGGTCGAGCCGCAGGATCGGCGGTGCTTGGTCGGGAAGGTGCTCGACGAGTTGAGCGACCTGGCGACCCAGGGCCCTTCGAGTGCTGAGATCGAGCGCTCGCAGGCATTGTCGCGGCAACGGCTCGACAGCGCCGCCGAGGGTCGCGGAGATCTCGTGCACTTCCATCAGATGCGCCGACTTGCCGGTACGGACAGCTCGCGTCTCGAGCTGCACAGCGCTCTTGGATCGGTAACATCCGCGACTCTGCGCACCCTCGCGGCGGCGATCGTGCTCGACACCGAGTACTTCCTCGCACCCGTGGACCCTGTGGGCTGATATGGCGTTCCTGCACGAATCTCTGCAGGAGTCCGTCGTCATCCAGGACCTCGACGCGGGCGGCCGTGTGTGTGTCGTGCCACGGGCCGGCCGTCGCTGCCACGCCGTGCTCAATGTCGCCTTCGGTGCACTTCACGAGGCCGGCGCCCGGTGCGGCGAGCCCGCGGGAATCGCCCACTTCCTCGAGCATCGGCTCTTCGAAAAACCGGGTGGCGACATCGGTGAGCGGTTCTCCGACATCGGCGCCGACATCGACGCACAGACGGGATTCACCAGCACGTCATACTCCGTCACGAGCGGCGCCGATGTCTTTCCCGAAGCCATCGAACTTCTGCTTGAACTTGCTGGCAGGGCGCACTTCCCCGAAGACCCGGTCGACAGAGAACGAGCGATCATCGGTCACGAGATTCAGCTGTTCGAGGACAGTGTCGACTGGGTCACCTTTCAGACATTGCTGGGGGCCCTCTACCCGGACCAGCGCCTCGCCGTCGACATCGCCGGCACGCCCGACAGCCTGCTGAGCATTGACGGCGCGATGCTGGAACGCTGCCACGAAAGGCACTACCGTCCCGCCTCGGTGCAGCTGTTTGCCTGCGGTCCCATAGACGTCGGCCGCCTCGGCAGTGCCTGCAGCCAGGCACTGCGCTGTTGGCCGCAAGGCGGATCCACCGCATCGCCAACGCGTGCACGGGCGCGTCCCGACAGGGCCGAGGCGACCATGTCGTTGGCGCGGCCGCGACGGCTGCTGGCCTTTCCCGATGAGATCCGGCGCCACGGGCTTGCCTTGATGCGGCACGAACTGGCCCTCGAGATGGCGCTGGACATCCTCTTCGGACCGGGAAGCGAGTTCTTCAGCCGTCATTACGAGGCGGGCCTGCTCGCTGGCGAGACCTTCGGCGGCGAGGTCTATATGGACGAGAGCTACGGCTTCTGTCTGCTTGGCGGCGACGCCGATGACCCGGATGGCCTGCAGAAGGTGATTCTCGAAGAGCTGGCACGGGCGCCGGGGTCGGATTGGATCGAGGCCGACTTCGAGCGGGCACGTCGACGCGCTTATGGCGACATGGTGTGTCGATGGGAGGACGTGGAGTCAACGGTCGGGTTCATAGAGAGTGCCGGCCTGCGTGGCTGTCATCCTTTCGCGGTGACCAGTCTTTATGACGGTGAGGATGCCGTCAACGTGGGGGACATTCGCCGCTGCCTGGACACATGCCTCCGACCCGACCGTGTCGCCGTGGCCGCCGTGGGTGAGTGAGACGGGGTATGAGTACGGATCGGATCCTCGACTACGAGCTGTCCTGCATCGGTGGCCTCGAAGACGTCGTCGTCGATGAATTG
>JAYZCA010000151.1:0-17932 GCA_036339235.1 Candidatus Latescibacterota bacterium | reverse complement strand
GGAGTGGTTTGGTTCCGACGAGGGCCTGGCGTTCTTCGAGACGGCAGCGGAGCTGAAGCTGATCGCCAGCCTGGCCTTGGGACCCCAATGGCAGCCTGCCCTGCAGGATCTGGCGCGACGGTTTCCGACGGTGCCCTTCCTTTGCCACCACATGGCCGGGGCTCGTGTGGGAGACGCCGAGCGGCTGGCACAGATCACGGCCTCAGCTGTGGTGCCCAATATCTGTGTCAAGATGTCGGGGTTTCACTATGCAGCACCCACGACCTGGGAGTATCCCTACCACGATACGCACGGCGTGGTACGCGGACTCTACGACGCTTTCGGTGCCGACCGTCTCTGCTGGGGGTCCGACTACCCGGTGGTGCGCACGCACATGACTCATCAGCATGCGCTCGAGGCGTTCCGCACGCACTGCGACTTCATCCCCATGGCCGACCGGCAAAAAATCCTCGGTCTCAGCCTGCAGCGACTGCTCGAAGCGGCGGGCCCCTTCGCATGACTATATTTCCAATGCCATGACGACCGTCCCTGCCCAAAACACTTCAGACGCCACGCTGCCCGCCGATCTCAAGGTGGAGCTGTGGAAACGGGTCGACCGCCGCCTGCAAAGCGGTGAGGTACTGATCACCAACGAACAGTTCTTCAAGGCCATGGTGCGCGATTTTCGCCGTCTCGTAGGCGTCGTACCCGACCGGCCGGTGAAGACCCGGATTCTCGAGATGATTCTGCACGTCAACGAGAAACACCCGGAGACCTACCTGAGCGCCGGCATCAAGAACGCCGTCAATGCGTTTTTCAAGTCCACCGGGGACGACGACACCGAGGCGCGTGAGATGATCGTGCGCATGGTCAAAGAGGGGCGCACCGCCATGTGGCTGGAGGGCATGGGGATCAGTGTGGACCCGCGCATGCTCACCGGTCCCGTCGAGCAGGCGATCATCCGCGTCACCGAGGGCAAGAAGCTGAAGTCCGCGCCCCGACGCGAGACATGCAAGCGCCGGCCGCGTCGCGGTGCGGGGATGGTGGGAGTCAACTCGTCGGAGGTCGAGCAGCCAGCGGGCCGAGATCGACGAGCTTGGTCAGAAGATCATGGAGGGTAAGGGCAGTGACACGGACGACGGGAAGGACGGGGGCAAGCGCATTTACCGCGTCTGATGATCCATTGTAGGGCGCCCACACGGCGTACACTGTCACGCTCTGCATCGCGCACTCGACCCGAGCCCACCTGCATGCGAATTTGCTCCTTCCTCTATTTTCTGATCGCCACTCTTCTGCTCGTTCCACCTGTGCACGCGCAATGGTCGACGGTCCCTGCCGACAGCACGCGCCAGGACTTTCGTCGCCGCCTGATGCAGGCTCTCGAACTGACCCCGGATCAGCAGGACACGTTGCGACAGCTGCGAGGATTTCTGCAACTGGACATGAGAGCTCTGCGCACCCTGGTCGAAGACGGGGACATCCTGGCCGAAGAGGGACGGTTGCGTTATGGCGAGGCAATCGATCTGTACAGGGTCACACGCGACTCGGTGCTCACACCAGATCAGCTGGAACTGTTGGAGCGGGCGCGTTCTCATCTGCGGGAACAGGCGCTGTATGATGGCCAGGTCAAGCGGGACGTGCCGCAACGTCTGGCCGATGGTCTCGATATGGATGATCTGCAGCGCCGGCGCTGGTTGTCACTGCTGGCGCGGCTGCGCGAGCAGGTGCGCCAGCTGCGCGCCGAAGGGGAGATGATCCCTACCGAGGACTACCGTCGACTGCGCGAGGAATACCAGTTCTCTTTCCAAGAGATCCTGACCGCCGAGCAGCGTCTGGAACTGGAGAGGATAAGAATCGCGCGGGCCCGGGAGCAGCAGGAACTAAATGCGGCACAGATGGAACTGCTCGATATGGACACAATTGAGGACGCCTGGGAGTCGCTGGATTCGGAGCTTGGCGAAGATCTCCCCGAGCCGTAGAATTTCACAACTCAAAGAAGATCCAACCGGGGCGCGTTCGTAAGGAGCAGCTCCGTTTCTCATGAGAGGACACATCGCCATGCTGCAACCCTGGATCAGAATAGGACAGCCGCTGGAGGATGTGGTGGACGACTACGAGCGCATCTTCGATGCCTGGGAGGCGGGTGGTATCCGTGGCCTCGTCTTCGGCCGCCTGTTGTTTGCTGACGACGCCGGCGGCTTTACCGTGCCGGCGTACCGCACGAATCCCGAAGTTTTTCGACAGCGGGGGATCGAGCTGGAGGCTACCGAGGCGCCACTGAACGCGGGGAAGGAGAAGAGCCTGCACGCGATGCTCGATGACGCCAAGGCGCGTAGTTGGGGGGTGCTCATCTTCTGTCCGGGGCAGGGAACACACCGGGCTACGGGACTGCCCGTAGAGCAGGATCCGCACGGCACGCAGCTGCAGGCGGCGATCTGGGAGGACGTGTTCACGGCATTTCCGCAGGCGGACGGCGGACTGATGGACGGCTGGACCGAATCCGCCTACGAGCTCATCTACCACCACGGCAACGCCGTCTTCCGCGAGATGAAGGACGCCGACAAGGCGACAGCTGCAGTGCGAGGCTGGGACGCGGCGCGGCTCGACGCGGGACGCGCGCATCTGCACGCGCGGTTTCAGAGTTTCGACTCGAAGTCGGTGTCCTACTACGGCGATCACGGCTTCCTGCAGGGTATCAACCTCTTCGATCTGAACGAGGACGCCCTCTACTGGCTGCGCTGGCGGCGCGACGACGGTCTGGCCACGGCACGCGCCTTCCGGGACGAACTCGACAAGCTGCCTCGCCGGCTGCTGCTTGGAAACGGCCTGCGTTCGGCCGTGTTCAGCGGCATGACGGCCATCGACTATCTCGCCTGGGACGAAATCCTCGACATCTTCCAGGTGAAGCACTACTTCTGGCACCGTGGTTTCGACGGCCTCTACGGTACCGTGGCGCGCTGGGTGCAGCAGATCCAGGCCTGGAACCCGGGCCTCTCAGAGACCGAGTGTTTTACGGTAGCGCGCGCCTGGCTCGGCGTACACCTGCCCGAGGTGGAATCTCTGGCCGATATGGAGCTGGGTTTTCCGCAGGCCTTCTTCGACGAGGTCGTCAAGGAGGAGACGGCGCGGGCGCTGGCCGCGGTGAGCGATCCGCACAAGATCCTGCCCTGGGTGGATACGGGACGGATGCCCCACGCGGGTGATCCAATGACGTCGGGGGATCTCTACCGGATTCTGACCGCATCGGCAGAGGCGGGGTTGCAGCGGTTCCTGTTCCACAATCACGCGCATCTGACTGCTGCAGAGTGGAAGGTGATTTCGCGGATGTGCGGGTCTGAATGGGATGAGGATCCGAGTGGGTACTGGCCGCCGGCTACGCCTCGACCGAATACGTTTTAGGGCGCGGTTACTCAGCTTCGGGTCGGCGCCGGCGCGCTCCGGCCGCATCACTGCGGGCTGCGGCTTGCCTCACGGGCGGACCGAACGCCGCATCCTGACGGCGCCGATCGGCTGATCTTTGATCGGCGGATGATCAGGCGCCTCGTCCCGCGATCGCAAGCGATCGCTACGGAGGTCAGACCTGCTGACTCGGTCCGCCCGCGACGTCCTGTCGCGCGCCCCTTCGGGGCCCGAAAAAGCTCGGCAAGCCTGCCCTTCGCCAAGCGGCCTGCGGCGCCGGCGCCGACCCTTGAGGCCGGCGACCGTCCATCGTGGGGGAACTAAAGGAAGGGGGGTAGTGGAAATCACGGGGTTCACGCTTTGTAGGGAGGTGTGACATGGACACGCTGGAGTTGCCGGTGCGGTGGTGGGGTGGGGCTGGGTATTACAACGGGGAGCAGCGGGGGGATGGGCATGTGTTTGATACGCTGTCGCTGGAGTTGGAGCGGACGGCTTTTATGGTTGTGGATTCTGACTGTGGGGAGGGGAATCCCTATGTCGAGGAGGGGATTGCGCCGGCGCTTGCGGCCGTTCGCGAGGTTGGGATGCATGTGGTCTTTATTCACAACGACTTTTCGCTGGCCGATGAGCCTGGCAGCATCAAGCGGGAGATTCATGGGACGCGGTGGGGGAAACCGGAGGCTGCCGAGCGTCCGGCGCCGGCGCGTACGCCGGTGGTGCCAAACTATTCGCCCTCGATCCAGCCGCTGGCGCATGAGCCGGACTTTCCGAAGCGGGAGTGGTCGGGGTTTCATGAAACACACGTCGACTACCACCTGCGCTGCCACGATATCAAGACGCTGATCGCCGTGGGTTTCTCGCAGCGAGCCTGTCTTTATCAGACATGCGCTGGAGCGGTGGAGCACAACTATCGGGTGGTGCTGCTGCGGGACTGCACGCAGTCGGCGGAATACCCGGACACGGTGGACGAGTCACTCGAGGAAGGCGGTTGGTTGCGCAAGATCATGTTCCGCAACTTCGAGCATGTCATCGGGTACACGTCTACGAATGCTGAGCTGGTCGCCGCCTGCCGGCGCTCTACGGAACTTCAATAATCGACGTAGATTCGAGCGCCTTGACACCGTTCGCTACGCGAACGGCACAGTCTATCGGGTGCGAACGGCACGGTTGATCATGGCTGGGCCGGCGTAGCGTACTCCAGCAGTTTACGAGAGCGATCCGGCACTCAATGCTTCGTCGACGGCCAGCTGCGCCTGGGCGCAGTAGTCGGTGTCCGTCTCGAATCCCACGAAATCAACTCCCAACTGCACGCAGGCCACCGCCGAGGATCCGATTCCCAGGAAGGGGTCGACGACACGACGGGTGCGCTCCAGGCCGTGGAGTCTCACGCACATCTCCGGGATTTTCACCGGGAAGGTGGCCGGGTGGGGGCGCTGCTTGTCGCGGCTCTGGATCGTCCGGTAGGGGACGAACCAGGTGTTGCCCCGGCATCGCAGGTCTTGTTTGGCGCCGTTCCAGCGAGCCACGTTCGACTTGTCCTGGTACTCCACGCCCACAGCCAGGCGGTCCAGGGGCACGCCACCGCTCTTGGTGAGGTGGAAGATGTACTCGTGGCAGTCGTTGACATACCGCGGGCTGTTGATCGGCTTGTAGTGGCCCACCGAAACGTTGCCCGTGATCCCCGGATAACGACCGACGTCCTCCTTCTGGATGGCGATGGACTTTACCCAGTGGATGACGTTCTGCAGCTCGAAGTGCTCGCGGAGTTTCATCAGCACTTCGAAGGGGCCCCAGGGATCGGTGGGCTTGCCGCCGATGTTGAGGAACAAGGAGCCTTCTTCGGCCAGCATTCCGGACACAGCCTCGCCCCAGCGGCCCATCCAATCGACATACTCCTGCCGCGCAACGGTGTCGTCGTACTTCTTGTAGCGAGTGCCCAGGTTGTAGGGAGGCGAGGTGACCACCACGTCGACGGAGCCGGGTTCGAGGCGCTGGCCCAAACCCTCGACGCAGTCCTCGCACCACACGTCGACGGTCGAAGCGCCTGCCGCTCGATGGAATGCAGGCTGGGTTTCCATCAGCAGCCCAGGGCGTAGCCGTCACGCCGCGGATCGGCGCCGCCCATGAAAGCGCCCGAGTCGGGATCGACGTGGATTCCCTGGCCGCCGCCGACGCCGGCGGACCAGTCGCCCAGCTCGGACAACTGGTGTCCGCGGCGCTCGAGCTCGGCGCGCACCTCGACCGGGATGCGAGTCTCTACATCGACGTTGTGGCCACGCGTCGCCTTGAGTCGAGGCGCCTCGATGGCGGCCTGTACGTTCATGCCGTGGTCGAGGACGTTCATGATCATCTGCGGCGTCGTCTGCAGTATCCCGTACGACCCGGGCGTGCCGATGAGCAGGCGCAGACCGTCCTTATCCCAGACCTGCGCCGGCGACACGCACATCTCGTTCTTCTGCGACGGGCCGATGGCGTTGGGACTGCCCTGCACGCGATCGAACCAGCGCATGAAATTGTTCAGCGTGATGCCGGTGCCGGGAACGACCATGGCCGAGCCGAAGCCGGAGCCGAGGCTCTGCGTGCAGGCGACGGCGTTGCCCTCGGCGTCGATCGTGTCGAAGTGAGTCGTGCACTCATTCTTCATCCAGGGCTGCGGACCGCCGGGAGCGACTTCACCCTCCTGCTCGTCGATTCGGAAAGTGTCTCCCATCGATACTGCCGAGGTCTCACCGATGAGCTTGCGACGAGCCTCGACATACCCATCGGACAGCAGCCCGGCAGTGGGGCTGGCGTCGACGGCGGCGTAAGTGATACGATCGATGCAGGCCAGCTTCACCGCCTCAATGAAGGTGTGCAGGGTGTCGGCCGTGTTGTGACCCATGCCGGCGATGTCGAAGCCCTCCAGCAGTTTCAGCGTTTCCAGATACTGGATCGCCTGGCATGGAGCCGGTGGCGCCCATACCGTCCAGTCACGGTAGTCGACGCTGATCGGGTCGAGCCACTGCGGCCTGTTGTCGACCAGGTCCTGCTTGGTCAGGATGCCGCCCACGTCGGCCATATAGGCGGCGATGACATCGCCGATGGAACCGCCGTAGAACGCGTCGGGCCCATCGGCGGCGACCGCGCGGAGGGTCTCGGCAAGATCCTGTTGCACGAGAACCTCGCCAGGCTCGGGACAGCGACCGTCGACCAGATAGGTGCTGGCCGATGCGGGGAACTTGCGGAGCTCGTTGACATTGCCGGCAAAGAAAAAGGAGTTCTTGACGGTGAGGGCGAAGCCACCCTCGGCCAGCTCGATGGCGGGTTGGAAGACGTCTGCGGCATCCATGGAGCCGTAGCGGCGCAGCGACTCCATCCAGCCGGCGCAGGCGGCGGGCACAAGGGGCGACAGAGGGCCCCGGTCCTGTTGGGCGTCCTCCTCATACATATCGATGTCGGTTGCCGCCGGCGTCAGGCCCACGTAGTCGCAGACCTTGTGCTCCTTGTGGCGGGCCGAATAGATGTGCATGTAGCCGATGCCGGCGATGCCGGACATGTACGGCTCGACGACGTTGAGCGCCGCGGCGGTGGCGACGGCGGCGTCGATGGCGTTGCCGCCCTCCAGCAGGATGCGCACCCCCGCCAGCGACGCCAGGGGATGGCCGGAGGCAACCATGCCGCGACGGCCGGTGACGGTGGAGCGGTGGGCGAGTCCGTGGGACGGGAATGCCATTCGACAGAGTTCTCCAGCGCGGTTAATTTCGCGTCCTAATAAAGGAACGACGACAAACGGAGCCAATACGTATGGACCGCACAGTAGATCTGCGCAGCGACACGATCACCAAACCCACCGACGCCATGTGGGACGCCATGCACCACGCCGACGTCGGTGACGACGTCTACGGCGAGGATCCTACTGTGATCCGCCTGCAGGAACTGGCGGCGGCCAAGGTTGGCATGGAGGCGGCCCTCTACGTGCCCAGCGGTACGATGGCCAACACCTGCGCCATGCTCGCCCACACCCATCCCGGAGAGGAGATGATCGCCGAGGAGCTGGCTCATGTCTACTGCTGGGAGGCCGGGACGTACGCCAACATCGCAGGGCTCACGGTGCGTTCGGTGAAGGGCGACAACGGGATTTTCACTCGGCAGCAGTTCGAGGACACCCTGCGGCCACCCAACGCGCACTTTCCCCGGACCACGCTTCTGTGCCTGGAAAACTCGCACAACAACGCCGCCGGCGCCGTGTGGAGCGTCGACGAGATGGCCGCCGTCACCGACGTGGCCCGCGAGCGGGGCATGAAGGTCCACCTCGACGGCGCGCGGGTGTTCAACGCCGCCATCACCCTGGGTGTGGACGCCAGAAAGATCGCGGCCACCGTCGACTCGGTCATGTTCTGCGTGTCGAAGGGACTCAGCGCGCCGGTGGGGTCGCTGCTGTGCGGGACCCGTGAGTTCGTGGATGAGGCCCACCGGGCTCGCAAGCGGCTCGGCGGAGCTATGCGCGAGGCGGGGATCATCGCCGCGGCGGGTATCGTCGCCCTGGAGACGATGATCGACCGTCTGGCCGAGGATCACGAGACTGCGCGTCTGCTCGAGGAGGGCTTGAGTGCCATCGACGGCGTCACCGCGACGCGCGCCCCACGGCCGACGAACATCATCATGGTCGACGTCGCCGGGTTGGGTTGGACGTCGGCCGAGGTGATCGAGCGCTGGACGGCGGCCGGCATCAAGTGCAACCCACGGCCGCCCCACGGCGTGCGCCTGGTGACGAACCGGCACGTGAGCGCCGAAGACGTTGCTCATGTGCTGGAAGTGACACGCGACATGGTGCGCGGCGCGGCCGTCGCCGCAGGCTGATGAGGATCGGCCGGCGCAGTTCGCACGGGCGAATCGCAGCCGGGGTGGTGGTGAGCACCGTGTTCGTGGCTGCCGCTGCCGTGCTCGTGGCGGTGGCCTTCGCCGAGGTCCCTCACGATGAGGCCTTACGGAACGCCGACGGCTCGTGGAAATACACCAACGTGCTGGCTGGCGAGACCAACCCGTATCTGCTGCTCCACGCCCACAACCCGGTGGACTGGTATCCCTGGGGGCCGGAGGCGCTGGAACGGGCCCGATCAGAGGACAAGCCCATCTTCCTGTCGGTGGGCTACTCCACCTGCTACTGGTGCCACGTCATGGAGCGCCAGGTGTTCTCCGACCCCGAGATCGCCAGCCTGATGAACCGGTGGTTCATCAACATCAAGGTCGACCGTGAAGAGCGTCCCGACCTGGACGACATCTACATGACGGCGACGCAGCTGCTGACCGGCGGCGGCGGCTGGCCCAACTCAGTGTTCATGACACCCGAGCTGAAACCGTTCTACGCAGGCACCTACTTCCCGCCGGTGAGCAAGTATGGCAGACCGGGGTTTCCGGATGTGCTCACCGCCCTGCACCAGGGGTGGGAGGAGCGTCGGCCGGAGGTGGAACAACAGGCGGAGCAGCTGACGGCGGCCATCAAGCGAACCCAGGAGGCGCAAGGGGCAGCGGGTGACTCCACCGCTCTGGTGCAGGACCTGATAGACGGCGCGGTGGAGCGACTGCAGGGGCGCTTCGACGAGACGAACGGCGGTTTCGGTGGGGCGCCGAAGTTTCCGCCGGACATGGACCTGGAACTGCTCATGGCCCAGTACGAGCGCACCGGGGAAGAGGAGCTGCTGCGCCTGGTGCGCCACACCCTGGAGCAGATGGCCCGCGGTGGGATCCACGACCATCTCGGGGGTGGTTTTCATCGCTACGCCACCGATCAACGCTGGCGTGTCCCGCACTTCGAAAAGATGCTCTACAACCAGGCGACCCTGGCCAGGGCCTACCTGCACGCGTACCGGCTGACGGGGCTCGATGAACTGCGGCGCGCGGCGCGGGGCATCTTCGACTATACCAACCGGGTTCTGCAGTCGCCGGAGGGTGGCTTCTACTCGGCCCTCGATTCGGAAACGGATGGCATCGAGGGCCTCTACTATCTGTGGACGAAAGCGGAGATCCTGCAGGTTCTCGGCGACGATGCCGCAGCATTTCTCGCCGTCTACGATCTGGCCCCCATGCCCGAGGGCGACAAGGGCGTCCTCTACATGCCGCGATCCCTGACCGATGTCGCCGCCGGCCAAGGGATTGAACCCGAGGTGCTGGATGGACAGCTGGCGCCACTGCGCCAGCGGCTGCTCGGTGTCCGTCAGCAACGGCCGCGTCCCCTGTTGGACACCAAGATCCTGAGCGGCTGGAACGGGCTGATGATCGACGCCTACGCCTACGGGTTCGAAGTTGTCGGCGACGAGGCCTACCAATCGACGGCGAGACAGGCGGCGGCCTTCGTCTGGCAGCGGCTGCGCGACGGGGACGGGCGACTGCAGCGCAGCTTCCGGGACGGCATCGTCGGCCATGTCGCTTTCCAGGAGGACTACGCTTTCCTGGCTCGCGGCCTGCTGAGCCTGTACCGGGCAACACAGGATCCGAGCTACCTACGGCAGTCCGAACAGCTGGTGGCGACCATGGACCGGCTGTTCTGGGATGATCGCGACGGTGGGTATTTCATGACGGACCGTTCGGAGCGCCTCATCGCGCTTTCGAAACATCCGTACGATGGCGCCATCGCCTCCGGCAACTCGGAGGCAGCCAATGTGCTTGTCGGACTGGCGGCGATCACCGGCCGGCAGGGTTACCGGACCAGGGCGCAAGAGACTTTGAGGGCTTTTGCCGGCGCCATGAGCCGCAACGCCGGAGGCTTCGCACGGATGGTGCTGGCCGTGCACTACGACCTGAACGGCTATGACGCGGCAGCGGCAGCCCCGAAGGCGCCAACATCACGGCTGGCCGATATCCTGGCTGGGCTGGCACCTGCAGGCACCGGCGGCGGGCCTGCACTCGACAGCGGAGAATACGTGAGTGCTGAAGCTTTCGTGTCGGTGGACAGTCTGCTACCGGGGGGCAGCTTCGAGGTGGCGGCGCGTCTGGTGGTGGCCTCCGGCTGGCACATCAACGCCAATCCCGCCTCCTACGAGTTTCTGATCCCGACGACGTTGGAGGTCGTCTCCGAGCTGCCCGTGGAGGTAGTCTCCGTCGACTACCCGCCAGCCCACATATTCAAGCCCGCCTTCGCCGATGACTCCGTGTCGGTGTACACCGATACGGCCATCGTCCAGGCGACGCTACGGTTGGGCGTCGTCGCCGCTCCGGTGTCGTCCGACAGCCTGTCGCTGACACTGCTCTTTCAGGCCTGCAACGACGTGCAATGCCTAGCACCGACACAGGTCACTCTGCCCCTGAACCCGACGGGGGCCGGTGGGTCTTTGTGGTGACGGAAAACCAATGCCGATCTTTGCCCAGTACTACTTCTGGCTGACGGCCATATCGCTGATCTGCTTTGCCCTGGAGCGAATCGCACCGTGGCGACGGCAGCAGAAGGTCTTGAGGGAAGGGATCTGGCAGGATCTGTTCTGGCTCGTATTCAACGGGCACTATCTCGGCATGATCCTGGCATTGATTACCGGCGGGCTCGTCACGCGGCTCAATGGTTTTCTGCACGACCAGGGTCTGCCGCTCCCGGAGTCCCTCGCGCTTCTTGCCGGTGCACCTCTCTGGCTGCAATTCGGCGTGTTCTTCCTGCTCAAGGATTTCATCGAGTGGAACATTCACAGGTTGCTGCACAACGTGCCGTGGCTCTGGGAGTTCCACAAGCTGCACCACAGCATCGAGCGGCTGGACGGGATCGGCAATTTCCGCTTTGACTGGGCGGAGATCGTCGTCTACAAGACCCTCTCCTACCTGCCGCTGGTCATTCTCGGAATCAACAGCACCGTCATCCTCATCATCGGCATCATGGACCCTGGCGCTGGATCTCAACCACGCCAATGTCAGATTCGACTACGGCCCCCTGCGGTACGTTCTGAATTCACCGAGGATGCACGTATGGCATCACGACGTTGAAGTACACGGAAGGGGAGGCCAGAACTTCGGTCAGGTCCTCAGCGTCTGGCGTCACCGGCATTTGCGTCGGCAAAGCCTTGCGCGCCTACCCCTTCACCGACATGGCGCCGACGGCGGTGATCAACGACAACCTCGGCGGTCAGGCTCTGCTCGTGATCTTCGACCTCGATTCCCGAACCGCGATCCCCTACAGCCGCATCGTCGAAGGGCAGGAGCTCACCTTCTATCAGGTCGAGGCCGAGGGTGATCTGCCCGTGGAGTTCATGGACGTGGAGACGCGCAGCCGTTGGGACATGCTCGGCTACGCCGTCTCCGGCCCTCTCGGGGGGGTGAGGCTGGAACAGTTGCCGGCGTACAACTCGATGTGGTTCGCCTGGAATACGTACTGGCCGGAGACGACGATATGGGAGACCGGTGACGGCATCATCGAGGCGCCGCCGATGACAGCCGTCCTCGAGCCCGCGGGTGCCTCCCTGCCCGACGGATTCGAGCTGACCCAGAACTACCCGAACCCCTTCAACTCGGAGACGCGAATTCACGTCACACTGCCGGTGGATGGACAGATGACCCTGCAGATCTACAATGCGGCGGGGCAGCGGGTGCGGTCACTGGCCGACGGTGTACATCGCGGTGGATTCTACGACGTGACCTGGGATGGAACCGATGACGCCGGTTGCCGCATGGCCAGCGGCACCTACCTCTACCACCTGGAGATGCCCGCCACCGGATACTCGGAGAGCCGGCGCATGACGCTGGCGCGGTAGCGCGGGGCGTCGACTACGATCGCGCCACGGGGCGCTCACCTTTCGAGGTGGGCGCCCTTTTCGTATTATGTTGAACCGCCCCAACCTCCAGTAAAATCAACCGGTTGACTGATGTGGTCTCGATGTTAAACCGATATACGCGCTGGCTGCATACGCGCTGGCCCGCCGGTACGGTGGAGAAGCTGCCCGAAGTCGACGAGCGCTTCCGGAGCAACGTGCCGGGGCTCTACATCGTCGGTGACCTGACCGGGATTCCGCTGTTGAAGTTTTCCTCTGACACAGGGGCAAGAGCGGTGGCCGACATCGTCGCGGATCCCTCATTCCAGCCTGGCACGGGCAGCGGGCTCGACGTCGTCATCATCGGCGCCGGCGTCTCCGGCATGGCGGCGGCCCTCGCAGCCCGTGAGGCGGGTCTGTCCTTCGAGATCCTCGAGGCGACGGAGCCTTTTTCGACGATCGTAAACTTCCCCAAGGGCAAGCCGATCTTCACCTACCCGCGGGACATGATACCCGCAGGAGACCTGCAGTTCTCGGCTCAGGTGAAGGAGCCCCTGGTCGACGAGCTGCGGGAGCAGACTCAGGGTCGAGGCATCGAACCGCGCATCGTGCGCGTCGAACGCGTCGTGCGCGCCGGTGACGGCCTCGAGGTCGTCATCCCCGATGACGATAACCTCAAGTCTCAGCGCGTCGTCGTCGGCATCGGCCGGTCGGGGAATTTCCGCAAACTCGGCGTACCGGGTGAAGACACCGACAAGGTCTCCAACCGCCTGCATGACCCCAAGGACTACGACGCCCAGGACGTCCTCGTCGTCGGTGGGGGGGACAGCGCCATGGAGGCAGCCATCGCCTTGGCCTGCGCTGGGGGGCGTGTGACGCTGTCCTACCGCAAGCCGGAGTTCTCGCGGCCCAAGCCGGAGAACGTCGAGCGCCTGCAGCAGCTGGCGGCCGATCCCATGGCCGATGTCTCCGTCGACTCGCCCACATCGGAGCGGGTGACGACATCGGCGGGTGCCTTTCTGGAGGGCGCGCGCAAGCCCGGGTCGGTGACGCTGCTAATGTCGTCTTCCGTCACCTCCATCACCGCCGACCAGGTGACGCTGGCCGACGCTGACGGCCAGCAGGTGACGTTGGCCAACGACGCTGTGTTCACAATGATCGGCCGCGAGCCGCCCCTCGATTTCTTCCGGCGCTCCGGCGTCAACATCCAAGGCGAGATGGGCGCCAGGCAATGGATCGGCCTGAGCCTGTTCATGGCCTTCTGCCTGTTCCTCTACAACTGGAAGGCGGGGGGTCCCCTCACCGAATTCTTCAAGAAGGGGGAGTGGTTTCCCTTCAACGTCCCCGCCCTGCTGTCCGGCGCCACCGCCGGCGCCACGAGTGTGTGGGGACTGTTTGCCTACAACCTCGGCAAGCCGGGTTTCTACTACAGTCTCGTCTACTGCGCGCTCATCGTCGTCTTCGGAATCCGGCGGGTGCGCCGACGCCGTACCCAGTACGTGAAATGGCAGACGGCGAGCCTGGCCGCCTTCCAACTCGTACCGCTGTTCCTGCTGCCGTATATCATTCTGCCGTGGATGGGCAACAACGGCTGCTTCGACGCCGGAGTTGGCAAGAGCTTCGCCGACGCTTTTTTCCCGGAGGTGTCGTACGACCACGGCCGTGAATACTGGCGCGCTTTCGGCTTCGTCCTGGCCTGGCCATTGTTCGTCTGGAACGTCTTTACTCACGAGCCCCTCACGGCGTGGCTCGTGGTCAGTCTCGTGCAGACCTTCGTCGTCCTGCCGGCGATCATCTACTTCTGGGGGAAAGGTGCGTACTGTGGCTGGATCTGTTCCTGCGGCGCCCTGGCAGAGACGATGGGGGACGGCCACCGCCACAAGATGCTGCACGGGGTGCGCTGGAACCGGTGGAACATGCTCGGACAGGGCATCCTGGCAGTGTGCGTCATCATGCTGGTCACGCGCGTCGTCTCCTGGATGACACCCGACAGCGCCATGGGTCTTGCTCTGCGGCAATTTCACGAGGGGCTTCTACGGGGCTGGAACATCGGTGGCATGCCGCTCAACTACAGTTACCTCGTCGATCTGATGTTAGCGGGAGTCATCGGCTACGGCGCTTATTTCTGGTTCAGTGGGCGTGTGTGGTGCCGCTTCGCCTGTCCCCTGGCTGCCCTGATGCACGTCTATTCGCGTTTCAGTCGTTTCCGCATCTTGGCCGACAAGAAGAAGTGTATCTCCTGCAATGTGTGTACCTCGGTATGCCATCAGGGGATCGACATCATGAATTTCGCCAACAAGGGGTTGCCCATGGCTGACCCCCAGTGTGTGCGCTGCTCGGCCTGCGTCGAGTCATGTCCGACGGGGGTTCTCGAATTTGGCCAGGTCGACCGCGCCACAGGCGCCGTGATCCACACCGACCGCCTGACGGCATCTCTGGTGGGCGCTATCGATGGCACAGCAGAACAGCAGGTCGCGGGCGGCTGACACCAGACAGGACGATATTGTGAGATTTTTTCTGCGGGCTGTGGCCCAAGTACTGGTCTTGACCCTGGTCGCGTCTCCTATCGAGGCGCCAGCGCAGGACAACACCGTCGAACAACTCAAGGAACTGCAGGAGCTGCGCAAGGAAGTGGATCGCAAGAAGGCCGAACTGCGCCGCGAGCTGCGTCTGCTCAAGGACGTGCTCGGCGATGCACCTCGCGATGAGCTGATGGAGTTGGCGGGGGGCTCCGGCAGCCTGACGGCGGAGGAGCTGGGTGCGGAGCTGCGGATCCTGCGCGAAGAGATCGAGCGCCTGCGCCAGGCGATGGCACGCGAGCGCCTGACGGCGGAGGATCCCAGGTTCGACGTCCAGGGCAGTACCCGCAGCCGCCTGGAGTGGAGTGACATCGACTTCACCGGCGGCGATGGCAACGTGCTTCAGCTGCTGCGCACGAAGGTGCGCCTCGTCGGTAACCCGCGGCACGACACGCGGGTCGTGGTCGAAATCCAGGACAGCCGCGTGTGGGGCTCTGAGTTCAACACCTCCGACGCCAGCGGCGACCAGGTGGATTTCCACATGGCTTACGCGGAACTGCAGGAGATGTTCGGTAAGCCGGTGCGTCTGCGTCTGGGACGCCAGGAGCTGGTCTACGGCAGTCAGCGGCTGATGGGGCTCAATGCCTGGAGCAACACGCCGAGGGCATTCGACGCACTCGTTCTGCGCGTGGGTGAGTCGAACTGGGTCGACGGCTTCACGGTAAAGTTGGAAGAGCAGGGGGTGAAGGACCGCAACCTCTTTGGCCTGTGGAGCAATCTGCGCCTGGCAGAAGGACACAATGTCGGCCCCTACTTCCTGGTAGAACACGACAAGAACGGCGGCAGTAAGCATCTGTTGCGGCTCACCGGCGGCGCCCGCTTCAGCGGTTCGACCACGGGCAAGACAGGACACCTCTTCGGCTACGACCTGGAGGGGGCCCTGCAGACGGGAGAGGTGGGCTTCGAGGATGTCTTCGACTGGATGGGCACAGCGACTGTGCGCTACCACGGCTCTTCATGGACGCAGCCGGAGCTGCGACTCGGAGTTGATGTCTATTCGGGCGACGCCGATCCCGCTGATGGCGACTGGGAGGCCTTCGACAACCTGTTCGCCACCGGCCATGGCTTCTTCGGCCTGATGGACCTGTTCAAGAAATTCCCCACCCACACCGACAACGGTGGCCTGATGGACATTCGGCTCGTGGGGGAGATGTCGGCTTCGGAGACCGTGCGTGTCGGTCTGCACCTGCACAACTTCACCCTCGTGGAGGATACAGTTGGGGACAAGTCTCTCGGCCAGGAAGCCGATGCGGTGGTTACCTGGAACTACAACGGAGCTACCGAATACCATTGGGGAGGTTCGATCTTCGTGCCCGGCGACGGCATGACGCTGCTGGAGCGGCAGTTGAGGGAGATATCCAGCGGAGGCGAGGATCCGGCCTTCAAGACCTGGATGCAGCTGTCGGTCCGGTTCTGAGGTCGAGAGCCAGCACAGATGGCAAAAAAAGAGAGGGAATGACAGGCGGCCTCGAAGGCTGGTGACCAGCACGGTGCAGCCGGACGAGGACTACACGCCCGAGACATCAGAAGAAGAAAAGTCGGATGACGTCGCCGCTGAGGAGGCTGAGGCGGAAGAAGACACCCCACCGAACCCGAGCCGATCCCACCTGACGAGGGGGCCAAGAGCTTTGGCGAGGGGGAGCGCTGTTGGGCTGTCGTAGAAATCTCCGAGGATTCTCTGCAGGCGACGCTGACAGCGATGGCGCTCAACGGGCGGCCCATAACTGCCCAGCAGTTGGCGCACGATCTGGGCCACGCCTTCGGCTTACAGGGACACTTCGACGGCAAGGTGCTGCGCCAGCTGATACAGCAGGCGATGGTCGACCCTGTGCGCGGCACATATCCCATCGCTCAGGGACCCCCGCCGAACCCGGCGAGGACGGTAGCGTCGAGCTCGACTGCGTCAAGGGGCATGCCGACACGCTCGCGCAGTCCCTCGTGGCCAACTTTGCAGGTGCCCTGTCGAGCGCCACCCTGGAAGAGGTCATCGCCGCCAACGTTTCGGGCATCACCGTCGCTCCGGGACAGGTAGTGGCCCACATCGTTCATCCTACGGAGGGAACGCCCGGCAAAGACATGCTTGGCAAGCCGTTGACGAGTCCGGGTGCGGCCGCCCTCATCGCGGCGGGCAACCACACGCGCCTCGACGGGGACCAGCTCGTGGCCGAGGTCTTCGGCTACGTGCGCCGGGGTGAGGAAACCTTTGAGGTGGTCCCGCCGGTATGGGTTCGAGAGGGCGGGATGGAGGCCTATCTCATCCATTTTCCCGAGCTGCTGCGCCATGAATCGTAACGTGCCCGAATGGATCCTCGGTGCCCTGTTTGGGCGGGTGTGACCTACGGCGTCCATGAGGAAGCGATCGACAGCCTGTGCGCCGACTGGCCGGCTGCCACCGAAGCCGGCGCCGCTCTGGTGGCGGCGGGTTCAGACCCTGTAGATGGCACGGACACACACGTCGATTTCACCTTCGATCCTTCCAAGCGCGCTGGTGCGGTTCGTGCCGACGGCAGCATCGACTTTCGGGAGCGCAACGCCGTCATCGGCGTCGCCGAGGGCGACCTGATCGGCAAACGCGTGCCTGTAACCGCCGGAACCCATGGTTCTGACGTCCTCGGGAAGGAGCTGCCGGCACAACATCATCGTACCCCATGTTTTTCAGCATGGAGGTGATGATCTTGCGCATTCCTTCGGCGTCGTCGACGAGCAAGACTTTCATCAGGAAGAGAGGCTACGAAGTTTCGAAACTCAGGGCACGCTCCGGTGCCCACCAACGACGGGGGGCCGGACCTCCACAATGGGAGGACCGGCCCGTCAGCGAAAAGCGCGGCAAGTACCGCGGGTTCTACATGCCTGTGTGGACGTCGACGAACTTGATCGTCAGCGCCCCGTCGGGCGAACCGCCGGTGGACTTCACCTGGAAAACACCGGGGCCGTCGAGCTTCAGGTCACGGTAGGACTCCTTGCCCATCTCCATCTCCCAGACGAGATCGCCGTCCTCGTTGACGATCTCGAATCCTATGACTCCGGTGAGGGCTTCGATGCCGAAGCAGCCGGCGCCCCGGCCGTCTGGCAGACTGATGGCGACCGACTCATACCCGGGCATGTTGCAGATCGTTCGGAAGATGAGGTTGCCCTCCATGTCGCCGCACGGGATCCCTTCGGCCTGGGGGCCCTGCTCGCTGTCGTGAAGGTCGTCGGAGCATTCCGGCGCCAGGTTCAGGTCTGCGAGGTCACCCTCGCCAGCGTGCAGGAAGCCATCCATCATGCCCT
>JAYZCA010000150.1:0-18981 GCA_036339235.1 Candidatus Latescibacterota bacterium | reverse complement strand
ATGGTGATCCCACGCCGCTGCATTTCGGGTACCATGCCGGCGACGACGACGTGGCGGGCGATTCCCGTCGTGTTCCAGTAGCCACCCTCGTAGCGAGCGCCGGATTGCACGAGTTGGAAGCCCGCCCGGGCGATGGGCTCCTTCAGGTCATCGAGAATCATCTCGCGGGCGCCGGAAGCCAGCATGCGCGTGCGCACGTCCTCAATGTCCTCCTCGTCCGGTTGACCGAGATCGGCGGTGTAAGCGACGACGTCGACGCCGTGGGAGGTCAGCCAATGGGTGATCGTGCAGCTGTCGAGGCCGCCGGATACGGCGATGAGAATGGTCTGGCCTTTTAGGTCGGGCAGGTGCATGAGGAGCGCTCTCCGTGGTCGAACCAGGGTGGGTGATGTCGGAGAAGAGAAAATACGAGTTGCATAATTATGCTGCAATAGAGCATAATTATGCCTTTATGCGACCCAAAGGCGACCCCCAATCCCCTCCTCCCCCCGGAAAGTCGCGAGTTCAACCATCTGCAGTCAAACCGGCGTTGCCGGTGGGGCTCGTAGCAGGGTCGAGCCGAAACAGGGGAATGGAGGCCGGGTAGAAAGAGCGGTGTGGCTTGAGCGGCCCTCAGGCCAGGCTGCTGCGGTAGCTATCTAGGACGCGGCGCAACTGGCCGAGAGAGTCGTCGAGACTTTGCCCGACGCGCTGCGCTGAGGCGCTCTGCAGCGGGTCCGTGGATCCTGTGAGTTTGCCCCACAGAGTCACGGGCGAGGCGACCGACATCGTCGTCGGTGAGGACATCACTGTCTTAGGCGAAGTTCGCCAGGCGGCCAGAACGAACCAGGCCACGACGCCGAGCACGTCGAGGACGATGACAATCTGCAGGGTGCTGGTAAGGAATTCATTCAACATGAGGATAGATCCTCTGGCTCTGGATGTTTTGCCTTGCTGGTCGAAGAGACCCGCCGCCTCTGCACCAGCATTCGCTGTCTTCTTCCTTCATGGTCGGAGGGAGGCAGCGATTTCTTCGTGACCCCTGTCACAAAATCAAAATTAAACCGTATTACATGGTATCACAATTACATGGTATCACACAACGCCTATATCGGCAAGTCCTGACGGTTTCTTGACACTTTTTTTCATCCGGGATAGGTTCGTGCCGGCCAACTCTGTATAACTCGAACTATCTGAAACCTATCCAAGGAGACTGCACGTGGACCTCGGACTGAAGGGCAAGGTGGCGCTGGTCACCGGCGCCAGCCGTGGCATCGGCAACCGCATCGCGCTGGCGCTGGCCGCCGAAGGAGCTGACCTGTGTATCTGCGGACGCACGGAGGAGACTCTGGAGGCGGCAGCTGAAGAACTCCGCAAGGCGGGGGGCGATGTGGAGACCTTTGTCGGTGATATCACCGCGACGGAGGGGGCCAACGCCTTCGTCGCTGCGGCGAAGGCTCGCTTCGGTGACCAGATCCACGTCCTGATCAACAACGTGGGGGGCTCGGTCTGGACGCCTTTCGCCGAGATCACCGACGAGGAGTGGCTGCACGTGTTCAACCTGAGCTTTTTTTCTGCGGTGCGTGTGTCTCGCGCCGCTTTTCCAGGACTGGAGGCCGGTGGTGGCAGCATCGTCAACGTCTCCAGTATTTTCGGGCGTGAAAATGGCGGTCCCATCAGTTATAACGCCGCCAAATCCGCCATGATCAGCATGTCCTCCAACCTTGCCATCGAGGCGACGAAGAAGGGGATCCGCGTCAACAGCGTGGCCCCTGGCTCTATCATCTTTCCCGGCGGCAGCTGGGAGCGCAAACAGAAGGCTGACCCGGAGGCCATGGCCAAGTTCGTCGAGGACAGCATTCCCGGCGGCC
Source organism: Candidatus Latescibacterota bacterium (assembly GCA_036339235.1). Classification (GTDB taxonomy): domain Bacteria; phylum Latescibacterota; class UBA2968; order UBA8231; family UBA8231; genus UBA8231. Next base: position 17,131 of record JAYZCA010000150.1, on the reverse strand, counting down.
GCTTCGGTACTCCAGAGGAGGTGGCCGCCGTCGTCACCTTCCTCGCGTCCCCGAAAGCCAGCTGGGTCCTCGGCGCCTGCCTGAACGTCGATGGTGGTCAGTCGAAGTCGAATTTCTGACACCCGGTCCGGCGGCGATGGGCGTCCATGCCGATAATTGGGGTATGATGCTGCCTCGAATGGTTGTTATCTCGCTCCTGTTGTCGACAGGGGCAGGCACCCAGGAGTTGATCCCTGGAATCGAGTTCGTCAACGAGAGGCTGCGGATCCCGGAGTCGACTCGGTTCGACGAGGGCAACTATATCGAGTCCGGCGTGGGCTTGAGCTTTGGTGTCGACAAGAGGCTGACGTACTTCGCCGGTGAGTACGAGGAAGCGGCGCAGCGTTTCGAGATATCGGTGCGCCAATTCCGCTACAAAGCCGAGATCTGGGTATACCTGGCGCGAGCCTACTTCTACACGAAGTCTTCCGATGTGGCGCGGATGCCGACGGTGGCGGTGGAGTCGTCAGCCATTGACGCCCTGGAGCGTGCTGAGGTGCTCATGCCGGATCTCGCTGGAACACTCTGGCAGCCGCTGCTGGCCAGTCTCCAATGGGAGATTCGACGGCGCGCGGTGCAGCAGCAGGCCCAGATCGACTTCTACTCCACGGGTCGGGAGGAGGTGCTGACTCTTTTCCGCCTTTACCTGTTTCTCGAAGATCACTCCGCCGCCTCCGACCTGCTCGTGGTTTCTCACGAGCGGGCACGGATGATGCGCGAACGAGCGAAAATGGTCTCCGGGGCAAGCCGGTCAGCACAGGCCGCTGAGGCCGATCGCTGGGATCAACTCGGGGATCGTCTCGCCGGTGAACTGCGAACGGCCGGTATCGATGTGCCGCCCGTGTCGAGCTCGGCTCCGCCTCCTGAGCCGGCAGTCACCGAGAATGTCGACGAACAGGAGCGCATTCGCATTCTGCAGTTGCGTGTCGATTTCTACCGGGCTCAGCAAGAGGACTACCTGCAGCTGTTCCAGACGTATCTCGATCGCGCCGACATCACGAGGGCGCGCTCCGTGCTCGCCTCCCTGGGACGGCACATCGGCGACCTCGACGTGCTCTCGTCGGTGGCGCCGACCCTGAGAGACCAGGCCGATATCGAAGAGAAAATCGAGGAGTTCAAAGTGCTACGCAACGATCTGCGCAACCAGATCCCGGGGGATGACGGATCGTTGTGAGAGGACGTTGGTTCGTATTGAGTCTGCTCAGCGCCGTGTCTGTGTCAGCGGCGTCGGGCGGCACGAAGGCGTCGGCGTTGGTAGCCTCGCCTGGAGCGCTGGCCCTGCGCCGGGAATACAACGGCGTGGCTGCCACTATCGACACCCTTGTGCGGCTCTACTCCGCCGATCGGCTGGCGCGGCTGGCGGATCCGGAGGCGACGCCGGGCGCCCGACTGCCAGAGGGCATGTGCCTCGTATTGTTGTTCTGGGCAGATGACGAAGCTCGGGTTTTCCTCAACGGCGCCCCCGTCGGGGAGACACGGCTCACTCCCACCCGGATCGAGATCCCCCAGATATACCTCGAAACCGACAACGTTCTGACGGCGCAGTGCTGGGACACGGATCGTGTGGAGAGTGGCTTCATGGCGGGCCTCTACGTCGAGGATGGCGCCGGGCTTCGCCCAGTGCTGACGACGGCCGAGGACCAGGGTTGGGAGGTAGGTACCGGCGTCGAGGCAGGCAGTCCCGCGCAGGAGATCTTCTACGCACATTCCCAGCCTGACCTCCCAGGAGCCGAGGTGATATGGGGACCGCAACTGTTCGGCAGCCTCGATCTGCGCGTGCGTTTTACCGCTGATGAGGTGATTCGTGCTGCGCGCGACGTGCCCCTGACCGCGGTCCTTGGGCAGGTGGAGGACCGTGCTATGGACTTCCACGAGTCCATGGCCCGTCTCCTTGGTTTGCAGGAGCGTCGTCGGGAACTGACCACGCGTCTCGGGGTGGGAGCGGTACGGTCGGACTCGCACCTGCGCTTCCGAAAGAGCTCTGCCCGGCTCGGACTCAGTTACACACTCGGGCAGGCGGGGCCACTCGAAGAGGAGACGGATCTTGCCGTCGAGGAGGCCATCGCACGCTGGCGGCGGCAGCTACCCTCCGAGCAGCGATTCGTCCTGAGCGAGGCCAGGGCCTTGCGTGGTGACGAAGCGGCAACACCGGCGGCACCACTGGTGCCGGCCACAGGGGCCGCGGCAGCCGACCGTCGAGTCGACTACCGGCCGCCCGAGGATCGTCGAACTGCAGGCGAGGGCAGCGGTAGCAGTGCGAACGGCAGGGGACAACCTACGCCTGCAGTTGCTTCGTCAGCGTCGTTCCTGTGGCGAATGGGTTTGCTCGCCCTGCTGTTGTGTGCGTGGACCGGCGTCCACGGCTGGCGTGGGTGGCAACTGTGGCAAGCCGTAGATTGGGAAGAGGAGGCGAAGAAGCGTTCATGAGCGGATTGTCCATCGTAGTGGCGGTATTGTTCACCGTCGCCTGCGGCGCCACCGGCGGCGTGGGTTTTCTCTGGCGTGCACGGCGGCTGCATGAGGTGGAGTCCGCTTACGGAATCGCCACACCTAGGCTGCCGCACATGGCCGTCGTGTGCGGCGCTGTCACCGGCGCCGTCGTCGGTTTCCTCGTCCTCTACTTCGCCTCGTACGCGGGGCGTTTCCATCCCGTCGAGTGGATCGGGCGGGCCTCCTACCTGCTGGTGGCTGCCAGTGTGGGGGCGCAGGTGTTCAATCTGCTGCGACTGTTCCTGCTCATCCAGCGCGAAGAGCAGGCCTGGGGGCCTCGGCCGCCGGCCGACACCCTCGGATCTCGCCGCCGCGAGCGGCTCGCCGGCCTGCGTACACGCTTCCGCCACTACATCGACCTGAAGACGCGAGACGACGAGTTGTTGACCGAGATCGTCGGCGTGCTGGGCACGCCGCTGCTCAACACCAGACGCGACCAGTCGCGCCTGCCGTTCTACGGGTATCTCGGTACCGTCGCCGGGATTCTGCTGATGGCCGAAGAACTCGGCCGCATCAACGAGGCGACGGAGACCTTCAAGGTGCTGGCGTCGATGGCGACCGGCCTGGTGCTGGCTTTCCAGACGACGCTGGTGGCTCTCGTCGCCTTCCTGCCCTTGCGCAAGGTGGCCGATCACCTCGTCCAGCGGCTCGGCGCTCTCGAGGAGAAGTGGCTGGCCGCGCGCGAGGATGGGGCTGGATAACATGGGTTTCCTGCAGAAAGTCGAGGAAGAGGCGGAGGAGCATGACGTCAGCAAGGAGCTGTTCCTTGGCATCATGATGCTCATGCTCTGCCTTGGAATCCTCATTCTCAACGTGGCCAGTCCCGTGTGGCGCGTCCATCAGCATGACCCGGAGAAGGGGGACCTCGTCATCGTCTACACCGATCACGGCTTCGGCCTCTCCTTCGACGGCATCACCATCGATCGAGAACTCAACGAGTGGAGCCTGCGCCGCAGTCTGGCCGCACTGGTCTCCGAACCGGAGACGGAGCTGCACCTGATCAACAAGGGGGGGAGCCGCGAGACCGTCGTACGCCACGCGGCCCTCGCCGATTCGCTGCTGTCGACGGATGAGAAGGGGCATAAAGTACGCACCGCGGTGTACATGCATGGGTGGTAAAAGCATGGGGGAGATGGTCCGAACTGCACGGCCCATCACCCCCATGCTTTGCGAGAAAGAGGGGGCTCCCTGGCGGGGGCCCCCTCTTTCTCTACTGCGCGGGTTCTGTTCTCTTTCAGTTCCGCAAACTACTGCCTAGTTCTTCAGCACCACCAAAACATCGGAGCCACCGAGGAGATCGTCGGTGAAGGTCACGTCCAAGGCACCGCCTTCGGCTTTTCTGGAACTGTAGCTGTCGCCCTTCTTCAGCTTGCCGAAGCGGTCGATATAGACCTGTACTTCGCCTTCCACGCGTAGCGGCTCACCGATCGGGACCAGCTGTACGCGCGGGTCGGAGGGATCGAGGCGTTTCATGAACTTGTAGGACTTCCGGAAGATTCGGCGACCCGTCTCGAGGTAGCCGTTGTCCTTCAGGTAGTCCTCCGTGGCGACGTAGACGCGGACTGAGGTCTCGGCCTGGCGCAACAGGGCGATCTCGTCGCGCGACTGGCCCAGTTCGAGTTCCATCCGCTTCAGGTGGCCTTCTTGCCGGCGGATACTTGTGTGGGCGTCGAGGAGGGCGGCGTTGATACTGTCCGCCTGGGAGCGCAGTCGGGCAATCGAGCGCTGGTCGCTCTGTTTTTCCCGTTTCATGCGCTCCATCTCGGCGGTGAGCTGTTCGTTCATCCGCTTGTGCTCGCCCGCCAGGTCGCGCCACTTCTTGACCTCGCGATTCAGGCGATTCATCGAGGCGATGAGCTTCTCGTCGACGTGCTGCAGTGAGTCGACGCGGGAGCGCATCTCGTCGATGAGCAGGTTGGACGACTCGATCGTGTAGTTCAGGGAGTCGATGGTGGTGTTGGCCACCAACATATCGGCGAGCGTCTGTTCGAGGAGAAGCTCCTCCTCACTTGGACCACAGGCGCTGGTGACGGCAATGGCGCCAACCGCGGCGACGGTCGCCGCGAAGGTGGCGGCCCGGCGCCAGCGGGTAAAGGTGATTCTCGGGGGCATACGATTACGCTCTCCTTCCACTACTTCTTCTTCCATGAGTAAAGACTGTCGATCTGCGCCATCGTGCGCACGAGATCGTCGTAGAGGGCGGCCTGACTGCGGTTAAGGGCTTCGATCTTCTGCGCGTTCTGGTCGCCGATTTCTCGGGTTGCGGTAACGCGGCCCAGCAGGTTGGTCTGACCGGTGGCGATCTCGGCGACCTTCGTATTGGCCTTTGTCACATCATCCTGGACGCTTGCAAGCTGTTTCTGGATCCCCTGGACGGCACGCTGGTGGACGTCGAGGAAATCACGGATCGACCGCTGCCGTTCGTCCTGCTGAGCGAAATTCTCGTCTAGCTTGCGATTGATCTCATTCTGGTAGGCCAGTCGTGACCTGCGCTCGCGATTGAGAGTGGCCTTGAGTTCATCAGACTGTTGCTGCTCTTCGGCCAGTTCCTCACGCGTGCTGATGTGATCGGATCGCTCTGTCTGCAACTTGGCGCGAATCTCGAACTCGCTTGCCGTGAGGTCCGCCTTCTCCGACAGCTGACCCACGAGGCGCTCGCTGAGATCAGACAGGCGCTTGGTGACGGCTGTCATCTGTGCCTGCAAGTCGCGCTGGTGCTGCTTCTGGCGCTCGTGGGAGTTGAACAGAACCAGGCCCATGACGAGGCCCGACACCAGCGTCGTGTAGGCGCCGAGGGCCAGCACGTGCTTGCGCTCGAAAAGTTCGACGAGATGCAACAGTCCGGCGATCCCTCCCCAGAGCAGGAGAACACCGACGACGATGGCTGCGATGATGGTGCTCACGATAGTGGCGGGCCGGATAGGTCGGCTCTGTCGAAGAGCCGGCGATGGCGTTGAGGGCGAGCGTGCAAAGATAACGAAACCCGACTATCCGGCAACCAGCCACGATGCGCTTCGAATTCATGACGCGGGTGCTGGCCCCTGTCTCGTGGGGCCGTTAGCTTCCCGGATCCTGACCAACCAACAGGAGTGGGAGAGAGGCAATGGCACAGCGGCGGGTTGCGTGTATCGACGGTCGCGGGGCGGGGGTGCTCATCGTTCAGGAACTGACGCCCCCGGAAGCCGGGCAGGTCCAGGTTGAGGTCCGGGCCTCCCTGATCAGTCCAGGGACGGAACTGGGTCGAGTCCCAGCACTGCGGCAAGAGCCGCAGGAAAGGCCGCCACGTCCCTTCGGATATGCCAACGCCGGTGTGGTCACCGTTGTCGGCGACGGGGTCGAAGATGTGGGTCCTGGAGACGCAGTCGCCTGCATGGGCGGCGGCTACGCCCTGCATGCCGACGTGGTGAATGTGCCGGTGAATCTGACCGCGCCGATCCCGGAGGGCGTCGATTTCGAGACCGCCGCCTTTGCGCATCTGGCGGCGACGGCGCTGCACGCGATCCGTCGCGTCACCCCCGTTTTCGGCGAAAACGGGATGGTCGTCGGCCTCGGCCTCGTGGGCCAGCTCACGGCACAATTCGGTAGACTGTCGGGCTGTCACATGATGGGCGTCGACCGTCTTGTGTCCCGTCGAGAGCTGGCCACGGCTTGCGGCATCGAGGTCGTCGTCGGCGCCGACGGGGAGGACCCTGTCTCCCTCGCCGCACAGGTGACGGCCGGCTACGGCATGGATTTCGGTGTCATCGCTTTTGGCGGGGACGCCACTTCCGCTTTCGAGCAGATCGTCGCCTGCCTGAAGCGGACGCCGGACACCCACCGGATGGGCCGCATCATCATCGTTGGCGGGGCCCACATCGCCCACGGTTTCGCCGCGGCTCTCGGCAACGTCGATGTACGCAGCTCAGCGCGCACCGGTCCCGGTTACCACGACGAGGCCTGGGAGCATGGCGCCGACTACCCCACGGTGTTCGTCGAGTGGTCGACGCGGCGCAACTTGGCGGAATGTCTGCGCGCCATCGCCGATAACCGCCTGCGCGTGTCCGAACTGATCACGCACAGATTGCCGTTGGAGCACATCGGCGACGCCGTCGACGTGCTCGTCGAACGTCCTGAGCAGGCCCTCGGAGTGGTCCTGACTCCCTGATCGGACCTACACTGCGTCTCCGGTGATCATGTGCATACGGCCTTCCTGTCGGAAGGTCACCGGCGGCTGGTCGATCTGTTGGTTTTCCATCATCTGCTCAAGGATGCGGGTGACGCCGGCCACGGCGGGTTCGAGAAGGCGCTCGCCTTTCTCCTTCGTGGCGGCGGCAGCAGCTTCGTTGTCGATGTCAGCGGTGTGTACGCGTTCCGGCGCCAGCACGAGCATCGTCGACGTTTCGTACTCGTCGGCGTGTCCGGGAAGGCGGCCGTTGTCCATCGTCTTCTGCACCAGATCCGGGTCGTAAACATCCCAGTAGGACTGGAAGCGCAGGTTGATCTCCTTGCCGAGTCTGTCGCGGTATTCGTCGATCCGCCGCATCAGAGGTTTTACGTTGCCGCCGTGGCCGTTGAGGATGAGAACGTTCTTGACGCCGGCACGGGCCATAGAGTTGCACACGTCGAAGACGTATTCACAGAAGATCTCGGGGCGTACGGTCAGCGTCCCGATGTGGGCCATCCAGTGCTCAGAGACGCCGATCGACACAGGGGAGGTGACGACGACACGAGGGAACAGGCGCAGCGCCGACTGCTCCGCCATCCACGTGGCGTGAAGCGTGTCGTGGATCATCTCCATGTGCTCGTTGTGCTGCTCCGTCGCCGCCGTTGGTACGATGGCCGCCTCGATGGTGCCGGCTTCGATTTTCTCGCGGAACTCCTTGCGTGTATGATCGCCGACGAAGACACGCCGGTCGCGGTCGCCGCTGGTGACGAGATTCATGGCTCAGGTCCTTTCCGGGATGTGACTCCAAAGAAGAAGAGTTTAGCAAGGGTAGGAGGACTGAAGCCCTGGCGCCACGCGAGCCCTGCCTTCCAGGGCGCCGATCGACCCGTTGAGAGGCTCTTCGACCCGCTCCATTTTTCTGCATTTTCTTGACCTTACGCTGACTCCACGGTAGTCTCAAAAGCTTCCTTCCAGCCACGTTATCGACTCGGTCGAATTGCAGACGCAGACCCAACCCACCGATGGTATTGAGCCGCCCGACGCGGCGGCACCTGTGAGCCGCCGAGACCCAGGGGCGGTGACGATTCGTTCCCTGATCACAGGTGCTCTGCTGTCCGCAGCCCTCGGTGTGGCGGCGCCCTACGAGAACCTGCTGATCTCGGGGTCGCCGATGCACTTCGACTACAGCACCCCCGGCGCCGTGTTCTTCTTCCTTCTGTTCCTCCTCATCGTCAGCCCCACGGCGGCGCTGCTGCGCTGGCACTGGCGTTTTTCGGGTGCCGAACTGGCGACGGTCTACATAATGGCAGCCGTCGCCTGCACGATGCCGACGATGGGGCTCGTCGCCAAGTTGCTGCCGCACATCTCCTCCGGAGCCTATTTCGCGACGCCGGAGAACGGCTGGGCGGAGCAGATTCTGCCCTTTATTCCCGAGTGGATGCGGGTCACCGACCCCCAGGCGATCAAGTGGTTTTACGAGGGCCTCCCGGCAGGGACGGCGCTGCCCTGGCATGCCTGGGCGGCACCGTTGCTGGGCTGGCTGCCCATGCTGTTGGCGTCCTACGGCGCCATGACGTGCCTGATGGTGCTGGTACGTCGACAGTGGATCCAGCACGAACGCCTGACCTTTCCGCTGGCACAGGTACCGATCTCAATGATCGGCGAGCCCGACAAGGAGGGCTCGTCGAATCTGGTGAGCGACTTCTTTCGCTCCCCGGCCGCCTGGATCGGCATTCTGCTGCCCTTGCTGCAGTACTCGCTTCGCGGACTGCACAATTATTACCCGTCGGTCCCGGAGGGCGTGCCGATCTGGCACTACTACTATTTCTGGGACGGCAAGTTTCAGCTGCGCTGGTCGATCAGCCACGCCGTCGTCGGCTTCGGGTATCTGTTGAGTACGAAGCTGGGTTTCAGCATGTGGTTTCTCGGCCTGCTCACGACTCTGGAGCGAGCTATCCTGCTGCACTACGGTATCCCTGGGACGCAGCGGGTGGAGGGTATCGCCCTGGGCTCGCCGTACCTGGCGTACCAGGGATTCGGTGCGTTGGTGGTTCTGGCGATCAGCGCTCTGTGGGTAGCTCGGCCCCACCTGCGTCTCGTGTGGCGTAAGGTCGTGACCGGTACCGACGAGATCGACGACGACGACGAGATCCTGTCGTACAGGCAGGCTGTGGGTCTACTTCTGGCGTGCACCCTGACCATGTGCGTGTGGCTCCACTTCACCGGCATGAGTTGGTGGCTGCCGCCGTTCTTCGTCACCATCGCCCTGGGGGCCATGTTCGGACTCACACGGATCGTCGCCGAAGGAGGCCTGGCGGTGACCAAGGCGCCCCTGTATCCAGCCGACGCCGCCATCGGGGCGGTAGGCTCCAGCTCTCTGGGGCACGCCAACCTAGGCGCCATGGGTATGACCTTTCCCTGGGCTGCAGATATGCGGCTGACGATGATGGCCGCCGTCATTCACGGCCTGCGCCTCGCCGAACACTACGTCACGGTCCATCGTCGTCGGCTGTTCTTCGGCATCATGATCGCCGTCTTCACGGCTGCAGTCGCCGCGGCGGTAACGATCCTGCTGCTGGGCTACCAGCATGGAGCCCTGAATCTGAGTGTCTGGTTCTTCGGCCAGGGCTCGGCGACGGCGCCCTACACATTTACCTCCTATCACCTGACGAACCCCACCCAAGCCAGCTGGGACTTCTTTGGCGTCGCTGGCATGGGCGGCGGCGTCCAGTGGTTGCTGACGTTGGCGTCCAAGCGCTGGTTGTGGTTTCCCATCCACCCGATCGCTTTTCCCATCAGTGCCATGTGGACGACACACCATCTCATGGCCAGCATATTCATCGCCTGGATGGTGAAGAGCGTCGTGTTGCGTTACGGCGGGGTCACCCTCTACCGCAGGACGCGGCCGTTCTTTCTCGGTCTCATCCTCGGGCACTACGCCGCCGGCGGCCTCTGGTGTGTGATCGACGGCTTTACCGGCATGACCGGCAACCACCTCTTTTTCTGGTGAGATCTTCCTTGCTTCTACGATCCTGCTTTGCTCTGCTGCTGTGCATCACTTCCTGTGCGAATGGCCGGGACGCCGACGAACCGCCGCCGGGCGACTCTGCAGGCTTCATCGCGCAGGTCGGTGACTACCCGATCGAGATGGCCGACCTCGAGCAGGCGGTGGCGGCCATTTTCGGCAAGGAGGCGACACCCTCCAGTCGCAGCCACGACGATCTACGGATCGCCGTCGAGGCCCTGATCGCCGCCCGCGTTCTCGTGCTGGAGGCAGAGCGGCGCGGGCTGGACCGTGAACCCGGCCTCGTCAGCACCCTCGATTCCCTGCAGGCGGTCCTGTTGCGGGAGGCGATCTACGAGCATCACGTGTACCGGGACCTCCCGGCTCCCTCAGACGGCGCCATTGCCGACCTGTACGAGGAATGGGGACGGGGGGATCAGGTGCGGGGGGCGCACATTCTAGTGCGGACGCGGGAGAAGGCTGACGCCGTGATCGCCCAACTCGGGGAGGGAGCGGATTTCGTCGACCTTGCCCGCAAACACTCACTGCACGCGGCGAGCAACTCTCATGGCGGCGTCATGGGCTACCTGCGGCGTAGCCAGTACCCGCCTGCGATCGCCGATGCCATCTGGGATCTCGGGGTCGGGGAGGTTGGCAAAGACCCTGTGCATACGACCATGGGCTGGCATGCTGTAAAGGTGATCGCCCGACGCAAGCTCACCCCGGGAGACCAGCGCGCCGCCCTGGTAAACGAGTGCCAACGCCGGCAGCGGCAGGTGGCGGAGGATCGATTCATCGCCGGGCTGCGCACATCGTATGCCGTCGTCTACCACCCAGAGACGGCGGTCGCCGTGGCCTCGCTGCACGACACGCTGTCCGGACAGCGCCTTCTGTTTTCGTGGCGGGACGGCCAGCTGGACCTGGCGGCATTTCTCCAGCGCGTGCAGGTGCCCGACCCGGTATCGGAAGACACGGCCCGCATGCGGATTCTGGCAGAGGGACTGGTCTTTGACCAGCTCGCGGCGATAGAGGCTAAGGGGCGTGGATATCTGGACCTCACAGAGGTTCATAAACGGCTGCGAGACAAACGTTTCAAGGTCATAGGTGAACTCATGTTCGCAACTGAGACGGCGCCCCCGACCAGTCTCGACGAAGTGCGCCAGTTTTTTCAGGAACACCGGGAGGCCTTCCGCTCCCACACAGTGATGGGGGTGCGCGAGATCCTCGTGGATGAGTCGGCGTTGGCGGACTCGCTGCACCGGCTCATCGCCGCCGGTCAGAGTATGGAGGAGCTCGCCCGGGTGCACACGGTTCGCACCGATCTGGCCAGGACGGGTGGTCTGTGGGAGGATGTGCAGCCCGCAGATCCGCGCAGTGCGAAGATCTACGAGGCCGGACTGAAGCAGGGGCCGGGCCTCCATCCACCCCTCAAGGTCCCCGGGGGGTACTCGGTGTTCGAGGTTCTCCACATCAGCCCTGGCCGTCTGCTTGAATTCGATGAATCGGAGGCCTCGGCCCGGACCAGCCTTGCGGGGTTCCGCATGGAGGCTCTCATCGAGGGCCTGCGTACGTCCTTCGCCGATCGCATCTCGATCGACGAGACCGCACTCAGGGCGCTCGTCAGCGGCGGGAGTTGAGAGAGTGGTTGTGGCGCAATCTTGGTTGCTTTATGGTTGAGGTCTCGCACCCTTGAGAGAGACTGTTTTCAGCCACCCCGTATGAACGCTTTTGTTGCGGAGAAGCCTGTGACAGCGGAGGACTCAGACCGCTTGCTCCAGCCAGCAGTGGCGGGCAGGCTCATTGCAGGCAGCCTCTGCGCGCTCCTCATGGTGACGTGGGTATGCGCAGCGCGACAGCTCGATGCACAGTCGGCCTCCACTACCTCGGGGCTGCAGATGGTCACCACACCCGCCTCGTCGCCGCTGCGCTCTTTCCTCAACCGCGGTGTGTGGCCCGGTTACTACAACTTCGGCAAGACCTCCTACCAGCCGCTGACCAACAGCGTACGCTCGACCGAACTCTACGACCGGTTGGGCACGCATCTGTTTCGAGGGTACCCGTTGCTGAGCTGGCGCGAGACGCGCTCGGACTCCGTCGGACTGCAGTCCAGTACGGTGACGCGCGAAAACTACTTCTTCAACTTCTTCAACAACCTGATGATCGCCAACGACACGTACCGCGGGTGGGACCTCTCCATCACGGCGGGGGACGCCATCCGTACGAGCCTGTCACCGCTGACGGTGCGCAGCCCGCGCTGGCAGGGATTGCGGATCGACGGTGGAACTGGCGACCAGGGTTTTACCGCACTGTTGACCCGTGGAGCAGCGCAGCGTTTCTCAGCTTTCGATGCGCGTCGCGATCTCAGTCCGGTCCTCGCCTACGGTGGGCACTATTTTCACAAACCCAACGACATGCTCACCCTGGGATTGACCTTCTTCAACCAGCATCAGACGGATGTCGAATCGGGGCAGGGCAGTTTCGTCAGCGGGTCCCAACCGTATCAGATGAAAAGTCCCAAGCAGGTGTCGATCTGGGTCCAGAGCGACGCCCCCAACACCGTGGCAGGAGTCAGGGACGTCGACGTCGATCTTGTCGTTGTCGATGACGACGGCACCCGTCGGCGCCTGACGTCCGACGCCGATGCTGTCGGCGATCGCACCTACGACCCCTCGCTGGAGCCGGGGCCCGCCCGGGGAGCGGGGTCACCGGTGAATGGCGTCTATCAGGTGTCGGGCAGCGAGGTCGCCGAGTTCCTCTTCAACCTGCCTGCCGATGCCCATGTCGTCAGCGCCCGCTTCCATGCCGACGTGGCCGGTGACTACAACATCTCGGTGCGACAGTCGCATGATTTCATCACCGCGTCAGGTGATATCGAAGAGCGGTTCTGGCCGTCGGCCTTCGTCAACGGCCCGGGGCACACGCAGACGGGGAACACACAATACCCCTTCGATTTCAAACCGCAGGAGTCGGAGCCTCATTACACCGTGGCACGCGCCGAGGGCCGCCCGGCGCTGGGTGGCCTGCGCTCGGTGAGCTTCGACTATGGCATCCCCAGTGGAAAGACTCTGTTGGGGACGGATTTCCGCCTGCTGTCGAAGGAGTGGATCGCCGAGGGCGAAATCGTCTACGGCGCCAATGAGTCCCATTTTCCTTTCAGCAGCGACTCCCTCGGAACCCGGGGGGAACGGTTCACGGAGGGTAGCTGGGCCTATCTGCTGAACGTGCGCCGCCCCATGTCGCTGGGCGCCTTCAATATTGATCTCGGCGTCGAATTGTTCCGCATGGATCCGGAGTACAGCGGCGGCTACGACAGCCGCCGCGGCGGTACCGTTTTCTTCACCGACAAGGGTGGCGGATCGGGGAGCGAAGCGTTCACGCAGGAATTGCACCTGATGGAGGACAACGACGACAACGACGCCTACGTCGACGACAGCTTCAACGACCAGGGCCGATTCCAGTTCTTTGTGCCCAGCGGCAACTACTCCGGAGGATCAACCGGCGGTGTCTACCCCGGCCTCGACGAAGACGGTGACCTGTCGCCCGACAACGACAAAGACCGCAACGGGGTCCCGGATTGGAGCGAGCCTTTCCTGCTGTTCGACTCCGACCCTGCCGACTTCGTCTACGGGATGGATTTCAACAACAACGGTCAACCCGACTTTCGGGAGAATGACGACCACGCCGACTACCCCATCCGCAAGGACCAGCGCGGGCGCCACGGCTTCGTCACGCTCCACGATCTGCTCCCAGGCCTCGAGCGAACCTCACTCGGGTACTACAGCCTCGAGGAAATTGCCGGACCCGGAGAGGCCAGTTCACTGTACGCGCGCACCGAGGCCGGTTGGCGCCCGGCCGCCGGCCTTGAGATCGAGTTGTTCGACGACGTGAAACTCGTCGAGGATGACGTTCGCGACGACGTCTACGAGTGGGTGACAGGCGACACGTCGAGGCTGGCCAACGTCTATACGATCCTCAACCCGCCCCCGGCGGACCCGCTCGTCATGCGCGAGAGCCTGGTGAATACGGCGTCGCTGGGACTCATCTACGCACCGACACCGCAGATGCGTTTCACCAGCGATGTTCTGCATTTCTACAACCGTCAGAGCGAGATCGAGGAAGACGGCGTGCTCGTCCAGGATGGGGACTCCTTTACCGAGTGGTCGTGGATTTCGCGTGGAGAGTATCGACGGTACTGGGGGAATTTCGAATTCTGGGGCGGCGTGAAATACTCACTCAAGGAGGGGCGCCGGGGCGACATCTGGACCGAAGCGTCGACGCGTCTCTTCGCGCCCATGTTCAAGACCTCGTACGAGATCATGAACGGCATCGACCTGCAGTGGGGGATGTCGGGGCTTCCCGGTATGCCCATGAAATTCACGGACAACGAAAACGACAACGTCAGTTATGAGGAACGCAAGACGGTGTTGATGCTCCATGGTCGAGACGACGACTTCGAGGGTTCGTATCTGAGTATCAGCACGGGCGTCGAGTTGCATCAGAAGGACTGGAAGGGACTGGGTAGAGAACGCGACTTCGACGCTTTCGGGTTGTTTGTCGAGGTGATCGTGGGGAACTGACGTCATGACGCGATCCTACTTTCGATTCGTCGGGCCGGTCTTTGGCCTGCTCGCCTTCGCGGTCGCCGGCCTGGCGGACAACACGTCCTCCCCCGAGGAGGAGAAGACGGCGCCGGGCAACTACACCGGCGTACGTGCGGACTACCTGGGCTACGACATCTATCCCTATCCACCTCTGTCGTCCGACCGTTACATCCGCTATGGCGCCGCCAATCAGGGTCGACGAGCGGTCTATGATCGGCTGGGACAGTTTGTCAGCTATGGCAGCTATGGCCTGCAGTGGACGGAGACACGGGACAGCTACACGCAGGCCAAGATCGACGCCGGGATTCCCCTGGGCAGTCTCAACGCCCGCAGCGGTGCGCTGATTCAGAACAGTTTCTTCCAGTTCCTCGCCGTCGCCAGGCAGACCTATGGCGAGGAGGCGATGAGTATCGCCGTGGGGCGCAACCTGGCGTCGTCCTTCACCCCCTTAGTGTTCAATCAGATGCAGTACGGCGGTCTGCGCATCGACTACTCTTCGCGACACCACGACCTGACCTTCCTGTTTTCACGGGGCGGCACGCTGGAGACGACCTTGTGGTCGAACCTGCGGGGCAACGAGCGCGACATACGCGAGGTGTCGCCTGTACTCATCGGCGGTGCCAACTGGCTCGGGCATTTCGGTGATCTGGATGTAGGTGCCACGTTTTTCCGGCAGCTGCAGTCGAACATCAAGTCGGACCGCGCCTCACTGTGGCGAGGTGACGTGCCTTACCTGGAATTGAAGCCGCCGAAGCAGATCACGGTTCGCGTGCGCGACGATTCGCCCCATGACCTGGGGGGCGCCGCGGTCTACGACGCCTCCATCCTGCTCACAGCGGTGGTCGACTCGACTCGTCGCCGCTTCACCAGCGATGCGTCGCAAGCCGGAGCCGATGTCACCTTCGATGCGAGCAGCGTGCGCCGGTCCAGCATCTCAGGTCGCCAGGTGGGATCACACTGGGAGGCGGAAGGGGAAGGGGAGTTCATCGATATCGTCTTCGAGATCGATGCCGACCTGGCCAGCATCGACGCCGACATCGAGGTGTTCGCCGATGGCGACTATCTGATCGAAGTACGTCAGATTCACGATTTCGACGTACCGGGCACGACGAGAACCGAGGATCGCACCTGGCCTTCCGATCCACCTCAAGAGGGTTTTGATGGCACCTTCTTCGAAGACTATCTGCGCCAGGATGAGACATTTTTCACCGTCGCTCGCTCCGACGACAGCCCGCGCCTGGATGGCACGCCGACGCGGGTTCGATTCAACTACGGTATCCCCACGGCGCAGAGCTTTTACGGTGCCAATCTCAGTTACGAGGTCGGGGGACTGAAGCTCGACGGTGAGTTCGTCCACAACCCGCAGGAGTTCAAGTTTCCCACCGCCAAGGGGCGTCGCTCGAGTGAGTCGTCGACAGCCGGATATCTCACGGCACTGGCCCGGTTCGGCAGCCGTGGTGATGTCGGAGTCGAGGTGTTCCGCATCGATCCCACATATGGTGGCTGGTATGACAGTCGCCGTGGGGGACTCGTGTTGTTCACAGACACAGCCGGCGACGTGCAGGCGGGGGAACTTCGGGGCGTCGCCTCCCGGACACAGGAATACAAGGCCTTCGACGACAACGACGACCACGACAATTGGCCCGACGACATGGCGGGATCCGGCGATGCGCTCTACATGCCTAGGGGCGCTTTCGAGCGGCCTGCCTACCTGGCGCGCAAGCCGGAAGGTGGGGTGTTCCCCGGATTCGACATGGACGGGGATCTCATCGTCGACTTCGATCGCAATCGAAATGCCGTCGAGGACTACCTAGAGCCCTTCCTGGGCTATGAGTCGATGCCGCCTGAGTTCGATTTCGGTATCGACTTCAATAACAACCTGGTACCCGACTACCGGGAGAACGACGATCACCCCGACTACCCGTACCGGCGTGATCAGCGCGGCTGGCATCTGTTCTATGACCTCAACCGACGGCCCTGGTGGCTGACCCAGGCCCGCGTCGGTGCCTTCTCCGCCGACGAGATCGAAGGTGGTCACGAAAGCCGCGTACAGTACTCCGTCCTCGGTGTCGCCACGGAGGCACCGAACTGGTGGACGAGGGCGCGCAACGTCACCAAGCACGTCTCCGACGACATCCCCGATGATGTCTATCGATTGGTGCTCACCGACGACGTAGCGATCAACAAACTGTACAACCAGCCGAGCCTCGTGCCTCCCCGCGACTTCCTGCCGATGCGCAAATCGTGGGTGAACACGGCCTGGATCGAGACCGGTTGGCTGCCGGCAGCCGGCCTGCGTGTCTCCAATGTCTTCAAGTACGTGCTCAATCGGCATCTCGACGACGAGGACGAAGACGGTCTCGTCCTGCAGGAAGCCGAGGCCTTGCACAACTTCTCAATGGTCAACAAGGTGTCCTATGACCGCGAGTTGACGGCGCAGCTGGTGCTGACGGCACGTGCCAAACACCTGCTGGCCAAGTGGGACGAGGGCTCCTATGCGCCGGTGGATACGTCCTTCGGCCGCATCGACGACGACGGTGACCCGGAAACTCCAACGGTCTTCGACTACAACCTCGGCGGCCACAAGGCCTCCTGGTCCCTGTTCACGCCGGAAGTGCTGCTCAGCTATTCGATGACACGCAAGACGAGGTTTGAGTTTGGGCAGCATGGCCTGTTTCTCCCCTTCCTTCGGGCGCGCTACACGGATCGCAGTTTCGATATCAACAGCTACACGCAGAACGTCTCGATCGTGCAATTAGCCATGTCGGGGGAGCACGGAGGCTACGGCCTCGTCGCCCATGTCGGCCTGCGGCGCGAGAACCGCTACCTGCACAAGGACGCGAAGGCCGCCGG
>JAYZCA010000149.1:0-25459 GCA_036339235.1 Candidatus Latescibacterota bacterium | reverse complement strand
GGGTATGACGTACTGGCTCACTTTCGCCGTGGAGCAGGCGCTGCCCACGGGGGTGCAGCCACGCTGGCCCGACTGGCTCGGTCTCGCCGTCGGCTACGGCGTGCGCGGCATGCACGGATCCAACGTCAAGAGCCGAGGCCTCGAGCGCGAGTATCCGGAATTGCCGTCGGCGCGCCCCGAGATTTTGTTGTCTCTCGACTACGACGCGCGTCAACTGCCAGCCGGCGGTTGGATGTGGGAGGAGTTCTGGCAACAGCTGAACTGGCTGCGCTTCCCGGCACCGGCGGTGCGGGTGTATCCGGATCTGCGGTTCTACCTTCTCTACCTGTAAACCCAGCTTGCTGGGTCGTTATCGCAGCAGAGTGAGGATTCTGTCGATGTCGGTGTCGGCTGTGCCGGCGATGCTCGTGGCTGCCTGCGCCAGGATCTGTGAGTGCGTCATGCCCGCCGCCGCGCGGGCCACATCCACCTCCCGAATCCGTGACTCGCTGTCGATCATGCGCATCATGACGCTCTCGCTCGTAGAGATGCTCAGCTGCAGACGACTTTGGAAGGCGCCCAGTCGATTGCGCTCGTCCGTCACCGTGTCTCTCGCCTGCGTCAGGCTCTTGAGGGCGTTCTGCGCGTCGACTTGCGTGACAAACGACAGGCTCCCGAGGTTCAGTTGCGGGCCGGTGGCCCGCATGTCCTTGATGACGACACGACTCACGTCGTTGCTCGTCCCCGAAGGGCCCACCTGAAAGGTGAGGTTGGCATCCTGTTCGACGATCAGCGTCTGCCCGTCGAGAACCCCGTCACTGTAGCGACCCGGAGCGCCGGGGACGCCGTCATCCGTGAGCGTCACCTCCACACCCAGGCGTTCGAAGCGGATCTTGTGGAATGCCCTGTCTGGCACGATCCCTTTCTCATTCAGGAAATCGGCGATGTTGACCGACTGCGTGTGTACGCCGTTGCCTAGGGTGAGCAGGCCGTCATCCGGCTCGTCGACGAAGGTGTAGGTGCCGAGCTCGGCGTTGGTTACGTGGATGTCGGTCAGTCCTGTCGCCGGAGCGGCGGCAAGCGCCGTCGACTCAGCGCTCAGAGTGTTGTTGCCTCCGGTGAGCAGTCTACGCCCGTTGTAGGTCGTGGTGCTGGCGATGCGATCGATCTCCTCGCGCAGCGAATTCAACTCGGAGCTGATGCTCAGCCGGTTGCCGTCGTTGAGCGTGGCCGTAGCGCCTTGCATGGCCAGAGCCCGCATTCGGTTCACCATATCGCCGATCTCATTCAACGAGCCGTCTGCGACCTGGAGGAGAGAGAAGGTCTGCTGGATGTTCCGAGTGCCTTCGGCGATGGCCCGCACCTCGGAACTGATGCCGTCGGCCAGGGCGAGGCTGGCCGGATCGTCGCTGTACCGGTTGATGCGCAGGCCGGAGGACAGCTGGGTGATCTGCCGGCCCGTATTCGCGTTGTGTATCGCCAGGGACCGGTGGACATCGGTCAGGACGGAGTTGTGGTTGATTCGAGGCGTCGCCATGGAATCCCTTGCTCGTGTGCGGATAAGTTGCCGGAAGGAGAGAACTCACCCCCGTTGCCGATCAATGATCAGCAAAGCACATACCACGATCCTGGAATCGCTACGGGCGCATCGTAAAGGACTGTAGCGTGCTGTTTTTACAACAACTTGGAGGAAATCATCAGATACCGCCGACAGGAGCCGGTCGGGGGTTGGGACTGCAGGATGTTCCTGACGGGGGTCAGGAACCGCCGGCGGTTGTCGACTCGAGTGTCGCTGCGGCGGCGGCACCATCGAGCCGTTTGGCATCCATGGGGATGAGGGAACCCTCTCGTTTGGTGTTGTCCTCGATCTCGCTGGCAGCCGACTCCATGGAGCAGCCGCCGTGGAACACGGCCCCTTCGGATACCGACAGGGCGCTGGCGTAGACATCGCCGATGATGCGGGCCTGGCTGTCGAGTCGGACTTTCTCGGCGCGGACGGTGCCACGAACGATGCCGTTGATGTAGATGTCGCGCCCTTCGAGATGGGCGTAGGCCTCACCCGACTGGCTGATCGTGAGGACACCGGAGCAGGTCAGCTCTCCCTTGAAGGTGCCGTCGATACGGACACTGTTGTCGACCTTTATCACGCCCTCGAAGATCGTGCCCCGCCCGATGATCGTATTGAGGGTCTGGCCGTTTCCGGCAACTGAATTGTTGACTTTCTTGCCCAGCATGAGTTGTCTGCGATCTCGGCGCGCGGGCGGTCCAGCCCCGGGTACGCCGGTTCGTGTGCTTGTCCCTTCAGAAACGCCTGAGTCTGAAGTATAGACCGCCCTACCGGGTCGAGCAACGTCCGCGGGAGCGCTGGGCTTACCCCTTCTTCTTGGCTTTCCCGTTGCCCCCCATCACCTTGCGGATCTCCTTCTCCTTCTGCAGACGCTCCGCCACCAGCGTAACCGCTGCGCTCGACGGGTCTTCGAGGGCGGTGACATCGATGATGGGCACATCCTCCCTTTCGCTGCATTGCAGGATATGTTCCTGGATCGCCAGTATGCGATCGAGGTGTTCCAGGTATTTGTGCGACTCCCGCGCCGGCTCCAGGGCCGCACGCTTGTCGAATCGTTCTTCGTAGGCCTGACGCTCGCTGACGATGAGACTGACGGGGGCGATGATGGCCTTCTTTTCGAAGGCGGACAGATCGATAAACCCGGGCAACAGGTGTACTCCGTCCATGATGACGCTCGTGTTCTCCTCGATGCAGCGGCTGATGATGGCGCGCACACCGACGCCGACGACCCGCGCCTGCTCTCGATACCCGGCAATGACCGGATCCTGCCCGACCTGGCTCGATTCGGGAATCGCTTCCGAAGCCCTGTAGGATGAGGTGTGGATTGCTGGCATGAAATCCTCCGCCAGAGTCAGGCGCAGAATCTGGCGGATATCGTCGGTGGCGACGACGCGCGGGATATCGAGCAGGTTTGCCAGGCTGATAGCCAGGGTCGTTTTGCCGACCCCGCTGGCGCCGCCAATGAGGATGATGAGGGGCTTGTCCAGGTTACCCCAGGCGCGCCACACGCGGTAACGCTGGGCGTAGTTGCGCCCATGCGTCTCGCTCAGCACGTCCTCAACAACGGTCTCGAGGTGTTCGTGGTCGATGTCGGTGTTGCGCTCCTGCACGAGCCGGCTTTCGACGTTCTGCGCCAGGGCGTAGGCCGCCTCCGGTGGCAGTCCGGAAGCCTGGATCGAGTGTGACAGGAGCTCTTTGGAAAAGGGGCGAGAGCCACTCTTGCGCGTCACGCGGATCGCTGTGGGCGCCCGCTCCCAGAAGACGAGATCGCCCACGGGCTGATCGGCGTGATCACGCACCAGGATGTTGCCTAAGAGTTCCAGGATCTCATCGCGCGAGACACTCTTGCGCTCGCCCAGTTCGCCACGCACTTCGTCGGCCAGTTGATAGGCCTCGTCATGGTCGAAGCCGCGCTGGATCAGGTGATGGACGAGCATGCCCCGCATGAAGGGGATACGCTTCTTGCCGTCGATGATAAACGCCATAGAGTAACGGTACCGCGGCTCTGCGGGACGGGCAAGCGAATATAAAAGTCAGGCTCGCATCCAATCTACCGTCTGCTGCAGTCCTTCCTCGAAGGAAACCCGCGGTTCGTACCCCAGTTCACGGCGCGCGCGCCCGATGTCGGCGACAGAGGCGCGTACGTCGGCTGCACGGGATGGACCGTACTTCGGCGCCAGGTCGCTGCCGAGAACCTGGTTCAACGAGGTGACCAGTTCGTTTACAGTGACCCCCCTCCCCGTGCCGATGTTGTAGACCTCGCCCGCCGCCACGGGCACCGCCAGTGCCGCCAGGTTCGCCTCGACGACGTTGTCGACACAGGTGAAGTCGCGTGACTGCTCACCGTCGCCGTGAATCGTCGGCGCCACTCCGTCGATCATCAGCCGGGCAAAGATGGAGATTACACCGCTGTAGGGACTGGCCGGATCCTGCCGCGGACCAAAGATGTTGAAGTAGCGCAGGCAGACCGTCTCCAGGCCATAGACGTGGGACCACACGCGGCAGTAGTTCTCACCGGCGACCTTCGACAGCCCGTACGGCGACACCGGCAGAGCCGTCATGTCCTCGCGCTTGGGTACCGTCGGATCGGTGCCGTAGGCAGCGGCGGAGGCGGCGAAAACGACACGGCGTACCCCGGCGTGACGGGCGGCCTCGAGCAGGCGCAACGTACCGACGACGTTAACCTCCTGTTCGTCGAGGGGCTGCTCGACCGAATACTGTACCGACGCGATGGCCGCATGGTGCAGGACGATCTCGGCATCCTCCACAGCGAGCCCCGCGGTGGATGGATCGCGCAGGTCCCCGATCATGAGGTCCACATCGGCGTCGCCCAGGTTGTCTCGCCGACCGCTCGACAGGTTGTCGAGGGCGCGGACTTCATGCCCATCCGAAGCAAGGCGCCGACAAAGGTGCGAGCCGATGAAACCGGCGCCGCCGGTGACGAGAACACGTGTCACTTATCGATCTCCCTGAGCCCGCGAGGCCCTGCGAACGACCTGTGTCAGTTCGAGTTGTACTCCATGGTGTCCTGTCGTAGAGGACACTAGACGCGTGTTGCCTGTCTGGAGGTCAAACGGGATATTATACGGTTTTGCCACACCGCCCACCTTCTCCCGGGAGTCCGGTCATGTCCAATCCTCTCGTCGACCTCGGCCCCCAGGGGCAGAGCGTCTGGTACGACAGCATCAGCCGCAGCCTCATCACCAGTGGCGACCTGGCTCGTCTGATCGCCGAGGACGGAGTGCGTGGCATGACGTCGAACCCGGCGATCTTCGAGAAGGCCATCTCCGGTTCTGACGACTACACCGACGACCTGGCGCGGCACGCCGCCGACGGGCTGTCGCCGCTGCAGATCTACGAGGCCATCGCCATCGGCGACATCCAGGCTGCGGCCGACGAGCTGCGCCCCGTCTACGACGCCACCCAGGGCGCCGACGGCTACGTCTCGCTGGAGGTATCACCGCACCTGGCGGACGACGTTCAGGGCACGATCGACGAGGCTCAGCGCCTGGCGCAGGCGGTGGACCGGCCCAACCTGATGATCAAGGTGCCCGGCACGGCCGCCGGCATCCCCGCCGTCGAGGCTCTCATCGGCAAAGGGCTGAACATCAACATCACCCTGCTCTTCGCGCAGGCCAACTACGCCGCCGTCGCCGACGCCTACATAGCGGGCCTCGAAGCCCTGGCCTCAGCCGATGGAGACGTGGGCTCCGTCGCCAGTGTCGCCAGTTTCTTCGTCAGCCGCATCGACGCCCTGGTGGACTCGACCCTCGAGCAGATGCTGCAGGACGAGAAGGATGAGGACCGTCGTGCCAGCCTCGAGGCACTGCGTGGTCGTGTAGCCATCGCCAACGCCAAACTCGCCTACCAGCACTACCAGGCCCTCAGCGCCGGCGATCGCTGGCAGGCCCTGGCGGCCAAGGGCGCGCGCCCGCAACGCCTGCTGTGGGCCAGCACCGGTGTCAAGAACCCGACCTATCGCGACGTCCTCTACGTAGAGGAACTCATCGGGCCGGACACGGTCAACACGATGCCGGTACCCACCTTCGAAGCCTTCCGCGACCATGGCGTCGTGGCGGCCACTCTGACGCTGGGTGTGGACGATGCGCGGCAGGTGATGGCCGCCCTCGAGACAGTCGGCATTTCCATGTTGGACGTGACCGACAGACTGCAGACCGACGCCGTGCGCCTCTTCGTCGCGCCTTTCGACAACCTCCTGGGCGCCATCGAGACCCGCTGCGCAGCGATGTCGCGCGTCTGAAACAGATTGTGACCGACTCCCTCCTGGCACCGGATCGTGTTCCCGATCCGTGCGCCCTCGTCATTTTCGGTGCCTCCGGCGACCTGACTCGGCGCAAGCTCGTGCCGGCGATATGGCAGCTGGCGCAGCAGGGTCGCCTGCCCGAGCCGTTTGCCCTTGTCGGCGTCGCCCGCTCAAAGATGAGTGTCGACGACTTCCGGGCGCGCATGGGGGACGCGCTGAAGGAGTTTGTCGGCGCCGGTGGCGACGAGGTCGACAGTTTCCTGTCCCGCCTCGACTACCTCAGCGGCGACCCTTGCGACCCGGGCTTTTACCAACGTCTGGGCGCCCGCCTGCAGCAGATCGACACCGAACGCGGCACCGCCGGCAACCGCTGTTTCTACTGTTCGGTGCCACCCCAGGTATACCTGACGATTATCGAACAGCTTGGCGCTGCCGGACTTCACCGCGACGGACAGGGTGATCCCGGCTGGGTGCGCATCATCGTCGAGAAGCCCTTCGGTCATGACCTCGACAGCGCCCGTGACCTGAACCGCTCGATCCACGCCGTATTCGCCGAGCACCAGATCTTCCGCATCGATCACTACCTCGGCAAAGAGACGGTGCAGAACATCCTCGTCTTCCGTCTGGCCAACGCGATGTTCGAGCCCTTGTGGAACCGGCGCTACGTCGACCATGTGCAGATCACCGCTGCCGAGTCCGTCGGCATCGAGCACCGTGCCGGATATTATGACCGCTCCGGCGCGCTGCGGGACATGATTCAAAATCACCTGCTGCAGGTGATGAGCGTCGTCGCCATGGAACCACCCTCGGCCTTCGACGCCGAGTCGGTGCGCGTGGAAAAATTGAAGGTCCTCAAGGCGGTGCGCCCCATCAGCGTCGGCCAGGTCGACCGCTTTGCGGTGCGCGCCCAGTACTCGGAGGGGGAGTACGACAACGCGCGGGTACCGGGGTACCGAGAAGAGGAGGACGTGCCCACCGACTCCCGTACCGAGACCTACGCCGCCGTCGTGTTCACCCTCGACAACTGGCGTTGGCAAGGCGTGCCCTTTTACGTGCGTACCGGCAAGCGTATGCCGCGGCGGGCCAGTGCCATCACCATACAATTCAGACAACCCCCGCACTTGATCTTCGCCGGCAGCAGAGACCTGCCCCCGAGTACGCTTACGATCCGCATCCAGCCAGACGAGGGCATCTCCCTCTCCTTCAGCGGCAAAATCCCCGGGCCCGATGTCGACCTGCGGTCGGTCGAGATGGACTTCTGCTACCAGAACGCCTTCGGTGGCCGCAGCCCCGAAGCCTACGAGACCCTGCTCCTCGACTGTCTCCTGGGCGACGGCACGCTCTTCGCCGACGCGGGATGGATCGAGATGTCGTGGGAGCTGCTGATGCCTGTTCTCGAAGCCTGGAACGCTGCCTCGGCGACCCAGGTGCCCACCTACCGCGCCGGCACCTGGGGGCCCACGGAGGCGGATGACCTGTTCGACCGGGACTGGCGGGGTTGGGCATGTCCCTGATCCTTGGCGGTGACGTGGGCGGCACCAAGGCCTACCTGGGCCTGTTCCGAGTCGACGGCGACGCCTTTGAGACCGTCGTCGTCGAGCGTTATACCTCCACCGATTTTGCTGGCGTGCCGGAACTGCTTTCCGGGTTCATCGTCCACTGCGGACAGCATCCCGACCGGGTAGTGCTCGGTGTGCCGGGACCGGTGAAACACACGCCGGTCAAGGCCGTCAACCTGCCGTGGACCATCGATCCGGGACAGATCGCCGGAGTTCTCGGCGTGGCCGACGTCTTTCTCCTCAACGACCTGGAGGCGACGGCGTACGGAACCCTGGCACTGACCGACGATGACATCGTTGAGATCAACCCGGGCGAGCCCGAGTCGCAGGGAGCCATGGCCGTCATCGCCGCCGGCACCGGCCTCGGAGAGGCCGGCCTAGCCTGGGTCGACGGCCGTTATGTTGCCCTCGCCTCCGAAGGCGGCCATGCCTCCTTTGCCCCCGGCACCGACGAGGAGGTCCGACTGTGGCACTGGCTGTTCGCGCGCCATGGCCACGTGAGCTGGGAGCGTGTCGTGTCGGGCATGGGACTGGTGAATATCTACGAGTTCCTCCGCGACAGCAGCCCCGACGGTGAGCCGGATTGGCTGCGGGAACAACTGGCCGCAGAGGGGCCTCGAGCACGCATCATTTCGTCCGCCGCCAGGCAGGAGGGTGTGCCCCTTGCAGTGGAAGCCCTGCGGATGTTCATCTCTCTCTACGGCGCCGAGGCCGGCAACCTGGCGCTGAAGATGCTGGCTACTGGTGGCGTCTACATCGGTGGTGGCATCGCGCCGCAGATCATCGACGAGATCTCGGAAGGCGGCTTCATGGATGCCTTCGCCGAGAAGGGACGCATGTCCGATGTGCTGAGGCGCATCCCGGTCCGCGTCATCAAGAATGACAACACCGCGCTGCGGGGGGTCGCATACTACGGCGCCCACATGGCGCCACACCAGTAATCTCAAACGAAAGAGCCAGAACAAGAATGAAGCGTCGCATCAAGGAAATCCTCAGTTGGTACGGCAGTGACAACCCCGGCACCCTCACCAACCTTACCCGCATCCTCAACCATGGGAAGCTGGGCGGCTCCGGGAAACTCGTCATCCTTCCCGTCGACCAGGGCGTCGAGCACGGTCCGGGACGTACCTACGTGCCGAATCCGCCAACCTTCGACCCACGTTACCACTTCGAGCTGGCCCTTGAGGCCGGACTCAGCGCCTATGCGGCGCCTCTCGGTTTCCTCGAGGCTGGTGCCCGTGACTACGCCGGCGATCTGCCGCTGATCCTCAAGCTGAACAATCGCGAAAACCTGAGCTCCGACAAGGATCCGGTGCAGGCGGTAACCGGTTCCATCGAAGCTGCCCTGCGCCTCGGTTGCGCCGCCATCGGCTATACGGTCTACCCGGGTTCGTTGCAGCGTGTGCAGATGTACGAGAAGCTGCAGGCCCTCACCGAGGAGGCCAAGCGTCACGGCCTCGTCGTCATCGTCTGGGCTTACCCACGGGGCACCGACATCAGCAAGGAGGGCGAGACGGCACTGGACGTGTCCGCCTACGCCGCGCAGATCGCCGCGCAGATGGGTGCCCACATCCTCAAGGTCAAGCCACCGGCCGACTTCGTGGAGCAGGCGGAGGCGAAGCAGGTGTACGAGAAGGCCGGCCTGCAGACGGGCACGCTGTCACAACGCATCGAGCACGTCATGAAGAGCGCCTTCGACGGCCGCCGCGTCACCATCTTCTCCGGTGGCGCCGCCAAGAGCAACGAGGAGGTGTTGGAAGAGATCCGCGGTATCCGTGACGGCGGCGGTTTCGGCTCCATCATGGGCCGCAATGCCTTCCAGCGTGACCGTGCCGGGGCGCTGGAGTTGCTGGCTCAGGTGATCAAGATCTACCAGGGCAAACTATAACATGGCGGCCGATCCGGCGGCGCCACCGCCTTCTCCCGCCCTGGTGACGAAAGCCGAGCGCATCCGCGTTCTGATTACCGACGTGGACGGCGTGTGGACGGATGGCCGGCTGTACTACTTCCCCGGTCCTGCCGGCGACCTCGTCGAGACGAAGGGCAGCACTGCCATCGACGGCATGGCCTTGCGCTGGTGGCACGGTGCCGGCCACACCAGTGGCATCATCAGCGGCCGTGACGCCCCGGGGATTACTCATCGCGCCGAGATGCTGGGCGTCTCCCACGTCTACCAGGGATACCTCGACAAGATCGAGCCCTGGGAGAAGATTTGTGCCACAGCGGCCGTTGAAGACGACGAGGTCTGCTACATGGGCGACGACCTGCCCGACACACCGCTCATCCGTCGTGCCGGCCTCGGTGTGGCTGTCGCCAACGCGCGGTCGGAGGTCAAGTCGGTGGCCGACTACGTGACCATCACGCCAGGAGGCGAAGGCGCACTGCGGGAGGTGATCGAGTTGATCCTGAAGGCTCGGGGCCAGTGGGAGGCGGTGCTTGAGAAGTACGGGCTGAGATAGGCTCAACAGAACAGCGTCATTCAACCTACGGACTTTCGGCGGCACGAGGACGGATCCTGATGCGCAACCTCATCCTCAGCGGCGGCGTCGCCCATGACTACGCCAGGACGTCCCCCATGCTGGTCGCGACGCTTTCGGAGGTGGGCATCGACTCGCATATCCACGAAAGCTTTGCGGTGGTCGAGGACGAGCGGCTCTCCAACTTCGACATCATCACCCTCAATTGTGTGCGCTGGACCTGTCGGCAGACGCCCGCCTGGCGCGACGAATGGTCCTTCGAGTTGTCCTCAGCCGCGCGTGATGGTTTGCTAGGTCACCTCGCCGCCGGCAAGGGCATACTCGCCATGCACGCCGCCACGATCTGCTTCGACGACTGGCCGATCTATCGCGACATCCTCGGCGCCTGGTGGGAATGGGGGCACTCTGGACATGCGCCCGTACAGGAGCACACCGTAAGCGTCGTCGACGACCGCCATCCCATCACTCGCGATCTCGGTGAGTTCATGATCACCGACGAGCTCTACACCGGCGCCCGAATCACCGACGAGGTCGAGCCGCTGCTGAGCGGTACATGGGACGGCGTGACCGAGCCGCTGTTGTGGACACGGCAGTACGGCGGCGGACACATCTGCTACAATGCCCTCGGACACGGCGCCGAGGCCTTCGCCCACCCGGTGATGCAGACACTGCTGCGGCGTCAGGCACTCTGGCTTCAGAATATCGGCAGGTAGCGGCGGCGTTCCCACTCCGTGACTGCGTGGTGGTATTCACGCCACTCCTCACGTTTGCATTCGATGTAGTAGTCGGCGTACTGCTCACCCAGAGCTCCGCGTACGACGTCATCTCCCTCCAGACAGTCACAGGACTCGCTCAGCGTGGAGGGCAGAAAATCGATGCCTCGCGCGCGCAGCTCCTCCTCTGACACTTCGTACAGGTTGTCGTCGTTGCGACTGCCCGGGTCGAGCTCTCGCTCCATGCCGTCGAGTCCGGCGGCGAGCATGGCCGCCATGGCCAGGTAGGGATTGGCGGCACCGTCGACGCAGCGGTTCTCGATTCGTCCAGGTCCCGGAATGCGGATCATTTGGGTGCGATTCGAGCCCCCGTACGTCACGTACACCGGCGCCCACGTGGCACCCGAACGTGGTGCGCCTCGCACGAGGCGCTTGTAGCTGTTCACCAGCGGCGCTGTCACTGCCCCCAGGGCGCGGGCATGTTCTAGGACGCCACCCATGAAATGGTAGGCCGTTTTCGACAGACCGTTCTCGTCCTCATTCTCCAGGAAGAGATTGTTCGCTCCCTCCTCATCCCAGAGGCTCATGTGGAAGTGGGCACCCGAGCCGGTCAGATGGTCGAAGGGTTTGGGCATGAAGGTCGCCAGCAGGCCGTGCTCTTCCGCCAGGCTCTTCACCATCCACCGGAAGAAGGTGTGCCGGTCGGCGGTGGTCAGGGCCTGCGAGTATTCCCAGTTGACCTCGAACTGGCAGTTGGCGTCCTCGTGGTCGTTGGCGTAGGGCCCCCAGCCCAGCTCCTGCATGTAGCCGATGAGGGTTGTCATGAAGTCGAGGTTGCGTCCGAGTGTGACCAGGTCGTAGCACGGCTTGTCGAGTACGTCGAGGGGATCATTGGTCGCGTAGGTGCCGTCTTCGGTCTGCCGCAGGAGAATGAACTCGGGTTCCACCCCCACGTGGAAGGAGAAGCCTTTCGCGGCGGCGACATCGAGCTGCCGCTGCAGGATCGTGCGCGGACAGTAGTCGTAGGGTTTCTCTTCGACGGTGATGTTGCCGGCGACCCAGGCCATGTTCGGCCGCCAGGGTACGACCATCGTCGAATCGAAGTCTGGCATGTTGGCCATGTCCGGTGAGTGCGGCGCCTGTCCCATGTTGCCGGCGGCAAAACCGGCAAAACCGGCGCCGTCGGAGGCCATGTCCCGCAGATGAGTCACGGGGACGAGCTTGGCCTTGGGCAGGCCACCCATCTCGACGAAAGAGCACAGGAAGTACTCGAGCCCTTTGCTCTCGATCAGCTTCTCGACGGCGCTCAAGTTCACGATGGTTTCCTTTGCGAGGGGAGAATTCAGTGAGGTGTCAGGTCAAACGCTGGAGCCCCAGCCAGCCGATGGGCGACAACTGCAGGTCGCGTCCCGCTTCCATGAGGGTATCCCAGACGTATGCGCCCAGGGCGCGGCCACCGATCAGCCGGTACGCGGGCAGGTTAGCCACGTCGGCACGTATGATCAACTGGTGCGTCTTAGCGACACTGGTCTGCGCCACGTGCCCCTGGGCGAAGCGGGTCTCGTGGAAATCGAGGCCACACACCCGGCTCAGCAGGTTTCCCGCGGCGGGCCCCAACAGACGAAGTTCGAAGCGGCCGTGGGTGACATCGGTGATCGTCAGCGGTTCCGTCATACCTTGTGCCGCGGACCGTAGTGCCTCGCTGGCGAAGGAAAGCCGTTCCGGCGGCGTGCCGCAATACAACAGATCCGGGCGCAACCGCGACAACTCGACACCCTCTGCCTCGACCCAGGTCCCCACGGCGTCCGGCGCTGCGCCGAAGGCCTGGCGTGCCGCTCTGGCGCAGTCTTCGCCCTGCACCAGGATTTTCCCCCGTGACGTGTCGTCGCCGAGGACGACCGCTTTCTTTGCCGCCTGCAGCTCGACGTCGGGAGACTGGAACGCCTCCGGCAGGCGCCAACCCCCGGCGACGTCGATCACCTGCGTGCACGAGTCCATCCAGCATGTTTCCATCGGCGAGCGCAGACCTGGAGAGTACCGTGCCATCAGCTTCGCAGCCTCGCGCCCTCGGGGTCGTAGAACGGTCCGTGATGGACCTGCGCTGCCTCGAGCCGGCCAGCGACGAAGACCGTAAACGTCGACTGCTCGCGAGCCGCCATGTCGGCGGGCAGCCAGCACAGGCCAAGCGTCTCGTCGAGTGTAGGTGAATGGCGGCAGGAGGAGATCCAGCCAATGATCCGACGTTCAGCGTCGACGATCTGCAAGCCCTCTCGCAGAGCGTCCACACGACGCCCGGTGCGAAAGCCGACGAGGCGCTGGCGGGGGCCTTCGCTGGACACGCGGGTCAGTGCCCGTTTGCCGAGGAAATCACCCTTGTCCAGCCGT
This sequence comes from Candidatus Latescibacterota bacterium, assembly GCA_036339235.1. Classification (GTDB taxonomy): domain Bacteria; phylum Latescibacterota; class UBA2968; order UBA8231; family UBA8231; genus UBA8231. The sequence continues at coordinate 12,515 of JAYZCA010000149.1, read as the reverse complement.
ACCGCCCAGGCGGCATCGGCGGCGATCGGATCGGACAGGGCGTCGGTATCCTGACCGACGATGAGGTGCGCCTTTTCCAGGCGCAGCACACGCTGCGCTTCGACGCCGAAGGGTCGCAGACCAAAACTCCCGCCTGCCTCCACCAGCGTCTCCCACAGATAACGTCCGAAGCCTGCGGGACAGTGAATCTCATACGACAGCTCGCCGGTGAAACCGATGCGCAGCAGCAGACAAGGCACGCCGGCCACCTCGGCGCGACGGGCGCGCATGTAGGGAAATTTCGCCTTCGACAGGTCGCGTTCGGTGAGTTGCTGCAGCACTTCGCGGGAGCGCGGCCCCGCCAGGTTGAAGGCGGCGAAGGTCTCCGTCATGTCTGTGATGTGAACGCCCTCCCCCCAACCGGATTGGCGCCACCACTCCATCCACTCGAGAGCGCCGGCAGCGCCGGTGGACGTGGTGCTCACGTACCACTCCTCCTCGGACAGCCTTGCGCAGACGCCGTCGTCGAGGACGATGCCTTCGTCGTTGCACATCATTCCATAACGCACGCGCCCGCGACGCAGGTCCTGCCACTGATTGACATAGAGCCTCTCGAGCATGGTCGCCACGCCGGGGCCGGTGAGCTGCAGCTTGCCAAGGGGGCTCACGTCGATGAGGCCCACCGTCTGGCGCACGGCCCCCACCTCGGCGACGGGATCCCCGTAGTGCTCAGGCCGCAGCCAGGGTCCGGCAATCATCATGCTCGCCCCCTGCTGCACGTGCCAGTCGTGCAGTGCGGACAGGTAAACTGGTTCCATCCTCTGCCCCGCCAGCGCTCCGAGGGAAACAGGTGTCACCGGAGGGCGAGCCGTGGTGCGTCCTGTGTCGGCGACGGAGGTATCGGTATCCCGGGCACAGTGGCGAATACCCTGCAGACCGCACATGCGGCCCTGACAGGGACCCATGCCGAGTGTCGAATAGCGCTTGAGCAGCTCGATGCGGTCGTAGCCCTCCAGCAGCGCCGTGTTGATGTCGACATCGGTCACATCCTCGCAGTAGCAGACAAAGCGCTTGTCATGCCCCGTTGGCGGCGCCGCTACCAGTGCCGACGAACGCCCTCCCGTCGGGGCTGCAGGCGTCCTCTGGCCGGCCGCTGTAGTACCCGTCTCTTTGCTACCCCCCCTTGCCCACTCGGCGGCGGCGTGTCCCGCATCGTCCCCTTGCCTGACGTCGTCCTCGAGGCCGCCGGGTCCGGCGACTCGGCCGGCCAGGAACAGCCCGTCGGGCACGGCCTGCAAGCGCATCTCGCCCAGGTCCTCGTCGTAGCGGCTGCGGGCACCGGCCAGATAGGCCAGCTCCAGCGACGGGTTCCAGCCGGTGCTGACGGCGATCAGGTCACAGTCCACCGTATGCCAGGGGCCATCCCCGTCGACGGGCACCAGGACCGCCGCGCGCACGGCGCTGCGTCCGTGCGCCGCGCCGATCGTATGTCCGTGCAGGACCTGCGTTTCAGTGGTGTCGATCCGCTGATCTGCGTGCTGCCCGGGGCGCTCGTCGGCGATGGCCGCCACCTCGACGCCGGCCTGCACCAGGTCGGTGGCGACATCCCAACCGGCGTCGCTGGCGGTGACGACGACGGCGCGGCGCCCCGGTGCGACGCCATGCAGGCGTATGAGTCGCTGGACCGCCGTGCCGAGCAGGACACCGGGACGATCGTTGCCATCGAAAACCATGGGGATCTCGAAGGCGCCCGTGGCCACGACCACTCCGGCAGCGCGGATCTTGTACAGCCGGTTGCCGCGTACTGCCGACAGCCAGTGATTCTGGTAGTGACCGATGACGGCCGTCTGCGTCAGCACCGTGGCACCGCCCTTGCCGAGGGACTCTCGCCAGGCGCCGACGCGGGTACGACCGTCGTCGCCGTCGCCGCTGAAACGCAGATGCCCTCCAAGTGTCTTGTTCTCGTCCAGCAGCAGCACGCGGGCGCCCTGTTCGACGGCGGCGACAGCGGCGCTGAGGCCGGCGGGTCCGCCGCCGATGACGGCCACGTCGGCATGCAGGTACTCTTTGTCGAAATCACCTCCGACTGTCGTCGTCTCGTCGATTGCGCCTAGGCCTGCGGCGTTGCGCAGCACGTGCTCGTACAGCGGCCACATCGCCGCGGGACGTATGAAGGTCTTGTAGTAAAAGCCGACCGGAAGGAAGCGGGACACAAGTTCGGTGAGAGCCATGGCGTCATACTGCAGCGACGGCCAGACGTTCTGCGGGGCCACCTCCATACCCTCCTCGATGGGCCGGCGACAGGCGCGCACGTTGGGCTCGTCTCCCACCTGCACCAGGCAGTTGGGACAGTGACCGGCACCGCACAGCAGGCCCCGAGGCCTGTGGTATTTGAAGGAACGACTCAGGACCTGCACGCCCGCCGCCGTCAGGGCGGAAGCGATGGTGTCGCCGGCGTACCCCTCCAACTGACGGCCGTCGAAGCGGAAGCGGACCGTGCAGCCACGGTCGATGGTCTCCCCCGGCTGCGGCTCGATGCGTCGTCCGCTCATGCCGACAACGACCCTGTTTCGGCTACACCCGGCTGCCAGCGCATGATCCGCGAGATCTCGTTGCTGCGCCGGTCGCGCTCGACGAGGAACCACGTTCCGCAACCGGATCGGTGGTACCACCACTCGACCTGCACGCCCATGCGGTTGCGCCGCAGGTAGAGGTAGCGGATCCACTCGTCGTCATCGGCCTGCGTCGGACGTGGGTTGTACTCGCCGGCGTAGCGAAACTCGGCGGCGTTGCGCGCACCGCAGTTGGGGCAGTCGATCCGCAGCATCAGTGCCCCACCGACGCGGCGCCCTTCTCGCCCACCTGATCGAACTCGGCAAAGCGCGACAGGCGGAAGGGGTAGATGAGGTCTGGCGTGCGCCGCGTGGCGATCAGTTCCGCCATAGCCTTGCCGCAGATAGGCGAGGCCTTGAAGCCGTACGTCCCCCAGCCGGCGTCGAGGAGAAAGCCATCCACGGGTGTCACTCCCATGAGAGGACTGTAATCGGGCGGCATCTCACACAGACCCGCCCACTGGCGCAGAATGCGGGCCTTCGACAGGAACGGAAACAGCTCGAGCACGTGGCCGGCAAGGCTCTCCATGAAGTCGAGGGAGCCAGCCATGGAATAGGACGCGAAGGGATCGACACTGGCGCCCATGACGAGTTCGCCGCGGTCCGACTGGCTCACGTAGACGTGCAGGCTGCCGGAGACGATGACGACGTCGAGGAAGGGTTTGAGGGGCTCGGTCACGCAGGCCTGCAACGGGATGGTGTCGAGGGGCAGCTCTAGACCGACCATGGCCGTCACGTTGGAGGACCAGCCGGCTGTGGCAGACAGCACGATGTCCGCCGAGACGATCCCACGCTGAGTGCGCACGCCTGTGACCGCACCGTTCGCGGTATCGATGCCGGTGACTTCCGTGTACTGATGGATGTCGACACCGCGTCGGTCGGCGCCGCGGGCGTATCCCCAGACCACGGCATCGTGGCGGATGATTCCGCCGGGCGGATGGTACAGTGCCGCCAGGATTGGAAATCGCGGGGCCGGGCTCAGGTCCAGTTGAGGGCAGATCCGCGCCAGCTCGTCGGGAAAGACCAGACGTGAGTCGACACCTTCGATCCGGTTGACTTCCGCACGCCGGCGCATGGTGCGTACCGAGCCGTCGTTGTGAGCCAGCGTCAGGTGGCCTCGCTGGCTGAACATGACGTTGAAGTCGAGGTCGCGGGACAACTCCTCGTAGAGCTTGATGCTGGCGTCGTAGAAGTGCACGCCCTCAGGCGTCAGGTAGTTGGCGCGGAGGATGGCCGTGTTGCGTCCCGAGCCGCCGGAGCCGATGTAGCTCTTGTCCAACACGGCCACATCCGTGATGCCGTGGTCGCGGGCCAGGTAGTAGGCGCACGCCAGCCCGTGGGCGCCGCCACCGATGATGACCACACGGTAATGGTCCTTCAGCGGACGGTCGTGCCACATGCGCGACGGGCGTCTACCAAGGCCCTGCCGCAGGAGTTTGAGAGACATACCCGATCCAGCGTTCGACTGAGATTTTCCCGTCCAGCAGGGCTGACCACAACGACAGCGTTTGATTGAGACCTACCGGTCCAGCAGGGCTGACTGACCATCGGCTCAGGACAAGCGCTCTAATCTGTGACCACTCCCGACGTGAGCGACTAAGTATGGAATGCCCGCACCGTTGCCGCCAGAGTGGAGACATTTCCTCATAGGAAATTGTATTGACACAGAGGACTCTCCCCAGTATCCTCCGTCTGCCATGACGACCCCTGTTTTGTCAGAGCAGCTGAGCCAGGCTTTGCCTGAGGATCCGTCCCATTCCGGCGTCCCCGAAAACGATCTGGAACGGGCCATCGGCCGGCAGATCCGCGCCTTCCGCGGGCAGCTGGACATGACGGGGGCCCAGTTGGCCCGCAAGGCGAGTCTGTCGGCAGGCATGTTGTCGAAGATCGAGAACGGCGTGACATCACCGTCGCTGGCGACACTCAAGCTCCTGTCTCAGGCCCTGCAGGTACCGGTTACCTCCTTCTTCCGCAAATACGAGGAGGCCCGCGATGTCACCTACGTACCCGCCGGCGAGGGGCTGACGATCGAGCGGCGTGGCACGCGTGCGGGCCACCAGTATCAGCTGCTCGGTCACAACGTGAGCAGGCAGATGTTCGTCGAGCCCTACCTGATCACCTTGACCGACGAAGCGGACGTGTTCCCCCTGTTCCAGCACGGCGGCATGGAGTTCCTGCACATGCTGAAGGGCCGCATGGCCTATCGCCATGGGGACCACACGTTTCCCATGGGGCCGGGGGACTCGCTGTTCTTCGACGCCGATGCCCCGCACGGTCCCGAGCAACTCAAAGAGTTGCCTATCGAGTTTCTGTCCGTCCTCATCGAGCCTCGTCCGGAAGGTCAATAGACATGTGCGGAATCGCCGGCATCATGCTCAAGTCGCACACCACCCATCTGCGCATCGGCGAGGCCTTGGTGCAGATGCTGGACGGTTGTCAGCACCGGGGCCCCGATTCCACCGGGTTCGCCCTCTACGCGCCAGCCGACGAAGGCAACCTGCGACTGCGGTTTTTCGTCGGTGAGCAGGACGTGGCCGCGGAGGCGACCCAACGCATCCGCACCGTCCTCGAGACAGAGGGCGCACGCGTCATCAACGACGAGACCGTGGGCAACAACTATCGCGCCACGGTCTTCTACGAGGGTGACGTGCGGCGCTTCGCCTACGCCGTGGAACACGCCGCCAAGGTCTTGTCCATCGGCTCGAGCCTGGAGATCGTCAAAGACGTGGGCAGCGCTCACGAGGTGGACGCGCGCTACGGGGTGGCCGCCTTCGAAGGCAGCCACGGTCTCGGGCACGTGCGCCTAGCCACCGAGAGCGACGTCAAGCCAGAGGCGTCCCACCCGTTCTGGGCCACGGGTTTCGCCGACGTCGCCATCGTCCACAACGGACAGATCACCAACTACTGGAAGATGCGGCGGCGGCTGGAGCAGCGGGGCTTCGAGTTCACCACGGACAACGATTCGGAACTGATCGCTGTGTATTTGGCTGACAAACTATCGCAGGACATCGCCCTGCAGGACGCGCTGCGGACATCGATCGACGATCTGGATGGCACATTCTCCTTCCTGGTGTCCACGCGCGACGAGATCGGCTACGCCAAGGACCGCATCGCCGCCAAGCCGATGATCATGTACGAGGACGACGACCTCGTGGCGGTGGCTTCCGAGGAAGTGTCACTGAACCGCCTGTTTCCCGGTCGTGCCCTCGACACGTACGAGCCGCCACCCGGAACCCACGCCACATGGTCCAGATAGACCTGTCGCAGATCCCGGTGCGCCAGGCCAATGAGCGCATCCGCGCCCATGGCGAAGCCGGCGAGGACGTGGAAGTCGTCAATCCCGACGCCCGGCATCACATCGGTGTGGGACTGACGGCGCCGATCCGGGTGCGCGTACGCGGCTCGGCGGGCTACTTCTGCGCCGGACTCACGGACGAAGCGCGCTTCGAGGTGGACAACAACGTGGGCTGGGGGCTTGGCGACAACATGTACAGCGGCTCCGTCGTCGTCCGCGGCAACGCCGGCGCTATCGCCGGTGTCGCCATCCGTGGCGCCGAGCTCGTCGTTCACGGCAACCTGGGTTCACGCGCCGGCCAGGTGATGAAGTCGGGCACGCTGTGCTGCGTGGGCAATGCCAACTTCATGGCCGGTTACATGATGTACGGCGGTCTGATCATCATCCTCGGGGACTCCGGCGAGCGTGTCGGCGAGGATATGACGGGTGGTCAGATTCTTGTGGGCGGCCGCGTCGACAATCTCGGCAGCGACGCCGAGATCACCGATATCTCCGCCGACGAGACCGACGCTGCGCGGCAGTTCCTGGACCGCTACGAGATTCAATTCCCGGGTGGTTTCCAGAAGATCGTCAACGCCGGCAAGAAACTGCGCTACGCCGAGCAGGAGCCGCAAGTGCGCAGCCTCCCCTTCTTCACCTACTCGCGTGACTCGGAGTACTGGAATCCCAAGGTGCAGGAGGACATCCACATCAAGTCGCAGATCGGTCGCTACCGCATCCGTGGGTATGGTGCGGCCCGGCCCCTGCCGCATCTGGCGGATCTGGCCTTTCGGCGTGACCTGTCCAATGCCGGCGCCGACGCTGACGTCGTGTCGAAGGTCTCCATGCGTACCGAGATCGGCGGTCTCCATGGTGGCGCACCCCTCAAGCTGAGCATGCCTGTCATGATTGCGCCCATGAGCTATGGCGCCATCAGCCGCTCGACGAAGCAGGCCGTCGCCATTGCCTCGGCCCTGTCCGACATTGCGGAGAACACGGGTGAGGGTGGCATGAGCGATGCCCAGCGGGATGCGGCCAAGCAGCTGATCTTTCAGTGCCTAGGCGGGCGTCTGGGCTGGAACATCCACGACATGAAGCGCGCCGACGGTCTGGAGATCTACATCTCCCAGGGCGCCAAACCAGGTCTCGGCGGACAGTTGATGGCCAAGAAGGTCACGCCGGAGCTGGCCGCTATTCGCGGCATTCCCGCCGGTATCGACCTACGCTCGCCGTCACGTCACCCCGACATCCTCGGCGCCGACGATCTCGTGATCAAGATCGAGGAGCTTCGCGAGGCCACCGGCTACAGCAAACCGGTAAGCGTCAAACTGGGCGCCGGCCGAGTACGCGACGATATCAAGATTGCGGTCAAGGACGGCTTCGACTTCGTGGAGCTCGACGGAATGCAGGGCGCCACCGGTGCCGGCAGCTCTGAGGTCATCGATCACATCGGCATTCCCACACTGCCCGCCATCGTCGAGGCTCTCGATGCGCTCCATGAAATCAACCGGCGTCAGGACATCCAGATCGTTTTGATGGGCGGCTTGCGAGACGGCATCGACGCAGTGAAGGCCCTCTGCCTGGGCGCCGACGCCGTCGGTTTCGGCACATCGGTGCTGATCGCCGGTGGCTGCATCGCCTGCATGCAGTGTCATGTCGGCCAGTGCGTAACCGGTATCGCTACGCAGGATCCGGAGCATGAGAAGCGCTATCAGGTGAACGTGGAGGCGCAGAACATTCACCGCTTCCTGGAGACCGTTCGCTGGCAGATCGCGGCGCTGACCCACGCCCTGGGTCACGAGTCTACGGGCGGGCTGAATCGTGACGACCTGGTGGCGCTGACGCCGGAAGCGGCGCGCATGACGGGCCTGCCGCACGAACCCGGTGCTGGTGGCGTCTGACATGGCTGGCGACGATTCCACGCAGGACCTGCACTTCGTACCTGCCCCCTGCCAGGTGGCCTGTCCCGTCGGCACCGACGCCCCATCGTACATCGGCCTCATCTGGGCAGGCAAGTTCGAGGAGGCCTTCGAAGCGATCACGGTGACCAACCCCTTCAGCTCGATCTGCGGTCGAGTCTGCGACGCACCCTGCGAGCCGGCCTGCAGGCGCGTGGAGTCCGACGGCGCGCTGCAGATCCGCAACCTGAAACGATTCGTCATGGACCGCGTCGGTCACCAGTACGACCCGCCTCCCGTAGCGGTGACCAGGAAGGAGACGGTGGGTATCGTCGGCGCCGGCCCCGCCGGACTGACGGCGGCCCATGACCTGTGCGAAGCCGGCTACGAGGTCCACGTCTACGAGATGAGCGACCGCCTCGGGGGCATGATGGTGTGGGGGATCCCCGCCTTCCGCCTGCCCCCCGGCATCATCGATGAGGACATCGACCGGCTGACCCGTCGTTGCCCGGGTCTGCAGGTTCACCTGAGCACGGCGCTGGGCAGGGATGTATCCCTTGCCGAGTTGAAACGGCGACATGACGCCGTGCTGCTCACCATCGGCGCCTGGTGGGGCAAAACCATGGGCATCCCCGGCGAGGAACATGAACTCGTCGTCGACGGTGTCGGCTGGCTGCGTGAGATCAACGCTGGCCAGCGCCCGACGCTTCCCAGGAACGTCGTCGTTGTCGGCGGCGGTGACGTGGCCATGGACGCCTGCCGCGTGGCACGACGCCTGCCGGGCTGTGAGAAGGTGACGGTCCTCTACCGCCGCGGCCCCACCGAGATCCCGGCACGACGCATTGAGTTGGAGGGGGCCATCGCCGAGAACATCGAGTTCGTCTATCACACCCAACCGGTGAGCGTTGAACCCCGCGGTGACGGTCTGTCTCTGCGTTGCGTATCGACACAACCAGGCGAACCTGACACCGACGGCCGACGACAACCGCTGAATATTTCCGGCAGCGAGCACGACATCGAATGCGGTATGGTCATCGCCAGCGTTGGCCAGAAAGGCGTGTGTGACGAACTGGACGGCCTGGGGTTGATGCGCCAGGACCGCATTGCCACGGATTTCGACACCATGCGGACCACCGACCCGCAGGTATTCGCCGCCGGTGACGGTGCCTTCGGTGGTTCGACGATCGTCATGGCCATGCACCATGGACAGCGGGCGGCGTACTACGTCGAAGCCTTCCTCGCAGACAACCTGGAGCCGCTGCCTTACCAGACGCCGTACCGCACGCGCCGTGTGCCGGTGGCAGAGGACGCCATGTGGGAGCGTCACGCTGTGCAGCACGCCGAATTTCTCGGGGTCGGCTTGGTGCCGGTGACCTTCCCGGAGATCGAAGTCACCTACGATCCGGAGACGGCGCACAAGGAGGCGGCACGTTGTTATCGCTGCGATGCCGAGACGGGGACGCCCGACTACAGCGTCCAACACCGCGAGGACCTGTTCACCATGGCGCGCACCGAACCCGGACATTTGGAGGCACAGCAGGCCATGCTGCGCCGTCGCCTATTACCCCGCCAGAACCCCTTTCCCAAAACACGACCACCGCAGTTGGAGGATATCGTTCTGCTGCCGGCCAACCTCTCCCGCCTGGTCATCGACCCGTACCGCGAGGCCTGCCGTGTCAGCTTCGAACTCGGCGGCAGACTGGGTCTGGCTCATCCCTTCCTGGTGACCGGTTTCGATGGCGCACCGAAGCAGGTGCGCGAAGCGGTGGCCCGCGGCGTGGCCGAAGCACAGGGCGCCAGCCTCGGTCTCGAGCCGCTGTCCCTGGAGACTCAGGTGCCTTGGCTGCAGCTGCTTGTGGACGACGGCGCGGCACCGTCAGTGCGGGCGGCAGCCCTGTTGAGGATTGCCGTCGACGAGGACGTGCGTGTGCCGGAGCGGCTCCACGACGAGCAGCTCACGGGGCTTGTGCTGTCAGCCGGCGGTGATGGTCCAGTCTCGCAGAGATTAAGCGCGATCATCGCAACCGCTCTCAACCAGGGCGCCGACGTGCTGCTTCTCAACAGCATGGGTATGGGCATGCAGAGCCCATGGGCGGACGCACCATGGTGCGAGTTAGGGGGTGTACCCGATCTGCGGCTGCTGCGCGATACAGTGCACATCCTGCGCCAGCTTCGACGCGAGGGAGACATCGACCTGATCCACTTCGGCGGCGTACGCTCGGGTACGGATGCAGCCAAGTTGATCGGTCTCGGCGCGGTGGCCGTGGCCCTGGGCGTGTCCGCCGGGCTGGCAGCGGGTGGCCATGTCGTCGACGGCAGCCTGACCTTCGACGCGGACCTGAGCCAGGATGATCGTTGCCTGGCGATAGCCAACCTGATCCGGGCCAACACGTCCGAAGCGTCGATGATGGCCCGCTGTCTCGGCAAGACGGTTCTGCACAACATCGAGCCCGAGGATCTGCGGGCGCTGACCCTGGCCACCGGCGAAGTCACCAACCTGCCGCTTGCGGGCGCCTGACGAAGGGGAGAATGCGAGAGCGACTGACGAGACGATCCGGCCATCTCCGGTTCCCGTTTGCCCTGATCCTGGCGTGTGGTTGCGGATCAAATGGCGACGGCCAGGCCTCAGCCACCGCTCCCGACGACACGGTGGTGGACCTCACCAACGCCATCCTCACCAGAGTCAGCACCGACTGTTCCGACTACGCCGATACCTACATGTCCACAGTGCGGGATATCAACCGTGATCTGGGCTTCATCGGCGACCTGACGATTTCGGTGACCAACAACCACTGTGTTTTCAGCGCCAATGCCATTCCCAACCACGACTTCAACGACGGCCCGCGCTCCTTCGTCAACACAGCGCAGGCCCAGTCTGTCACGTACCGCGTACCCCGCGCGCCCGCCATCGCCGGCACGTCGACGGCGCTGAGCCTGCGCACCGACAACGCCATCTTCCTCAACGGTGTGAAGCTGGACCTGCTGGCTGCCGGATGTTTTGGCGTCGGCGACGGCAGGATCGGCTGTTTCGACATTGGTGTGCCCTTCCGCTATGACCCGATGGCGGCGACAGCCGACTTCGGCACCGACAGCCACAACGCCCACACCCAGCCGGACGGGACCTACCACTATCACGGCAATCCAAATGCGCTGTTCACCGACGACACCTCTTCATCTTCACCCGTGATCGGCTTTGCTGCTGACGGGTTTCCCATCTACGGATCTACCATCCGGGACGGCGAGTCGTTCCGCAAGGTCTCCTCTAGCTATCGACTCAAGAGCGGCACCCGCAGTGCCGTGGGCGGTACCGACCCGGGGGGTACCTACGACGGCACCTTCGTCGACGACTATGAATACGCCGCCGGGTCAGGCGACCTGGACGACTGCAACGGCATGAGCATCGGCGGTGCCTACGGATACTACGTCACCGATACCTACCCGTGGGTCCTGGGCTGCTTCAAGGGCACACCGGACACGTCCTTCAATAAATAGTCGGCCTTCCCCTGACCCTTCAAGGAGGTTGTGCAGCCTCGGCTGCCCAAGGATCATATATAGAGATAGATCACCGGGTCAGCGCTTCCGCCGCCAGCTCCCGGACATAGCGGTTGGTGTCGTCCCCGGCGGCGCGCAAGGCCGCCGCCTCTCCCCCGCCGATCCTGGCAAGGGCCAACGCCGCGTTGTGCCGCACCGCATCGCTGGGGTCGGTCAGGCATCTGGCGATCGTACTGGCTGAGGCACCTGCCGACGACGGTCCGATTGTCCCCAGCGCTTCGACCGCGTTGCGGCGCACCCACTCGGACTCGTCCGTCAGGGCCCCTCTGAGGGCGCCGGAGCCTGCCGCCGCCGGCAGTCCGATGTCGCCCAGTATGTCCGCCGCGCTGGCGCGCAGCCACCAGGCCTCGTCCTTCAACAGCTCCGTCAGCGCCGGCACGGCGGCAGAGCCCGCAACCGTCAGCCCATACGCCGCTTCGAATTGTGCCGGATTCGTGTGTGAACGCTCGATGTTGGCCTGCACTCGCCGGCCGCCTTCTTGCCGCAGAGCTTCCATCAGCGCCTCCACACCCTCGCTACCGGTCGCGCCCAGCTGGTAAGCCGCGTCGTAGCGATCCATCTCCGTACCTGCCGTCAGCCCATCGCTCAATTCACGCACGCCTGGCTCAGGTGACCGCGCAGCTTCCGTCTCCCCCCGCATCCAGTCCCACAGGTGGGCGCACACCGCGTCGTCGGCACTCCCTGTCAATGCCCAAGCTGGGTCCTCGTGGCGCCATGCCGTCGTGTGTGGTTCGGACATGCGCGTGAAGAGGAACTTCACCATGAAACGATCGCGCTCACCGGTATTGGCCATGGCCCGATGCCACAAATCGTAGTGCACGATCGCCACGGTCCCCGCGCGGCCCTCCAGCGGCAGCTCGTCGGCGCTGCCGTGCTGGTCCTCTGCCGTCAGATACTGCGTCTTCGGCACGATCGACGAGGGCCCCATCCGCCCATCCACATCCTGCGGATAGTAGAAGGCCATCAGCCATCGTAGCCGGTGATGGCGCACGTTCTGATCCGCCTCGTAGCTGTCCTGGTGCATCCGCTGCCCCTGGCTGCCGGCCAGGTTCTGGTGACAGTGGCGATGCGGGTGCAGCAGATAGTCGGGCCCCAACAGGCTCGCCAGTGCACCCGCTACGGATGGTTGTGCCAGCACCTGTCGCAGGTCCGGCACCTTGGGCAGGATGTCGTTGCCGGGATTTCCCTCGCTGGCGAACA